>JBCCZV010000099.1:0-14061 GCA_039187085.1 Pseudomonadota bacterium
CGGCCTTTTTTAAGATGTCTTTTTCCGCCTTTAATTTTTTGACTTCTTTACGTAACAGCAAAAGTTCTTCTTTTTCGGTTTTCGATAACCCGCTATCTTCAAAATTCCTATACTTTTTACGCCACTCTCTTAAAGCCGAATCGCTGACACCTAACGAGTCTGCCGCTTTTTGTATGCTCACTTCATGCGTTTCTAAATACGAAACGCATTCCCGTTTAAATTCTTCTGTGTATTTCTTGCTCATTTTTACTCCTCAGCTTTCTTTTATTATCGCTCAGAAGTGTCTACTAAAGTAGGGCCGTACCAAGTAATCGTTCAATAATTTGAATTCGTTGTCTTTGCACAGAGTCTGTTTTTGCAGCTTGCTCTAATCGCAAATGGCTTGCCTTCTACAATAATGAGCGAGCCCATCAAGGCAAAATGCTTGAGGGTAGTTCCTTATCAATAAATTTATTAAGGCAAAACTATCTGAAAACAAAAAGTCTTGGATTAAATAACATCTAAAGAACTCGACTCAATGAGTCGTAACTGTCAGCTCTTGTCTTTACTTCTACAGTCAATTTAATGAAGATTATTTTTGCGGTTTCACATATGGCAAATCATATCCATTGTCTTTACACGTTTTTTCATGTAAATCCACCACTGATTTAAACTTTTCCACTTCATACTCCAAGTCAAGAATTACTGATTCTGGATCTTCTTCATCTCTGCTATTCAACTGAAGCTCTTTCAGAGTTTATTGTGAACTCTTGTCTTTATTATGCTCTTGAATTTAACCAGATTTGAGCATTCGTAACGGCTCATAAGGAAGATCATACTTTTTGGCAACATCGATAAGAATATCAATAGTTACCTTCACAAAAGCACTTTTAATTACATCCTTACTCGCCATTCTTAAAGCAGCCAACTCCATTTCTACAGCAACGGGGAGTTCACTGTAACGTTTATTTATAGATTCATAATCCGGAATTAAATCTGTTTTTTCTCCAAACTTTATGACGATGCTAACCGTCTTAAACGGTGCATTATCAACAAAGCCTATATCGTTTAACAACGGCTCCAAATCACTACATATTTCTTGGATTACCAGACCGGCTTGCCTAACTCGTCCCTTTATCAAAGAGACACCTCCTATTAATAATATTCTTTGTTCAGACATCAAAAACACTACCTATTCGTATTGTTGCCCGGCAACGTATCTTGGCCGTACATCCTTCGATAACGCTTAATCAGATTTGTCTCATAGGTACGAGCAGCATCTTTATTCGGGAAAGTTTTTCTAATTTCTGAAGTATGGCCAGGGCCAACTTCGCGGTTTAATTTCCGCACCTGTTGCTCTGCTCTTTTTGAGGCACCGTCTCTAATTCTCGTTCCCTGAGCACTCTCGCCTATTTTATTAACCGAACCATCAGGATTGCGCACAACATAAACATGGGTTTCGCCGTCATAATCACGAGAGTTTTTGTGGGTTGTCTTCTTTACAACCCGCTTTTCAACACTTTTTACTCTCGCTGTCGTTTCCACCCTTGATGGTTTCGACGACGAAAACACTTTAGCAGAAGAAGCGTAGCGAGCGACATCTTTCGCATCGTTGACACTCACGGGTAAGATTTCTGATGCTAAGGACACCCCCGCCATCACCCGTTCCGCGAAAGACGCCTTGCCTGAGAATAAGGTCCGCGCATCCCGCACATTGTCTGCAAAGGCATCCGCCGCTGAACCGCCTTTATACCACTGACGCCCCACCTTGAACAGCTTCGTCCAGACCGACTGGCCATCCGCATCCATGAAGGTCATCGGGTTGTTACGACCATACCCGTATAAGTTGCATTCGCGCACCGACGATACGCAGTTCGCAGGGGTATGCCAATACAAAGGATCTGGTGTGATAAAACGCCCCAAGCTCGGATCGTAATACCGCGCACCCATCCAATACCAACCGCTTTCATCATCCTTATAATGGCCTGTAAAACGGTGGTGCGTCGGTTCGTGCGGCAGCTGTTCTGCCTGCTCGGCTTGATAAGCGTCCCAGGTTGCGGACGGAGCGGTTTCTGTGCCATACGCCTGATAATACATCTGCTCGACGGGCAAACCATCCTGAGCCATCACCACATCACTCGAACCCACCTGGTCTTTTAAATAATAAAACCAATCACCCGTCGCATGCTCCAAGCGCACTAAACGGCTATCCGCCACAAACACGTAGCTTTGTCGGCCACTCGCTTCCAATGCCACACTCTCCATCGGATACAAGGATACCAACGACTCTCCCGTTGCTCGGTCTGTCACTTTTTTATAAATGCGGGCTCCCGATGCATTGTAGCCAAACTGTATGATTTGTGTTGCTGTGGTGAGACTGCGCAACTGTCCCTTCGCATCATAATCCGCGCTCTCTACACGTGGGCTCTTGATGAGCTGACCAAAACCATCAAAGTCATAAATTTGTTGTGCATTTCCTGTGGGTGTTAACCCATTGGCGGGTTCCTCTAGCACACCGGAGAGGGTCTCTGTGACTCCTTGATCTGGCGCGCCTATCGTTTTTGCTGAAAACAACAGGCTCAACGTAAAAAACAGATAACAAAAAACATCGCTTATTATTTTTCTTTGCATAATTTTCTCTTTATTGATAGTTAACTTTGACAGAATAAAAAAATCGACGGTGATTAAGGCGACTTATGCATCGGCAATGAAAAAATAGGGTAGGATTTTTCATGGTAGATTTGAGTAGCATCACTGTTCGACTTCTCATGTACCTGAATCATTTTGACAACTTCAAACACCGCATTAAATTGCTGACTGATTTTACCCGGTTGATATCGATTTTTCTCTAACGACAAATAGAGATGAGCGATATGTTTGGATAACAAATCTTTGATGGCTTTTTCTGATTGACAAGATGTCAATATATTTAACATATCCTTTTCTGCAACTTCAACTGCGTTTAATTGTTTTCTTTCGTTGAGATAACGAATTCTTTGCTTTATTTTTGTTTCTAATTTCGTTGGCATACTTCCCTTCCTGTAAAAACTAGCGACATTGACAATGTAAACTTTGTGCTATTTTTTATCAAAGCACAGTGTATATAAAATTTTGTAAATATTATGTAAAGACTGCTTTTTTCTATCATCCCAATACCGATTTTTGGTTTTTTGACACGGGTGTTAACCCGTCAAGAAATTATCGATAAACCGGTGCAAGTAATCCGTGAAGCTGTCCGGTTCGGGTTGTAACAAGGGTCGATAGTTTTTGGTGTATTGGGCTTCAATGGCATCAAAGCCGTAAAGTTTACCGTTGGCGTGATTAAGCAAAAAAAACCATTGGTTGTTGCTGTTTTCCACCACGCTTAACCGCGGATCGGTAAAATACTGTTGCCGAAATTGTAAGGTGGCCCATAAAAAACTGTGTTTGTCGTGCACGCTGGGCGTGTCTTGGCTGAGCCCTAAGACCCGATGCGGATGGATGTGTAAAAACCCCACCTCTCGTAAAAAATGGTGGTACTCGCGACAAAATGTCTGGCCAAATAACCGCTGGGCTTTGTCGATAGAAAAGGTGGACACGGCATGGTGTCGCACCGGTACGCCTTGGGCTTTGGCTTTTTGGATCAAGTGATGTAACGTGTCCATGATCATAATGATGCAGGTCCTCAATAAAAAAATGGGCCGGCCAAACACCGGTAAAAAAACAGCCGTCATGAAAACGCGATGACGGCCAAAGTCCCCATGGCTTTCGCGACTGCACGTGGGGGGTTGAAGGGAACCTTGTGTCAAGGCTGAGAACACGATGGGTTTCATTCGGATTGCTGCAACAGCTGATGCACCGGTTGAAAACGCCAAGCCTTATCCGGCGGTAACCAACGGGTGAGCGCCGGTGACGCCACTATTTCTTTATCGGTTAACACCGGCACATCACGACGCAAGGCGGATAGGGTTTGGCTGAGCCCGGATTGCACCAGCGGCGCACGAGCAATCTCTGCACTAAGAAAACTCAGGTAATCACCGAGATCCTCACGCGCAATTTGCATTTCACTGAGCAGCTGATAGTGTTCCATCACGAGGAGCAACACCTGCGCGCCGCAACGCTCCAGGTACACCACATCGGCCACCCCTTGTTGTTGAAAATAGTGGGTGACATGAAATCCCCAATCGTACCCGCCCGGCACCCGAGAAAAACTTAACAGCCAATCCTTATGATGCGGATACAGCGCGGCAAACTCGCATTGCAAAAGACGCCGTCCTTGCTCAATCGCCACTGACATTTGCTGACGGTTGGTTTTGAGACGCGAGGGTGCAAAACACCAGGTGGGGTTTTCGTTGTGAGTGAGTGTGATGTCCATGAAAATTCCTCAAAAAAGTAGCGATGTTATGAGGAAACAGGGTGTCGATTGCTGTGGAACAAAACAAGCGATGTGATTATTTTTTCGAAATACGCTCAAACCATTACTAGCATATGAAGAGTACTGACCATTGATCGTTGGGTATTATAAAAATGTTGCAGGTAATGCAATGAAAACACTAGCGACATACCGGTAACGAAAAACGTTTAATGAGAATTTGTCAAAATTGCAGGTAAAAACGTCAATTTACTCGTAATACTGAGAAAATAAAACAATAAATGCGGCTCGTTTTCAGTAAAAACGAGTGAGCATTGTCATTGAATGACAAGGATTTGTTGAAAGGCGATATAATGGAATGAAGGAAGTCGTCATTGACCAGGATGTTCAGCAACGCACTATAAATGAATGGATAGTGATCGCTGAAAAGAAGAGAGGTTGTCTTTTTAATAATGCGTGACGCTTGTCACGCTGAGTGATTATTTCAATGAACTAGGTCCTTCCCCCACATCATCAGCTTTTTGCAGCATCAATGGCGGCAGCGTCAAACTCGACGGCGCTTGCTCACTATTTTCGAGGAATTCTTCATGATAGGGATCAGTGATATCGATAATGTCGACAAAATGATTAAAACGCGCAAAGTAATTGGCAAGGGTAGCCACAGCCTGTGCGTTGACATCATCCGTGCGCAACAGAACAACCATCTCACCGGCATCGGTCAGGGTAAATTGTACTTCTAAAAAGAGTGATGCGACTTCAGCACTTTCGGGCTTGTCTTCGTCATCGTGTGTTTCGAGCGTATCGCTAGCCCAACCCAACGGACTCAACAACACCATGAACCAAACAACATACGCTCTAGGTCGTGTCATAACTGTTTTCCTGCTTTATCATATCTAAATAGATTGGCGTATACGCTTTAATCGAACCGTTGCCAAACACGGATCGTAAACTAAATCGAACTTGATGTTCGCTCACGTTTATGGCGGCTGAAATTTCTTTGCCTTGCAAGTATCTCTGTTGCTCTCGCAATAACTGGTTTAACTGAGCCACTCTTGCCTCATGATAGTCAGTGATGGGCTCATTATCAATTCGCTGCGCTTTGGCCCTCACTTGGTCTATATCCAGCTCTTTGACGTCTTCATCAGAATATAACGAACGCACTTGATAGATTGAAGACTCCAAGCCTTTAAATTTAGCAAGGTCATTTTTATCACTGAGTATAAAAGATTTCCTGTATTGAATGATACCCAATAATAGCGTTAAAACCATTATTGCGATCAAAATGTAAAATAATGGAATATCCATCAGTAAAAATTTTGTGGCATTTCGTGGCAAAGTCACTTCTTTGACGGGACTCACCCAGCCCATGCTATTCTTGAAATAAATAAATACGGAGGTTTTTTTCTCGTGCTGAGGAATAAAAACATCATTATCAGGCATTAAGGCAAAGGTTTGGTTGTCGTAGGATAAAAACCATTGATAATCCGACGATTTCACCAGATTTTCGGTTCGTAAATGCAGTAGTTGACCTCCATCGATACGATTCAGTGTTAAATTCATGATAGGTGCTGCGGCTTCAAAGGTTTCTGCTGCGCGTAAGTTAACGCGAAACAGCCCCTGATTGCTTCCAAAATACAAGACCTCGTTTTGAATGTTAGCCACATTAATAAAGGCCGTCACAGGCATATCAAAAAAGTGTGCCGTGTCAGCAAAATATAAACCTTTGGCGTTATGCACTAAAAAAGACGTGTTATAAGATAAGATATTGAATATGGCGTTTTGATGGGCATACGTATTTTGGTTGTGTAAATTCAGATCCAAAGTTTGCTGCTCACCTGCGCGTGAACCGGCAATAATTTTTTCATCATCGCAGGTAAACGTGTGCAAGCTCTTGGAATCAGATAAATCTTCAATCACTAATTCACTGTTCACTTTGATAATGCCATCGCTCATCGTCCCGACAAACAAATAATCACCACACATTTGAATGTGTCGAATATCTCGAAAATGTTTTTGTTGGCGGCTAACGATGACATTGCCTTTTTGATCGTATTTAAAAAGACCTTGGTTTTGAATAGCGAGATAAATAAAATCTTCGACAAAGGTTATCGAAAAAATGCGATCATCGGCGTCTATGATTTTTGTTAATTGTTGATTAGATACTTCTAAAGTCAATACACCTTCACCCGAGACACCCAACCATAAGGTATCATCGACACGCTCTATACTGGTGATGGCCATATCTTCGGTGCCTGACACGGCGGATATTTCACCGGTTTTCATATCCAACCGATTTAACCCTTTGCTGGTCCCCACATACTGAACATCATCCATCGCCAATAAGCTGGAGACACGATTACTTAACAGGCCATGACGTTGGGTAAAATTTTGATAAAACTTGGGTTGAGAAACATACAGACCATTGCTGGTTGCAGCAAATACATTACCATGAGGATCGGCTAAGAATGAAAATGCTGCAATATGTTGTTCTAAAGCATTCGAGGAAAGTAAAGAGCAATTAGTTCGCTCTAAATTTTCTATACGACAAATACCCTCAATACCCGCAACCAACCAGTCATTATTATTCAAACGTAAACTTCTGAAAAAGATACCCTCAAGAATAAGTTCATTATTATCACGCCGATAGATACCTTTGTTTGTTAAATAAAAATCTTCTGTAACTTCATAAACATGTGCATCCTTAAAAAAAATCTGTTTTTCTTGATTGATTGTGTTGTATAGATAAAGTCCTTCATTAGAGCTTATCCATACAGATTCTTCTTCGGTATCAGAGGAAGTAAAATGAAAATTTTCTGAATCTGAATGATATATTTTTTCCGTTAAATCAGTATACAGACGATGTACACCACGATTGGTCAAAATCAACAATTCAGAATATTGATCAGGAAGCACTTGTACAATTCTCTCTTCTTGTTCTAATACCGGCTGACGATGTTCCGACAAAAAACGAATTTCGCCGTTTAATAAGAAAAAAACTTTCTGCTTGGTCGCGCCGAGAACTTGATCATTATTGCGAGTAATACTCGCGACGTAATCGTTATACACGGTGGTGAGATGAATACCATCGTAGCAATGCAGCCCCTGACTCTTTACGGACGCACAAATATGTCCACGATCATCGATTGCCAAGGTGCCAAAACGCGTCATTGTGGGCGTGTTATGAGAGGTTTTAACCGGCTCAAAATGAATAAAAGGCTGGGCACGTGGAGCAAAGCTCAACAAACACAGTAATACAGAAAGTGTTATAAAAGAAAATGCAGTGGCAGGCATGTATTGTTATCTCCGACGTCAAGTTGTCGTTTGTCTGTTTTCCAACCTGGAACTCTACTAAAGAAGTATGAAAAATTTCTACTGTAAAAAAGTATTAATTTTTCATAAATACGCTAAAAAACCCGACTTGAGACACAGCGTCGTGAATACAACCTATCAGGAGTAGGATTAAAGGATTAAAGCGTTTTTTATTGCTGAAAACAAGCATTAAAATAGAACACTCGAACAAAAAGCTCCTTGACTCAATAGCCTTAACGGTTGATGAAGATGATAATGACATCATCTTCATCGCAGATATACAATGTATATTTAAATTCGTGTTATTTCAGAGTAACAGGGCCTTCACCGATATCTTCGATAGCACGCATAATTAAAGTCACAGGGCCTTCACCAATATCTTCAGCCGTTTCGATGATTAAAGAAGGTAACAACAGCTCATTGTAAACATCATTGTATAAATTCTCACTCTGCTGGCTATCAATAATTTCTATGAAGTCGGTAAAATGTGAAAAATACGTTTCCATCTCTGTGACCGCTTCTGCATGAATATCATTGGTTCTGATAATCACTAACATGTCGCCCATCTCAGTTGTTGCAAACTGCGTTTCCAAAAGTAAAGAATCCGTTTCTGCATCCAACCACACCGTATCATCGGATGCGTTGAGAGACTCAACTCCTGAAATGGATAGTAAAAGAAACAACGTTAAAGCCGTACAAGTTTTACGTAACATCATCATTATTTTCCTGTTGTATAATCGCTAAAAAGATAAACACATGGTTGTTTACACTTATTCATTGCGCCCAATACATTTTTAAACGGCAATGAATTCGTTGTTCACGCCATTCAATAACTCAAAAAATCGTTGCCTTGTCACTATGTTGATAAAGCAATGGCAGACATGGACTGTTATCTCTGACGTCAAGCTGTCGATTGTCTGTTTTCCCAAACTCGAACTCTACTAAAGAAGTATGAAAAAATTCTACTGTAAAAAAGTATTAATTTTCAGGATAAAGACTCAAGATTCAGACTTGAGACAAAAGGTCGTGAGCACAATACTGCTTTAGTATTAATCATGGATTTACATATAGTCTTTTGGTTAAAACAGGCATTTCTTGTGCATACCTTTCAAACCTTTCAGCAAGCTTACCGGACTAACGTGGCGTATATCCATCATTACCCTTATCGACGCTTACATGGTTCACTCGGCCTGTTACCGCCAAAAGAATTTTTATAGGGTAAAAAAATAATTTTTTTGCGCTGGTCAATAGCCTAAACCTTTTGACATTTAAGTATAAGATTACGTTTTTGAATGCTTGTTATTGAACCATTGATAGAACAATAGACTTAAGTCGTGTTGAACATCTTGATAAATATGATAAATTGCTTGTTTTTTTAAGAGCGTTTTTTATATTCAACCTAGGAAAATTAATGAAACACGTATTTTTACGACTTTCTGTCTCACTTTTTTGCTTTTTTTATCTCACCGCTATCTCAGCTGATACTTGTCTTGAAAAGATACGAGACCTATCCCATTTAGGCAAAGTTTATGTCGACAACATCTACTATCCTTTACGTGATGAACAAGCGAATCAATTTGACGATTGGCGAAAAATTTTTTCACAACAGACTTTAGATACACTACAAGAACCTTTAGCTGAACAGTTATCGTGTGAACCGTTCCCAGTAAGCGCAGAAGATTTTTCATGTACTGATATTGCTCAAACTGAGATTTGTAGTGCCAACACGAATGTTACTGGTTTATCGGTAACTATCGTTAAAGATTATGTTGATTCAGCGAATGTTGTTGTTCTGGATAGCACAAAAAATCCCGTTTCAGGATTACCAACAATAGACATCGCCCTTGACGACACAGCCCTTTATCTTCCGGCTCCCGAACTTTGTTATGAAACGCTTTTAGATACCGGAGAAGGTTTGTCAGATAGCAGCAGTTATACATTAAATGTCAGCGCATTTAAAAATTTTCAAGATCTAAGATTTGTGATGGCGCGTGCATTGCGTGATCTGGTTAGGGAAAAAGCACAAGTCTTCCCTGATATTTGCGAATACCAAACTGTCACTCGTGAGACCAAAGACATGCGTTGCGACGTATTAAACGCAAGTATAGAGACTTGTGTCATCGATAATTTGAATGGAGGCTTCTTTGTATTAATTGCAGAGCGCTTATCGGGCAATCTAGGCGCTGTCTTTAATCGTTGGGATTAATGGTGACTCGCAAAGTTTTTGCGGTTTTTTAGAGAAAAAAGGACGTTCCTATGTGCTTGTTGAAAATGACAATAAAAATCGTCAAGCACACAGGTTTGTAAAAATGTGATTATTCAAGCTTAAGTGTTTTTAATTACGCAACTTGCTCAGTCGCTGATGCAGGCGTATTGGTTTCACCCCAGTTTGTTTCTGTTTCAATCAACGGATAATCAGTATCGTTAATTTCTTCAACTTCAAACTCTTCCCAGAGTTCAAAATCGCCAAAGCTTTCTATAAATTTTTCTTTGTCGCTCATAACTTCCACCTTGTTAAAAGTTTCGGCCATCATTTTAAAGAAAATATTTGTGATTGCAATCACAAATATTCACATAAATGGGAGAAAAGTATAGAGTGTAGGCAATTTTTCCATTAGATACGAAAAAATTGTTAAAATTGGATGGACGCTTAATTGATAACCAACAAAATAATTGGAAACAATGTAAGTTTGAAAAATGCTTGGCAATTATTTTGAGGTTTTTAGTGTATAATTTGAGCTGAAATTCGTTTTTTATGGCTGATTTTTTGTCAAAAAAATGGAAGTCTCGACCATCGTTTTACAGCTCTAGAATTTCTTTATAAATATAATTGGACACTTGTTCCGCACATCCTCCTGGTATTTTACATCGCGAAAACGAACTCTTATCTGTACGTTCTACCATTTCTGGCACTGTCATTGGTTGATCGAGTGGCGGAAACCCTGCTTTACCTTCACCATTTTCTCCATGGCAACTCGCGCACTTTAAGAGATATAATTCTCTGTCCGTTAATGTTTGTGTGGTCATTGAAAAAGTATTTGACTCGTACACCTCATCATTGAGCGTGAAAGCCACTTTATAGCTGTAAGTCGTGCCTTGATTTAAATTGGCATCTTGATATTCCGGTACCCCTGCAGCAACTTGTGCATATTCTACAAATTCTGTTTCTGTCTCTTGTTTTCGATATACCGTAAAAAACTCCAGGCCGTCATACATTGGCCAACGCAACTTTATAACATCAAATTCTGATAGCTCTCCCTCTAGCTTCAGGCCATTGTTGCTTTGTGATAAATACAGGTTAACTTCGGTAAAACTACTCGCTTTGCCATCCGAAACTTCGTATTCAAACCATACCAAAGCCGTCGTTTCTAGTGCCGGCGTAATACGCAAGCTTGTCGCATCATCTGTCAAAGCCACTTCGCCACCCGCAATGACTTGGGTTGAGGTTATTGTTAAAAAATCCCCATCGGCATCTTCATCATTATTGAGTAATTGCGATGTCGGTAAATCTATCACCGACTCGAAAGCGACGGTCAACTCATCACTGTGTGCTATTGGCCGTGCATTAGATTCTGTTGCCTCGTCAGTACTACTGGCGGGGTTTTCTTCTGATTGTTCTTCGGTTTGCTCTAAAAGATTATCCGAATCATCGCTACAGCCCATCATTAATAGTGCCAGTACACAGGCGCACAAAAATGTGTGTCGTTGCATTATCGTCTCTTGGTTATTAGTGAAGTGTTCTATACTCATAGAAATTGTATGAGATACGTTATCGTAAAATAACCGAGAAAAACTTGATCCGGATCATCGTGTTTAAACCACAAAAGTGATGCTAATCACAACAAAAAAAGCTACATTCGCTTTTCTTAAAACGCTTTGCCTAATTATTTTTTTCTGTTAATTTCATCAAAAAAACAACTATTTAAGTTTTTTATTAACTATCATTATTGGATGATTTCTACAACCAAAGAACCGTAGCTTTGCGTATCCTTGGCATTGATAGGACCTATCATGTTAGGGCTATGTTACCACTCGAAAGGTTTCACTATGTCTCGACAAAAGTTCACGTTTAAGAATGCACAGGATATTCATTTATCCGGTTTAATTGAATTGCCTGAGTCAGCACCCAGGGGTATGGCCTTGTTTGCGCACTGTTTTACTTGCGGAAAGGATATCACCTCAGCATCACGTATTTGTCGAGCGTTAACACAAAAAGGCTTTGCGGTATTACGTTTTGACTTTACCGGACTGGGTAATAGCGATGGCGATTTTTCCAATACCAATTTCTCAACCAATGTTGAAGATTTGATGGCGGCAGCCCAACACTTGGAAGCCAAATATGTTGCCCCCAGTTTGTTAATTGGACACAGTCTTGGTGGAGCAGCGGTTATTGCTGCTGCATCATTGTTACCCAGTGTTAAAGCGGTGGTCACTATTGGTGCCCCTTCTCACCCAGGACATGTGATCAGACAGTTAGAGTCGGCGGTTCCTGACATTGAAAAAGCCGGAGAAGTTGAGGTAAGCCTGGCTGGTCGTCCTTTTAAAATCAAAAAACAATTTCTCGAAGACGTGACACACGCAAAATTAACCCATCATTTGGAAACTTTAAATAAAGCACTTCTTATTTTTCATTCTCCCATCGATACGATTGTACCTATTGATGAGGCGGCAAAAATTTATCAATCTGCAAACCACCCGAAAAGTTTTATCACTCTCGATTCTGCCGATCATCTGCTTTCTCAAAAAGAAGATGCGGAGTACGTTGCTAATACCCTTTCAGCATGGGTTGCTCGTTATTTATCGGTGGAAGACAAAGCACCCGCTTCCTCTCATACTGTTGAAACGGGACAAGTCCTTGTGAATGAAAAAAATCATCAGTTTTTGCGCGAAGTTTTTACGGATGATCACAAATGGATGGCTGATGAACCGATAAAAATGGGCGGTGGCAATATAGGACCTGATCCTTATGAGCACTTATTGGCTGCTTTAGGCACCTGTACATCGATGACGGTAAGAATGTACGCTAATCGCAAATCCATACCCTTAGAGGATATTCGCGTTACCGTGAAGCATCAGCGCGAACATCTTTCAGATTGCGAAAATTGCGAAAACGAAGGATCTTTAATGGATGTCTTACATCGAGAGATTTCTTTCAAGGGTGATTTAAGCCCAGAACAGAAACACAAGCTTATTGAGATTGCCAATAAATGTCCCGTTCACAAAACACTGCTCAATCTTGGTGATATAAAAACGCAATTAGTAGAAGAGTTTATTGAATCACGCGTTCAGTAATAAGGTTAATCTGGCATGCTTTTAATTTGTCAGGGTAGACTCAACCCATTTGAGTTTTCCTAGGCTTCAGCCTGTCAACGCTTTGGCTCTTAAAATATTCTTTTGGCATAACAAGCAAAATTGATTATGAAACTTGGGCTAAATATTTATGAAGCTTAGAGGTTAAAATTCATAATGGCATATTCAGCCCCAAATAGGGTTAAAACTGCTTAGTTGCCGTTACAGCCAAGAACAACACCAAACGTCCAATCATCGATAGCTTGGTTGAACTCGTCACCACAGTTTTCATCGCCAGCACCACCACTACTGTAGTTGATGTTGCTGCACTGATCGTGGTCCATACAGTCTTTCGTCCAAGAACTTGGCAGAACACCACCACAACCACCACCACAACGTCCCATACACTCGTAGCCCGCACGCGCTGTGCTGCCAACTTTTACTGACTCGCGATGAAAACCTGAATAATCGTCATACTCTGCATTCACAAATGTACCTTTTTTAATGCAAGCAACACCTTCATTTCTTGATGATTCAGCAAAAACGCTTGATGCTAATAGAAAAGAAAAAAGAGCTGATATGATAGTAGTTAATTTTAACTTCATAAATGTACCTCATTGTCGTTATATATTGACTATTTATAGTTAAATTGCCGATCATTCAGCCGAAACCCCTTTGGTGTAGTCGACCAGTAACCCGCAAGCTGCACCAGAAGCACGTCGTTTACCGAAGTGCGTTGATGATTCTTAAATTTCTTATCCCTTAAAGATACCGAAAAATTTTTTAATAATTTTTTTTCTGACTGTGTTAGCAGGACATCATTCGCATAAATGTGTGCCTGATTACTATTGAAATCGAAAAGCGCTTGTAAAACTTTATTGTTAATGGAGAGAGACAAATACGTTGTATTGTTTTTCTGACGCGATGAAAAAAATAATAACTGGTCAGAGCTTTGTGCAAAGTGTCCTAAAGTCGTTGCTTGTGTCTCAGAAGTGTCAATCGTTATGAAATGGTTGGACCATGACGAGAGCGTTAGCAGTGCAATTTTAAAAAAATAAATACTGGACTCAAACATTCAAGAAAGCCTCATAACCAATTAATACTTAATAATTATTAACTTACTTGATAATAAA
>JBCCZV010000100.1:0-13998 GCA_039187085.1 Pseudomonadota bacterium
AATTTTCTGGTTCTTTAAACGGTAAAGGAAAATCTTTTATCTCCAGCGTCGCAATATTTTTTTGAGGCGTAACAGGTGATATTTTTTTATGGCCGCAAGCGGATAATAAAAAGATGAAGATTAAGGTGAGGATGCAAAGCTTCATTGTAAGGCCCATTTTTCAATAGTTTCACTCCAAGAGCGGGGTAGTTTTTCTAGAGTCCACTTCGCCCACTGTATAGGCCAATTCGATTGAACTTCAATAGTAATCCAGTTTTGTTGAAAATATTTTTTAGCAATTTGTTGTAATTTTTGTGAATCGACTTGGGCATAAGCTCTTATCGCTGCAATAGTGTGTTGTGGGTTATCATGAAACAACCAACCATCACTGATAGCTTGAGCGCGTGCTAAATGTGTCCTTAAGCTTTGTACCGCTTGCAATTGTCGACTTTTAATAGCGCGACATAATTCTTGAGCAGTCACACCATTAACCGCTATATCATCGATTTGTTGTCTAACGATACGTTGAAGCTCTTTAAAGGTCGTAAAACTCCTTGGGACGAAAGCGAGATTGGCTAAACCAACATCACGAAAAGTGAGAGGTAGCCCGATAGTTTCAAACACTAAAGCATGCTCTTCCTTCAATAAACGTTTGAGCCGCGAAGCTTTATGTTTAATAAGAATATCCGAAAAAATTTCGACAGCATAATAATCCGGGTGCGAATGGCCAATGGTATGCCAGGCTATGCCATAAAGGGGAAAAGGTGCTAAAGGGTCGTGTAATTTGGCATCTATCGTTTGGCGTGATACTTCCCAGTTCGTCGGTTTTTTAGGAAGTTGCGCAGGCTTTAATTTACCAAAGTGTTTATTAATCAGACTTTGAACTTTATCTAAGGAATAATTGCCAACCACAGCGAGTACAGCATTATTAGGCGCGTAATGGGTTTGATAAAAGGTTTGCACGTCTTTTAGGGTGGCGCTGACTAGCTCTTCTTCCGTCCCTATAATCAGATGATCATAAGGAGTCCCGCGCCATTGTTCTACCATAAACTCACTGACTACACGAAAATAAGGAATATTATCCAAACGCAGCTTCTTTTCTTCGAGCACGGCTTGAATTTGATTATCTAATTTTTCTTGGGTGAAAGTGAGGTTGCTCAGACGTTCTGCTTCTAGCCATAACGCTCTTTCTAAATGAGCTTCAGACACTAGATTCCAATAATCTGTACGGTCGTAATCCGTTGTGGCATTAGCACGTCCACCAATACTCTGTATAGCGTGAAAGTGCCCACCATCAGGTACAGATTTCGAGCCTTTAAACATTAGGTGTTCAAATAAATGCGCATAACCGGATTGCCCCTTTTTTTCATCTCGAGCTGCTACATCGTAAACCATACGAACAGCAACAGTAGGAGCAAGCTGGGAATGCAAAAATACGACACGTAAACCATTATCCAAGGTCCATTGATGTACCGGCAAATTCTCTAAAGAGGTTAATTGTTGCTGAGTAACCGAATGACAACTTCCAAGCTGTGCATGCAAGCTTGAAAAGGTAGATGAAAAAAAGAAAAGAAACACCAAAAGCAACCGTTTGATTATCATATCGCTTTTATTTCTCCTGACTGAATACATGGTTAGGCCAACCTGTAGAGCTTTGATGGTAAAGTACACGGTTTTGTGACACGAATGTTGTTTTCGCATTGCTGCAATCAAAGCGAGTTTGAGTATAGAATAAGCCTTCCTTTGTTGATGAGCTAGCGAACTGTTAAATATTTTAAGTTGTAGATAGGAAAAAAATTTGAATATCATTTACTCATTGCTATATACCTTGTTGCTTCCATTTATACTGGTGCGCTTATGGTGGCGTGGACGAAAAGCCCCCGATTACCGCAAAAGGTTGATCGAACGTTTGGGTAAAGTGCCCCATAAAAACTTACCTCCTTCACTTATTTGGGTACATGCAGTTTCTGTGGGTGAGGTGATGGCAGCTTCCATACTGATTGAAAAGTGGCATCAATCCGATCCTTCTCAAGCATTCTACATCACTACTACAACACCAACGGGTTCTCAGCGGGTCAGAGAGCTGTGGTCAGAGAAGGTTTATCACAGTTATTTGCCTTATGATTTAGGCTTTTTATTAAAGGCTTTTATGAAGCGGGTACAGCCGCAAGCCTTGGTCATTATCGAGACTGAATTGTGGCCAAATCTTTTACGTGTTTGCCGTCAATTGCAAGTACCAAGCGTTTTGGTGAATGCGCGATTATCTGAAAAATCAGCGAAAGGTTATCAGAAAGCAGGTGTTTTAACCCGCAACATGCTGCAGGACTTGACGCAGGTTTTGGTTCAAAACCAAAAAGATGGACAACGTTTTATTGATTTAGGTTTGACATCGTCAAAGCTTTTGGTAACTGGCAGTATTAAATATGATAGAGACTTACCCAGCGAGCAAATTGCCATGGGGCGTACATTGAAAACACAGTGGTTGAAAGACGAACTGGTGATTGTCGCGGCTAGTACTCACGAGGGAGAAGATAAGCAACTATTGGAAGTGTTTCAACAACTCAAAAAATCATTGGCATTACGTCTTATTATTGTGCCCAGACATCCCGAACGCTTTAACTCAGTGTATCAGTTGGTGGAATCACAAGCGCTAGCTGTGATTAAAAAAAGTCAGGGAGCTATCGAGAAAGATTGGCAGGTGATGGTTGGAGACACTATGGGTGAAATGTTTTTTTACTTTTCTTTAGCCGAGCTTTGCTTTATGGGTGGCACATTGGTGCCAACAGGTGGACATAATATGCTGGAGCCGGCGGCCTTAGGTTTGCCTGTTGTTACTGGGCCGCATTTGCATAATTTTGCAGAAATCAGTGCCTCTATGCAGGAGGCAGGTGCCTTGTTTGTCGGTAAGGATGTTGCAGAAGTACAAAGGCTGATGAGCAATTTACTCGAAAATCAACACGATTATGCTTTAGCCAGTGAGTCTGCTAAACGCGAAGTGAGTAAGAATCAAGGAGCCGTTGATAGAACGTTAGTGGCTTTGCGAGAGGACATTTTGAAAAGCTGCAAGGATTAAAATGACAATCAGAAAATAAGTAGCAACAAGCTTGCCGTCCAGCTCGTTGCTACCAAACAGGCTGAAAACTTACTTTTCTAACCAACTGTTAATTTTAACAATATCTTCTTTAGTCAAAATACCTGCTGATTGCTTGAGCGTTAACAAGTTTAAAATATAATCATATTTTGCACGTGATAATTCGCTTTTTGCTTGGAAAAGTGAGCGTGTTGAAAGTAGAACGTCTACAATCGTTCGTGTGCCAACTTCGAAACCCGCTTGTGTTGCTTCAAGCGCACTTTCATTAGAAACTACGGATTGTTGTAACGCTTTTACCGAACTAATCCCAGCAGAAACGCCGAGATAAGAACTACGGGTTGAGCGTTGTGCTTCTCGGTGGGTACGCTCAAGCTCAGAGGTGGCTTGAGAAAACAAATGGCGTGCTTCCTTGGTTTCTGAAATAGTTCTTCCTCCACGATAGAGGGGCCATGAGAACTCTATGCCAGCAGAAACGCCATTTGATTTCTGTTCGATGGTTTGAAGGGTACTACCATCAAGCTCGTTTGTTGGCACATCGCGAGTTCTGTCGTTGTAGCCTAGTGAAAAAGAGGCGTTTGGATAATGCCCCGAGCGACGACGTTTTATCTCTTCTCTAGCGATTTCAACGCCTAATTTTTGTGCGTTGTAAGCAATATTGTTTTCTTCAGCGACTTTTACCCACTGATCGATATTGGCAGGCTGCGGTGATACCAATTCTAAACGATCGGTCAAACTAGAGATGTCAGAGTGGTAGCGACCAGTTATTTCTCTTAGGACTTCATGTGCAATATCTAAATTATTTTGTGCAATAATTTGATTAGATAGTGCCCGGTCGTAATCGGCTTGTGCCTCATGAACGTCAGTTCTAGCAATTAAGCCCACTTGATAACGTTGCTTGGTTTGTTCTAGCTGTTGACCGATAGCTTCGGTCTCTGCTTTCGAGAACTCGACATTATCTTCAGCCGATAATACGTCGAGGTAAGCGCTAGCAGCTCGAATTATTAAAGATTGTCTGTCCGCTTCCAAAGAAATAGCCGCTTGTCGAGACGTTTTTTCACTTTGGGAGAGCGCTATCCAAGTGCCGTGGTCATATATTAATTGTTCAAGACCAATCGTGATACTTTGATCATCAGTTTCAGAGTCAACCGCTGATTGCCCTTCATTTTGAGACTCCCCGTCCGTTCTTGTGTAAGAGCCTGTTAAACTCACTTGCGGCAAAAGAGCTGAACGTGTTTGGTAATAACGTTCAGCGGTGGCTTCTTTTTGTGCCTTCGCTGCTTGAAAAACCGGATCGTTATCCATAGCGAGCGTGAGAATGTCCACTAAATTATCCGCAGCCATGGTTTGTGTATTAAGTGCACACGAAAGCGCAGCGGATAACAATAACTGTTTAACCATTAACATCTTCTCCATTTTGTTGGTAAAGTCTCACTTTGTTAAAAAACAAAACGTTCCTTTTTAGGAGCGTTGATCAAAGGGGCGACATAAGTTTCGTACATGTCGGTTTGATACCACTCATTTTCATTGGTTTTTGAAAAGAGTGTGGCACTCATTGCTGGAGCTTCACCAAGAACACAAAATAAACGCCCACCAATTTTTAACGAATTTTTAAAACTATCAGGTAGATTAATCAATGAACCGGTAATCACAATCACATCATAAGGTGCTTGGTATTCCCAGCCCGAAGCTGCATCCGCAACTTCACAATTGACATTATTAATCCCTAAATGACTCAATTTTTTTTGAGATTCTGTTACAAAATCAGGAATAATATCGGTACTAAAGACGTTTTTAGCTTGTTTGGCTAGAAGTGCCGTAACAAAACCACTGCCCGTGCCGATCTCCAATACCGAGTCGGTTGGCTTAATTTTTAATGCTTGAAGCATGCGTGCTTCTTCTTTTGGGGCCATCATCGTTTGGTTGTGGCCGATATCAATTTGTGTATCAGTGAAAGCCAATGATTGATATCTTTCTGGAACAAAAAGCTCTCTTGGAGTGGTCATCAACAAATCCAATACTTGCTGATCTAAAACATCCCAGGGGCGGATTTGCTGCTCAATCATATTAAATCGTGCTTGTTCAGTGTTCATCGGCGCTCACCACATAAATTTATTAGGCTAAAACTAGTTTAATGAATAACAATATCGTTAATGGTTAACGATCGTAAATCATATACATACAACAATAGGCGCATTGATGAATTTGTGAACCCTTTTATATCCGGTTGGATGTATGACATTGTTATCCACACCAGCGCTTTTCATAAGGAATTCAGATTAAAGACAGCAGCACCCTCGTTCAAGCGCCCAAGTGTAACAGATTGTAAGTTCAACTCGTAGCACATTTTTTTGAGATTTTTTGATTGTATGTTGGTGCTTACAATCTTCTTTGGCTGCGTCATACATAGTTCGTTAATGTTAAAAAATGTGTTATTGAAGGCTAATTTTAATTTGAGCAAATTGCAACAAAACATAAGCCTTAAGTTTCGAAGTTGCTTGCTGGTTAAAAACGGAAAAATAGCCAGGAAAATCCTCAAGTTGTTTTCTTTGAAATAGCTGGATACTATACTAAGCGTCTTAATATCCGGTCAAAATCTGCCATCATTTTACCGTTATAGAAGTGACCCTCGCGTATTGAATTACTCAAAGCGTTACCCATTCAACATTTTTGAGAAGGTGAATATCCCCATGAAAACCACCAACAACCCTGTGTTACAAACGCAATCTGAATTTCTTGATAACAGCGCTACGCCTTTACCAAAATCACGGAAAATTTATGTTGAAGGAAAAAGTGAGGGCGTTCGAGTACCGATGCGAGAAATAGAGTTAAGTGATACGCCGGCTAGTTTTGGCGCGGAAGTGAATGAGCCGGTTATCGTCTATGATACATCGGGACCTTACACGGATCCTAATGTACAAATCGATGTCACTAAAGGTTTACCGGATGTGAGAAGTGGTTGGATTGATGCTCGCGGAGATACGGAACAACTCAAGGGTTACACCAGCCATTACACACAAGAAGTCATAGAGAAGAGTTCAGCGGTAACTCAAGCGTTTCTAACACAAAGAGCGCCCAAGAGAGCGAAATTTGGCCATAATGTTTCTCAAATGCATTATGCGAAACAAGGCATTATTACACCAGAAATGGAATACATTGCGATTCGAGAAAATCAAAAAAGACAAGATAGTGCTTTAATTATGCAGCAACATTCAGGGCAATCGTTTGGGGCTGCCATTCCTGAGGAAATCACGCCTGAATTTGTTCGTGATGAAGTGGCGAAAGGCCGTGCGATTATTCCCGCCAATATTAATCACACTGAATTAGAACCCATGATTATTGGCCGTAACTTTTTAGTAAAAATTAATGCCAATATAGGTAATTCGGCTGTAACCTCATCGATTCAAGAAGAAGTAGAAAAGCTAGCTTGGGGCATCCGCTGGGGTGCAGATACCATGATGGATTTATCAACCGGTAAAAATATTCATGAAACCCGCGAGTGGATCATACGCAATTCTCCTGTACCTGTTGGCACAGTACCCATTTACCAGGCTTTGGAAAAAGTGGATGGTAAAGCAGAAGAATTAACTTGGGAAATTTTCCGTGACACATTAATTGAGCAAGCAGAACAAGGCGTAGATTATTTTACCATTCATGCCGGAGTACTTTTACGTTATGTGCCATTGACTGCAAAACGTATGACGGGCATCGTCTCTCGCGGAGGTTCGATCATGGCGAAATGGTGCCTGGCGCATCATAAAGAGAACTTCCTCTACACACATTTTGAAGACATCTGTGAAATTATGAAAGCTTACGATGTGTCTTTTAGTTTAGGGGATGGGTTGCGTCCGGGTTCAGTCGCCGATGCCAATGATGCAGCACAGTTTGGTGAATTAGAAACTCTGGGAGAATTAACAAAAATTGCTTGGAAGCATGATGTGCAAACGATGATTGAGGGGCCTGGTCATGTTCCTATGCATCTTGTAAAAGAGAATATGGAAAAACAATTGGAAGTGTGTGATGAAGCTCCCTTTTACACGCTTGGGCCATTAGTGACAGATATAGCACCTGGCTACGATCATATTACATCGGGTATTGGTGCTGCTATGATCGGTTGGTACGGTTGTGCGATGTTGTGTTACGTGACGCCGAAAGAGCACTTAGGTCTGCCAAATAGAGATGATGTGAAAACCGGTGTTATCACGTATAAAATTGCGGCACATGCGGCAGACTTAGCGAAAGGTCATCCAGGCGCACAAATACGAGATAACGCACTTTCTAAAGCACGTTTTGAGTTTCGTTGGGAAGACCAATTTAACTTAGGGTTAGATCCAGACACTGCTCGTGAATTTCACGATGAAACATTACCGAAAGATTCTGCTAAAGTTGCTCATTTTTGTTCAATGTGCGGACCACATTTCTGCTCGATGAAGATTACGCAAGACGTGAGGGACTATGCTGCGAAAAATCAACTGAGTAACATCGACGTTGCTGTTGAAATGGGTATGCAAGAAAAAGCGGAAGAATTTCTTGAAACGGGTGCCAATATTTATCGTAAAGCATAATAAACTTTTGATGATTATTGGCATTGCTAAGACCAATTTGACATCACAAAGGTTTTATAATGGTAATTAGTATAATGCTACTAACCATAAGATAGACAAACTAGAGGGTGCAATAGTTAATGTCAGACAAACCAAGTACAAAAAATTCGAATGTACAAGAAGCGGCTTTAGCGCAGGAAAAACACGAAGTTGATAGCACAAGTTTTGGGCCGGACGATGTTGTTGTGCTTCGCAAGGATACGGTTTTTCAAGGATTTTTTCGCGTGGCCGAGTACGAACTCAAGCACCAACTTTTTGCTGGCGAATGGAGTCAACCGATAGTTAGAGAAATTTTTGATCGAGGTGAATCTGCAGCCCTTCTACTTTATGACCCGTTATTAGACAATGTTATTTTGGTGGAGCAGTTTCGAACAGCTGCTATACAACAACTAAATTACGTAAAATCTCCTTGGTTATTGGAAGTCGTAGCTGGTATGGTAGACAAAGATCGTACACCTGAAGAGGTTGTGATCGCCGAAGCCAAGGAAGAAGCAAATTGTAAAGTCGATGAGCTTTTTCCGATTTGTCATTACTTGGTGAGTCCTGGTGGTACATCGGAATTAATTCACCTTTTTTTAGGTACAACAAAATCCGAGAATGCTGGGGGCGTTTACGGCTTAGCATCCGAAAATGAGGATATAAAAGTTCATGTTGTGAAACGTGACCTTGCTTATGAATGGACAAAAACCGGAAGAATTGTTAATGCCGTAACCATCATGGCTTTACAGTGGTTAGAGCTCAATCGCAACTCGTTGTTTTCCAATAAAATAGAGGAATAATTCTCATTATTTCTGGAGGTTGCGACCGAGTATGCACAGAGAGAAACGAGGATTTGGCTTACGGACAACTTTCTATCAGCTATAGTTTTATAGAATTTAACTTGATGTTTTAAATTTGAGGCGAAACAAAAAAGTTGTTGACAATTGAGAAATAACGATGCGAAAAAAACGATATATACCCGACTTAAATGCTTTCATGGCAAGTTGCGAAATTAATTTCGCCAAAATGCTTAAGCTGCTGCCTAGCGATTTAAGCTTTGGTACATTAGAATATCGTGTCAATGAGTTTCGTTTACTCATAGAAAATTTAGAACATTCTCGATATACATTAACTTTACGTCTCATCAAAGAGATACTACCCGGTGTCGAAAATTGCGGGTCGGCTGAGATCGTGGTGAGATTATATTTTGATGTGAAAGTTGCTGAGGTGATTAAATATCAAGGGGTTAATCGTCTCAAGCCTTCTTATCCGTATCCAAATGACAGAATGTATCAAAAAGATGAAAAGCAACAAGCGAATGAATTTCTTGGAGAATGGTTAAGTTTTTGCTTAAATCAAGGCTACTTTAGTGACAGAAAGCCTTCTTTGACACCTCAGTGACATAAATTCAGTTGTCCATTCATACTTGGTTTAATCTTGTTGACACATTTATTCTTCAATACAATCCGCTTTAACAACCTATAAAGTGAGATAGGCTTTGGCAAAAACAATAAAGCAGTGCGAAGAAAAAAGCTCTGTGGTTCGGGTTTTACAGCTTACAGATGCACATTTATTTGCAGAACCAGACGCGACCTTACTAGGCATGCAAACGGAACTTTCGTTTAAAGCTGTTTTACTCGATGTTATTCAACGTAATATTAACCCTGATCTGATACTACTCACTGGTGACCTTTCACAAGATCGTTCAGAACAAGCTTATCTTCGTCTAAGAGAACACGTATTAGCGAATTTTACTTGTCCAGTTTTTTGGATACCTGGCAATCATGATGACTTTGCTCGTATGTCTCGTATTTTGTTACGCGATAATCTTTATTCAGACAAGCATATCGTCGTAGGCAATTGGAATATTGTTTTGCTAAACTCGCAAGTTGAACGCAAAGTTCATGGTTGGCTATCAGAATCTGAACTTAAATTTATGCGAGATGCATTGCAAGCATTTCCAGAGCATCATCCTTTAGTTGTTATGCATCATCATCCTATTGATATGCAATGTGACTGGATTGATACTATAGGTATACAAAATGCCGAACGTTTCTGGGAAGCTTTAGAGTCCGAAACATTGAAGGCTGCTGTACTATGGGGACATGTTCACCAAGAACTCAGTGCTTTGCATAATGGTTTTCATTGCATGGCTACGCCTTCAACCTGTGTGCAGTTTAAACCCGGAGCTGTGGATTTTGCCGCTGATGATATTGGTCCTGGTTATCGCATTTTGGACTTACATCAACACGGACAAGTTGAGACTTGTGTCAATCGTTTGCCTATGGATCAATTTCGCGTCGATCATTCGATTAAAGGTTATTAATACGCATTAATTGGTTTATCGCGTGTCTAGTATGCTTTTTTGTTCTTTCAGCTAACCTCCTCATTCTATAATTTAATTGGCCTAGACTCTCAAGCTAATGCTAATTTATAAAAGTACTAAGCTTTGAAAAGATTTTCTCTCAAAGCTCACTGCTTTTTATAGAATTTAGTCTTAATTTTCAAAAAGGTTGAGTATTTATGGAGTTTATAGCTGTCATTGCTGCATGGTTTCTTTACAGAACCTTTTTTCTATCTAAATCAGCAACTACTCAAGCTGATAATTTACAAAGTGTTGTGGTGCTTTTACCGCGGAACCAATCCTATGCTGCTAAGTTAATTCAACGCAATGAAGATTCTAGTGTTGTTTATACTGATCGTTATGGAAAACAAACAGTACCAAATCACTGTCTTCGGTTTTTATAATATTTATCAACAAACAATATATGGATAAAATTAAAGTCACATTAGTTGACTACGCCGCTTTGACACTTCTTATTATATTAGTGATAAGGCATTTTTGGATAGCAGGGTCTGAAGCACAGACGAAGAAATTTATTCAACAACAAGCTCTTGATATTGAATCTTTCCTTATGTCAGCTAAACAGTTAGCTATCCATGAAGATTCGAGAGTTGTTATTTGTCCAACAGTAGACAATCAATCATGCCACGATAATTTTACATCGCATTTGTTGACTTTTATTGACACAAATAAAAATTTTAAGTTTGATACTCAAGATTTATCAAAAAAATTGATTAGTAATGAAAAAATCATTGAATATTTTCTTTTAGAAGATGAAGAAACGCAATTTACTTTTGATTTAGGCAAAAAAAATTCGGCAATCATTGCTTTCGATAAAGATGGTTATTTGATTAAACCGCAACAGGTCATGATTTCTATTTGTTCAAGAAACCGCGTTGATTATCACACCAAAGTGTTGTTAACTAAAGCCGGTCTGATTCAAAAAATTCAATCCTCAGAGCATTGCTAGCTACGGATAGTTTAAGAGCCAATATAATACACTTCATTGGAAAGCTCTCGGTTTGGTTCAATCCCTTGTTGGGCTGAATATTTACTTTTAGTCAGACGACTTTGAGTCGATACTTCAAGATTAAAACCAGAACGTTGTGATAATTGATGATGATAATAAAACCATAAATTGTCCCAATCATTATGATCTTTTAAGTAAGGATGATTGTTATTGGACTCTTTCTCAACGACCTGAGCATAATCGATGACATCGTTAAAGTCACCATCGCAATTAAAGTCAACTGGAGTTATTGCTTCTTCACGCCCTATGCCATTGCTTTCAACAAGGCGATGTTTTTCTAAAGTTTGATTCTTACCATGAGAAAAATCTAAAGTAAATTGATAAGGTGATACCCATGAAGACTGGTGTATCTGTAATTCTTGATCAATGCAGGGGCTGTTTTCTTCATTGCCATAAAATCGAAAATAAAAACGATCTCCATCATTTACACCTACTTTAGGTAAACCTTCAATTTGATAAAGATAATTCATAACACTGAGGTAATTCGGTTTAAAATTGAGATCCTCAAATCCTCCGTGACGTAAACCTAGATTGTGACCTAATTCATGCATAAGAGTTGCCGCTTGAGTGTTAATCAACCTATTTTTAAATAACTGATTCTCTTGATTTAATTCCCAGCCTTGCAAAGTAATTAATAAATCATTGCCATAAATTTCTGCTCTACCACTAGCACTCTTACGACCATGTTTATTCATTGTGGTACCAAACAGAGCATAATAAAAAATATTTTGGCGATAAATATCACTATTTTGATATTTTACATTGTAAAAATTATTCGCATCATTTATGGATTCATCATTTTCCATAACAATATAAGGCATATTAGAAATGATATTACTACCACCTCGATCGCTTAAAGCAGAATAAACACCCTCTTTAAGACTTGGTAAAGCACCCGCATCAAAATGTAAATGGATATTTTGAAAGATGAAAGCCGTGGCAATTTGTTGAAGTGCAACAGCATGAGGTGTAACACCCGGATCTGCACTGGCGATATAATCGACTTCAATAAAAATATCGGTTTGGTTTGGCCTAGCTCCCCAGTCGTAAAGTGGGAGATTAGAATAGGTTTTGCCTGGGGCTTCTTGGCAATCGGGTATGCCGTCCGTATCTTCGTCATAAGTACATTCAGCATCATTGGCTAATCCGGCATTGGCATACCCTGTTATAACCCAATCACTATAGGTGTTGGAATCTTGATTGTTTGCGTATCTTGCAATAACGCGATGTTGTTTTTCATTGTCTAATGTTAGTGAGTCAGCATTTTGTGTTGATACCCAAGCGTTTAAATCTTTGGGCAAAGTTTGGTCTTCACCAAATCGAACAAAGTCTATAGATTTTCCTGTTTGCTTGTTTAAGATTTCAATAAAACCTGATGTTGACCAAAAGGGACGAAACTCTGATTGCTTGACAACAGATAAAGCGTCAAAAGAGCCCTCAGGATGTTTCGAAGACAAAACGTAATACTCACCAGGGTGTAGGGTAATATTAGGCAGGTTGAACGCTTTATCATCATCAATTTTTCCATCGCGATATCGTTTAGCACCACTGCGCATGGTAAAATCAGACAGCTTTACACTTTCACTAGAAAAGTTGAATATCTCAAACCAAACAAAGTCCTCATCGTGATATGACACTCCAACTTCTGAAATAACCAGATGATCAATAGCCGTTAAAAAACTAAATTGAGTCTTTTCCAATGGAAGATCAACACGATTTCGTATCTCATTTGATAACCTTACTTCATATTTTGTTGATGTATTTAGAGTTTCGTCTAATGTGAGTTCAAAATGAAGCCCGTTTGTACTGGTGATGGATTGAACCTTAATGCAATCACGAAAGTTGTTCTGAGAAATTTGTACGCTACCAATGCACGCATTATCAAGGATATTAATACTGAATGAGTTTATATCCATTAGATCGTCAAAAACAAGCTGTATCTTGGGTTGTTGACTGATCTGAACCGATTTGTCACTTGGGTAAGTGAAAAGTAATTGAGGAGCACTTTTATCTTCAAGCCTTAGCTCAACGGTTTTCGTGTCGCTATCATGACTGGTTGTGGCTGAAACCGTAAAATAATCAAACTGACTGTCACTACTGGTTGAATGATACTCAAATGCTCCTGTTTTTTTATCGACTAATTTAACTTCACCAAATTGCGGAGATTCGATAATTGAAAAAGTGACATCGTCGTTTACGGAAAACTTGGTGGCTATGCCATTGGCGTATATGCTATGTCCGAATTCCAATGAAAAAGAATTTTCGGCTGTATTCTCTACTTCAGAGACATAAGGCTGCTTTTCAGTGACGTCATCAATGATTTCCGTTTGTTCTTGCACTGGCATACATGCAGTAAACACAACTAATGAGATCCCTAAACAAAAAACACGCACGTTAATGAATATGGATGTAAAAATTTGATGTTTTGATTTCATGTTTAACCTATAAACTCGCCAGCAATATTTGCTGTGTTAGCGACACATTGCAAGTGCCTTACCAATTTATCAGTTAGCCTGTAGAAAAAAGGTTTTAAAAATTTAAAAAGAAAAAATTCTCATTGAAATATGTATATGTCTCAACAATAAAAGATTTGATTGAACAAAATGAAACATGAATGCAAAAAAATGATTCAATCTTTTTATTGTTAGCCTTACGGAGCAAACATTTTAATGAACAGAGAACGATCAAGTTTTTTTTCTGTTTAAAATTTATTCAAAATAGCCGTATTTTATTTTTTTTGAGGCATAAGGAAATGACCTGAAAGAACCTTTTGTGACGTATTTCGTCGAATAGTTTATATCTAGTTTTTTTAAGTGCGTCATACTTGAAAAGCTAACCTAAAACTTGAAGTCGATAGAGAGTTTTGTCGTTTAAATCATCAACAAAAATTCAACGTTGATATTTTTGATGCAGCGCTTTAATTGATCAGTGTTCAATTTTTTATAATCACTGTTTGAAAAAACATCATATGGCT
>JBCCZV010000101.1:0-13986 GCA_039187085.1 Pseudomonadota bacterium
CAAAACCGTATAATTTCCCATTGGCATGATTTAATAAAAAATACCATTGGTCATTACAATTTTCTAAAACACTCAAATGGGGATCATGGATATACTGTTCACGAAATTTACGTGTTGCCCATAAAAAGGAATCTTCATCATAGATGCTGGGTGTTTTTTGTGAAAGACCTTGTATGCGGCGTTGATTAATTTGCAAAAAACCAAACTTTTTTAGAAAGTCTTGGTAATCCCCACAAAACGACATCCCAAATAAATATTCTGCTTTTTCGATGGTGAAATGTGCAGCAGGATGGTAACGAATATGATGCTGCAACGTTTTGGCTTTGTGTACGCGTTCAAATATTTTTTCCATGATGACATTCACTATTTTTTTTATTGTTAAAAATTAACGTCTAAACCACTTTAGACTTCCCTCAAACTTCAAACATTTTGCAAGCGATAAAAACGGCCTTTAGTGATTCTGGTTGCTGAGTGCATAAAAAGCCTCTACATCCATCCAACCAGACTGCACAGCCTCTTGACACCTCTCTTGTAATCTTGCTGCGGTTGTATCATTAAAATAATTTTCCAGTTCAATCCAATCCCCCAAGCTTAATAACTCTCTGGCCCTATCATCAAAACGCAAAACTTCGGCCACCAGTAACCGGCCTACGACTCCCGCAGTACAATGCTCGCACCCTGTTGGGTTGCGTTTAAACGTACATCCCCAATGTGCGTCCTCGTATGGCTCGCGACAATATTCACACAATTTGTCCACCAAACGCTGCACAAGAATGCCCTTGAGCACATTAGGCTGGCCCAGTTGCCGATAGGTAATGCCTTGTTCATGTAGCCGTTGCATAGCACTGATGGCATCATTCGCGTGCAAAGTGGCAATCACGAAATGACCACTATTAGCCGCATGAAAAGCCACATCAGCCGTATCATGATCTTCCATCTCTGAAACACCAAACACATCAATATGCTGCTCAAGCGCCAACAAGACTTGTGCCCGTAAATTTTGCTTCTCATCAGGATTGGCAGTGCGCAGCATTGGCAAAACATGCTCACGCTGCCAACGAAAACGCGGATTTTTTTCACATGTCAGTACTTTGCGATGAGGTGCCAGGGCTTCGATACACGCCGCAAACGTTGTGCTTTTGCCATGCCCCCGTGGCGCAACAATCAACAACATGCCCGCTTCAGACGCGATAATTTTTTGTAACTCGGTTGTTAAAGGCGCGTCCAAACCCAGCTGATGGAAATTTCTCTTTTTGACAGGTGTGCGGATGAGTTTAATAACGATATGCAAACCCTCCAAGCTTTCACAGCGGGTCCATTGCAATACGAGAGTTTCGTTAATCCCCATAGCCTTATTGACAACAGGCACCGCCAATGCCACTTGGAAATTCTCTATTTGGTCAATCTCGTGCTTTTTGTGGCTGTATTGGTATAAAAAAGCATTGAGCATGGCTATGATCGACGGCGTTTGATACCTTCGTGGCGTATCAAAACAGCCATACACACGAAAATACACCTTGACACTTTTGGGTTTAAAATAAAACGCGATATGTGATGCCTGCTGTTGAATCGCTTCGCAAAGTAGCTGATGAAAATCCGTTGGGTTATCTTGTGATTGAAAATGCGTCTGTACTGTCGTGCCCAACCAGCGCTGATAAAATGGCTTCCCTGGCTCCTTCCAGGGCGGTTTATCACTGCCTAAGCTAGCCATTGGCCAGCGTTTGATCATAGCGCCTTGCCCCCACCCAAAGCGAAAGCTTGACGCCAGCGTTGTCGAGGCAGCAACTCATCTGCGGGTTGAAATCGCCATTGTGTATCCGGTGTTAAAAAGCGCGTTAAGGGTGGCGAAAGCACCATCTCTTTGTCGTTTAAAGCGGGTATATAACGACGCAACTGCTGCAAGATTTCGCTGAGGCCGGATTGCACCAGCGCAACGCGAGATATTTGTGGGCCGAGAAAACTCAAATAATCCGCCAAATCGTCACGATCAATACACATCTCACTGATGAGTTGATAGTTTTCAATGACCAACAAGATCACTTGCGTATCGCAAGGCTCAAGATATAAAACATCCGCGACGCCTTGTTGCTGAAAATAATGCGTCACATGAAAACCCCAGTCATACACATCGGGCACTCGAGAAAAACTCAGCAGCCAATCGTTATCCTGTTGGTAAAGCGCCACAAATTCACATTGAAAAAGACTCAGCCCCTCTTCCATCGCTACCGACACACTTTTTGGGGTGGTCTTTACCCGAGACGGCACAAAACACCAGGATCTTTTTTCGTCGTTCGTTGGATAGATTTCCACAACCCTTCTCCCATCAATTTATGAAACACCTAATATTCGGTGCGAATACAACACTGTCGTTGCAAACCTTGTGACTCTTATGAGTCAACACCACATCACCCTTTATTAATACTGATATTCAAACAAACCTTGCCCTAAAAAATAAATTTAAAGGACACCTGTATTAAAATTACTGGACAATTGAAAATTCAATACATGGTATAATGAATGGTTAAGAAGTAAAGATTCTTCAGGATTAAATACTTTTTTTTATTCTTTTTTTTTTGTTTTTTCGTGAAAAAACATTTTAATGACAAAAAACTAATACCTTATTCTTAATTTTTTATGCGGCATTAATACTCTTTGTATCAATGTCGACGAGTAGGAGATGGTTTTTTTATGAAAAAAATTTTGCGCATCATCTCGTTAAGTATCCCGATAGCTTTCAATCTCCATAACCTGAACTCGGTTTAAGCCATTGAGTAATATTGTCCGCAAAAACGCGGTGAATATATCCCTAATTGCAGGGATATAGATTCTGTGATGGCAGGCTAAAAAGCAATGCTAATGAGTATTTTATCAAAAATAACGACAATGCAATTTTTACTAAAGAACAGACCAGGCGATGCCTGTGTTTAATCAGGATGGGTGAAAAGTGTCATGAAAATCACAACATAGGTTGCTGGCAAAAGACACAGCCTATCCAATAGGCTGTGCTAGTTTAGAAATGATGGGACTTTATTGTTAGAACAAGCAAAGCCTAAAAACGGTGAATACCTTGGCAATGAAAAAATTAAAGTTTTATATGGGGTTTTTATTGTTGTATGAGTGATAAAAACATGGCTTAAGGTTTTTGCACTTTTAACTAATTCCCGTGTACTCCAACTGGCCCGGTTCCAGGGTCGACTGACCCTTGCAAAATTAATCGGTTTATTTGTGGAAGCTCTAACTTTTCTTCGCTGGCATGGATATCAATAATCTCAACAAAATCGGTAAATTCGGCAAAATAGTTACTCATGGTTATGACTTGGTCAGCATTCACATCATCAGTATGTAGGGTGACTTGCATATGGCCAGATTCGGTGATTGAAAAATGCGTTTCCACAAAAACGGCGGAGGCTTCATGCACTAAAGTTTCGTCATCGTCATGTGAGCTAGCAAAGCTATCCATAGACCCAACCGAAGCACTTAAAAACAATAATATTAAAGCAAGAATGTGTTTATCCAATTTCATCATTTTCTATCCTGACGTTACTGTATCATGCAAAATAGCTTAGGCTTTTTGCACTTTTAATTAATTCCCGTGTACGCCAGCTGGCCCACTAGCAGGATCGACTGACCCTTGCAAAATTAATCGATTTAATTGCGGAAGCTCTAACCTTTCTTCTTCGCTGGCATGGATATCGATAATTTCAACAAAATCGGTAAATTCGGCAAAATAGTCACTCATGGCTATGACTTGGTCAGCATTCACATCATCAGTATGTATAATGACTTGCATATCACCAGATTCGGTGATTGAAAAATGCGTTTCCACAAAAACGGCGGGGGCTTCATGCGCTAAAGTGTCGTCATCATCATGTGAGCTAGCAAAGCTATCCATAGACCCAACCGAAGCACTCAAAAACAATAACATTAAAACAATAGTGTGTTTACCCAATTTCATAACTCTCTTCCTGCTGCACAATATCTAAATAGATAGGAATGTAAGATTTGATGGAACCATTGCCAAACAAGGTTTTCAAACTAAAACGAATTTGATTTTCGCTTAAGCCGATGGCTGCTGCGATCTCTTTAGCCTGCAAGTAGCGTTGCTCTTCACGCAATAGCGCGTTAAATTTAGCAATGCGCATTTTATGGTAATCCGTGTGTTGCCGTTTATCGTCTTTTAACACAAACTGGCGCACAGCTTCAAGGTTTAGCCGAACTTGCTCATCATCCGATTCGTCATCCAGCTCTGTATTTTTAGCTAACGAACTCTCGACAACATCTGTCGATAAAACCTCTTGCGCATGATTGGCCAGCACCACTGTCTCGCTGGGCAAAAGGTTGCTAGGCGCACTGGATGACTTCTCAATATAGGACATTATAAGGGCAGGGCTATAACGAATCGCAACATAAATTAACGTTAAAAATGTCATTCCCGCCAAAAAATATAAAAAACGCGTATCTAATGATAAAAAACCGCTGGGTTGGATCAGTGCAATTTCTTGGACAGGCGTGGATTGCCCACGGGTATCTTTGAGATACACAAAAACCGACGCTTGATTTTCTCGGGAAATAAAGGGGTCATTATTGGGTAACGCCATAAAGTTTTTATTATCGAAGGACAAAAACCATTCGTATTGATGGGATTGGATAATATTTTGCGTGCGTAAATTTAACAATTGGCCCAAGTCGGTATCCTTAACCGTTAAATTTAGCATTGGCACTGCTGCTTCAAAGTCTTTGGCGGCCTGCAAGTTAACCCTAAACAGGCCCTGCGTACCGCCAAAATACAACTCATCATCAACAATCTTAGCCACATTGATGTATGTGGGCATGGGCATAATCACTAGATTGTCATTTTCACCAAAATACAGGCCCTTCTCGTTTAAAGTGATAAATGAACCTCCATAAGGCAATAAAGTGTATATCGAATTTTCATTTTCAAATGTATTTTGCACTTGCAGATGTTCATCTAATGTGAGGAGTTCGCCCGTTAATGAACCGGCAATGATTTGATCTTCTTGACATATAAAGGTATGCAAATCCGTACTTCTTATATAATCTTCAAACACCAACTCACTATTCAGTTTGATCATGCCATCCATCATAGTACCAATAAGCAAATAGTCATTGCAGACTGCAATTTGGCGTATTTTCCGAAAATGTTTTTGCTGGCGGCTTAATAATAACTGGCCGGCTTTGTCGTATTTAAACAGCCCTTGATTCTCTACACCCAAATAAACCACGCCGCCTACCGACACGATAGAGAAAATATGACTATCCGCAGTAATTATTTTTTTTAATTCTTTGGTGATTAAAGAGAATTGATACACACCCTCGCCTGTCACGCCTAACCAGAGGCTATCATCAATCTGTTGTATGCTATTAACAGCCATATCTTGCGTACCCTCAACAGTGGTGAATTCACTGGCCTGTAAATCAAACACATTTAAGCCCGCGCTAGTGCCCACATACAGAGCGTTATCCACCTCCAACAAACTCAACACCCGTTTGCTGAGGAGGCCATGGCCTTCAGAAAAGTTTTGATAAAAGCTGGGTTGTGACACGTACAAACCATTATTGGTGGCCGCAAAAAGATTGCCATAATTATCGCTTAACAAGGAATAAGCAATAATATTGTCATCCGCAGCAGGGTTGGCAAAAGAGGTGCCGCAGTCGAGAGCTTCCAAATTGCGTAAACGGCAAATACCACTCTGGCCCGCTATCAACAAATCACCGTTGGCTAAAGATAAGCTTCGAAAAAACTCGCCTTCAAACAAGAGTTGATTAGAGTCGCGCTGATAAAGGCCCTTGTTGGTTAAATACAACTCCGGCGTCATTTCATAAACCAGCGCCTCGTTAAAGAGGATGTTTTTTTCTTGGTTCGTCGTGTTGTACAGAAATAAGCCGTTGGTTGAACTGATCCAAAGCATCTCTGGTGTATCATGAGATGCCACAAAATGGATAGTTTCCGATGTTGAGCGATACAAGGCTTCGACATGATCGCTATGCACACGGTACACACCGCGGTTGGTCTGCACTAAAAAATCGGAATAGTCGTCGGCAAAGATTTGTGTGATTTTTTCTTCCACTTCTAACTCGGGTTGCAGATATTCCGGCAAAAACGTGAGGGCTCCCTGAGACAAACGAAAAACTTTATGGCGAGTGGCACCAAAAACCTGATCATTATTTGCAACAATGCCCGCGATATCTCCGTCATGTAAGGTGTGCATATGAATGCCATCATAGCAGTGCAAGCCCTGATTTTTGGCTGATGTGCACAGGTGTCCGCGATCGTCTATCGCTAAATTACCAAAAAGCGATAAAGTAGGCGCTTGATAAAAAGTTTTTATCGGTTCAAAACTCAGAAAAGATTGAGCGCTAAGACTAACGCTAAATAAATAAAGCCATAAAGAGAGGCAAATTGAAAGAGCAGTGGTGGCAAACATGGATCATTTCTCCGACGTCTCGTTGTCGTTTGTCTATTTTTCCAGCCCACCACTCTACTAAAAAAGTATGGAAAATTTCTATTGTAAAAAAGTATTAATATACCCATATAAGTCATTGGTTAGTGATTAAAATATACTTCCATGCGCAGGCGGGGTATGCGGAAGGCATTCAGCCATTTTACAACCGCCTTCATGGTTTTGAAAGCGCGTTGTCCACCATTACGGGTATAGAGCATTCGCGTTATGTTTTGGTTGTAGCGTAAATACAAGTAAAACTCCACATCCATATCCGTTGATACGATTTGCATGTCCACAAACGCCTCCACACGCACGCCGGCTTCGATCAAATGTTTGACTGTTGCTTCCGATATTGGCTCGGTTACCCCATCGGTGTCGCTGGCTTGCAAACGGCTGGCGTCAGTTTCTTCCAAAAAGTGATGTTTTAACCCTTCCACCCACATTTGCAGGGTAAATTGTGCGACACGGTATTTTTCTGCAATGGCGTCAAACGACTCCGGTTGCGACAAATACTCCTCGACCACTTTTAATCGAAAAGACTGATCAGGTTCTATTGTATTCATAATACGACTAATTACTCTTGAGGCTTGCAAGCCATTGCACTCACATTCATTAAGGTTGCCACCTTACACGATTGTTTAAAATGTGGCTACCCTATCCCTACTTTTCACTCACTGAAAATTGATGATTGTAGTGGGATAATCGACGGTGCTTTGTGGGGCTAGCCATTTAATCGTGCAAAAGCCGTTTTAAGCCATACATGGCTTCCGTCTGCGCGTGAGCAACGGCATACTTTTTAAAAAGGGTTTCGTCAAACCGAGAAAAGTAGGTTCACATTATCCATGACAACCGCGCCTAATCTAATACAATACTTTCGCATTACTCAAGAAAAAACACAGATGTTTCAGAATCTTTACATTCAACACACTTTGTTACTGATGGTTCAGTCATGTGAGTCAATGCCCTTCTGGCTTAGTGACGGTGATGAATGCTAACCAACACCAGGGAGTGGCCATATTTGCTGGGTTTATGAGAGGAGTTTTGACACCATCATCGCGCACCTAACGCAATGCAAAGTGACTATTGAAGAAGGGCCGGTTGCACGCACAGGCGCTCTTGGTGCCATAGAGTCCATCTATAGTGCGCGATCCCGATAATCATTTAATCGAGCTGTGTGTTTATGCGATATAAACACACCCATTAAACCAGACTTCTACTGGCTATTCGGCGAAGCTAGCGGTTTAAAACTCACTTTTGTTGTTGGTGGACTCTCTAAGAAAGCAGGGTTGGCAAACGACGGCAAGGTATTTGGTCGCGGTGACGTACTTAGCCTTAACCCATGCACATTGACATTTTTCGTATTTAAAGGACTCGATGCATTTTCGGGGAGTGCAGAAAAACCTCGCGTGTTATTGACATTATTGATAGTCGTCATCTCTGAATACTCTATGTAGCGAAGTATTGATATTGCTGTGTATCAAATCTCATTGAATAGGTTGAAGGCCGTGTTGATAAATGACTCGGCAGGCTATTTTCCTCTTGCGTATATTGTTGCGTCACCTGAATAATGTCTTTTGCGGTGCTGACAAAAGCCATGCGTCATCTTGCTGTCAATAATGAGAGGCAACCGTTGGGATGACACTTCTGTTTTTTATCGCATTAGCCCATAAACTCACAAGGCTTCGTAACTTCCAAGCTTTTTACGAAGCCTATGTCATCTACCAAGGTCGTCTATTTATGGCTTGATAACTTCATTGAGTTTGGGTGTTATCATTCTTGCTAAAAACTCTTGTACTTGTTCTTGTTGTCCCATTATTGAAGCATTGGGATCAATTCCAGCAGCCATCATTTTTTGATTAAGCTGTTGCTGGTTTTGCACTAATGCATGACCACTAGATTTTGCGGATGTTAAGCCAATCGTTGCTTGAATAGATTCCGCTGGCTTCGGGATTCCCGAATTACCAAATTTTGGCGTGGTTTTTTGTTCTTGCCCATCAACTTGACTGCTATATCTTTCCGTGACAGGTTTTTTGCCCATATCAGCAATCAGAATATTCATATTATTATCAATCTGCTCCATCACTTGGGCTACTGTTGCTCCAGGAGGTAGCTGTTCTGATGCTTTACTCACTTCCCAATTCACACCATTTCTAACAGCTGCTTGTACCCCTTTTATAAATTCTTCATCAGTATCTTGCGACTTTAATGATGGACCTATCACGGGATGATTCGCAAATGCTTTTCTCATTCCAACCAACTTCTCATTATCTTCGGTTGGTACCAGTGAATAAGCATCCCCTGTAAATCCGGTTTTGTCTTCAGGTTTCCCAAAGCGTAAACCGATATTTTCATTTTCAGAATGCGCTTTTTTACGCAAAGTATCGATCGTTTCTTGAGACAGTTTTGGTGTTGGCTCGGTTTGCTGGGAAGATGAAGGCGCTTCAAGCTCATTGAGTCGATTTAATAAGTCATCCATACTCGATGCTGAAGTCGCTTTTGGAGACGACACTTTAGAGCTAGGTTCTTGTAATGCATTAAAACGACTCAATAAATCATCCATACTATCATCCGGTGGAGGTGGAGCAATAGGATTTCTTGTTGTTTGTTGAGTTTCGAGTGATGGACTAAAGCGATCCATAACGCCTGGATTTGAAGACTGTTGCTGTAATTGATTGACACCTGCTAAACCAGGTTTCTGCTCACTACTCGGCGAAGCTAGCGGTTTAAAACTCACTTTTGTTGTTGGTGGACTATCCAAGAAAGCAGGGTTGGCAAACGACGGCAAAGTATTTGGTCGCGGTGAAGTACTTAGTCTTAACCCATGCACATTGACATTTTTCGTATTTAAAGGACTCGATGCATTGTCGGGGAGTGGAGAAAAACCTCGTGCGTTATTGACATTATTGATAGTCGTCATCTCTGAATACTCTATGTAGCGAATTATTGATATTGCTGTGTATCAAATCTCATTGAATAGGTTGAAGGCCGTGTTGATAAATGACTCGGCAGGCTATTTTCGTCTTGGGTATATTGTTGCGTCACCTGAATAATCTCTTTTGCGGTGCTGACAAAATTATTAATCACAAAGGTTAAATTCATCGACTGAATTTGGTTTTCTGATAAACCATAAACCAGTTCAATGTTATTTGCTCTTTCATTCACGCCTAAACAAGCACCTTTGGTGATGTTGTACTGTAGGTTCAAGGCCATGATTTTCTTCAGCAATCCTAATGAAATTTTTTGGTTCAAAAAAATGGGAGATATTAAAAAAACCGTATTGTCAGCGTCATTATAAACGACTTGACATAACACTTTATCTTCTGTTTCTAACTGACAAAAGCCGTGCGTCATTAATTCATTAATGCTTTGTTGATCAATTCCTAATTCTTTAAAACTTTGGATTAAAGCTGTTATGGCACTCATCGGGCTCACCTTCAATGATATTTTTTGTTATAGTGAAGGGATTGCTATAAAAGTTCAGTTTTTTTATGTTTTTAAGATAACGATGAAACGGCTAGCCTCATTTCGTCAATTGTATTTCTATAAAATACTCAGTCAGCATATTGTTGAGTGTTAATCATAACCTTGTCGATAAATAGATGCACTCAATCCTAACAATGAACTTATTTCTAAAACACTTCACTCTTAAACTTTAGTCAACCATCGTTTTAATGAGTGTAAACTAAAATGTCAAAATCTAATCATTTACATCTAACACTTAATGAGTTCGCCAAGAAGAAAAATATTAATTTGAATATCTCTGAAGGTGCGAGCATTTTGACCACATCAGAGGATAAAGAGATTTGGTTAGAGTATCCTAAAGATGGTGAGTTGTTTATTATTCATATGGCTGTGCTGGATAATATTTCCGAACTAAGAAACAGCACCTCATACGAAAACCTGCTCAAAATTAATGCCAATATTGAAAAAAATCGCGGAGCTTGGTTCGCTATTCATGAAACAACTCGATCGCTACGTTTGTGTGTTGCTCTTCCAGTAGACACCATTAATTTTTCAGTCATAGATACATCTATCCAACACATTATTCATCTTGCAAAAGATGTTATGTAATCATGTTTAAAGTCATATTGAGAGATAATGTAATCAACTTTTTTAAAAGTTAATTATGAAAATAAACAAATTTTCCCCAATGCCTATACAACAACACAATTTGGCACAGCAAGGAAAATACAATTTAATTGGTGCAAGACCTGCGCGGCCTTTATTTCAGCAGCATTACCAGCATCAAGCTCAACAACGCCCTCAGCAAAACTACCTGTACCAGGCGCAACAACGCCCTCAGCAAAACTATCAATATCAGGCACAACAACGCCCTCAGCAAAACTATCAATATCAGGCACAACAACGCCCTCAGCAAAACTATCAATATCAAGCGCAACAACGGCCACAGCAAAACTATCAGAACCAGGCGCAACAACAACGCCCACAACAAAACTATCAATATCAAGCACAACAACGGCCACAGCAAAACTATCAATATCAAGCACAACAACGGCCACAGCAAAACTATCAATATCAAGCACAACAACGGCCACAGCAAAACTATCAGCACCAGGCGCAACAACGGCTACAACAAAACTACAAGCACCAAGCGCAACAACAACCACAACAAAATTACCAGCATCAGGCACAACAAAAGGTAGATTTGTATCCATTTGAAAAATTACAAACACCCACTGAAAAACCTGTATTTCAAGCGCCTAAACCTCAGAAACGACCACAGCAAAACTACCAGCACCAGGTACAACAACGGCCACAACAAAATTACCAACATCAGGCACAACAACGCCCTCAGCAAAACTATCAACAGAAAGCTCAGCAAAAAGTGGATTTGTATCCGTTTGAAAAATTACAAACACCCACTGAAAAACCTGTGTTTCAAGCGCCTAAACCTCAGCAACGGCCACAACAAAACTACCAGCACCAGGCACAACAAAACTACCAGCACCAGGCACAACAACGGCCACAACAAAACTATCAGCACCAAGCGCAACAACGGCCTCAACAAAACTATCAGCACCAAGCGCAACAACGGCCACAACAAAACTATCAGCACCAAGCGCAACAACGGCCTCAGCAAAACTATCAGGCTCAACAAAACTACCAGCACCAGGCACAACAACGGCCTCAGCAAAACTATCAGGCTCAACAACAACGGCCACAACAAAACTACCAGGCTCAGCAACAACGGCCAAAACAAAACTACAAGCAACAGAAGGTTCAACAACAGCCTCAGCAAAAGGTAGATTTGTATCCGTTTGAAAAATTACAAACACCCACTGAAAAACCGTCGTTTCCAGTGTCCAAAACTCCGCAACCTAGTAAAAACCATCACAATATTGCCCAACAAGCGGCGGCAGCGGGGAAAAATCGATTACAACGCATGAATTTTAATGAGGATAAAAATTATTCTGTGGAAGCAGAAAAAAATAAAATCCTAAACGATTACGTTGGTGAAAAAGTACAAATACATCGAAAAAATATACGAGAAAATTTAGAAGCGATTGCATCCGGACAGGAGAAAAAATTTAATCATTATTTTATTAAACAAACAATGTCAAATGGTAAAACACCAGAAATTGTCACACCTTTTAATCAAGGCGCATATATGAAAGCTTTCATCGATGTTAAATATGGCAAAGGAGATTTCGCTGGTGTATGCGCGGTACTAACTGATAATTTTCTTGCTTCCCCTCGTGGAGGCGAAGCAATGATGATGCAGCGTTTAACACAACCCGAAATGGTGGATAAACTTCGTAATGACCAAAAAAGATTTACTCAAGATTTTCAATATGCAACGAAAAGAGCCGGTTTATCTGGCCAAAATCTTATCTTAAATCACTATGCTAAACAGCATATTCAGCACGGAGTCTCTAATGAAAATAAAAAAATGGGTACACCTATTGATTCTCAACCTATTTCTCTTTCATCTCCTCATAATTTAGCGGCAAAATTGAAGTATCATTCATCTAATGCCATTGACATAAAAACTATTTTTAATTTCCCAGATGGAGCCCATGCTGTTGGTGGAAGAATTAGCCAAAAACCCGATGGACAATATGAAGTTGTTGCTTTCGATCCTAATTATGGCGTTTTTAGAACTAATGCAAGTAATAAGGAAAAAGCTTTAGATGATTTGCAAAAAATGTTCAAGGATTTTTCTGGACAATATGGTAAAGAAGGGCAAGTGAGAATAAGAGCCTACACTTTTCATGCTAATAATGATGATAGAGTTGAGAGTAATATTATGTCAGACCAATATGCCGTAGAAAGATTCGAAGTTCGAAAAAAGCGTCGAACTCAAAACTCTGACAGCATGAACTATGCTAATAATTTTTCAGAAAAATATTAATTTTTTTATATCAAGGTGTTTATGTTAAATACTTTCTGATTCATAAGAGATGATCACGAAAAAAATTGATGATGTTTACCATCGCTGTAACGGATTATTGATTAAAGAACTCGGCTACTGCATCTGTAGCTAGAGTGACAGTCTCGGGTTTATAGTAAAAATCGACATGGCTAAATTCGTCTAACGCTCACACTTGATGTTCACTGGTTAGTTTTTCGATGAAGGTGATTAACAAATGACTGTAGACGCTAATTGATGTTTTTTATAGAAATAACTCTTAGAATAGATGCTAACAAAATAAAAGCTTTATTATCTTAAACAACAGAAATAGCTTTGCAGAATATCGGTAATCCAAAGAAAAACGCACTATATCCAATCTCAATAAATATTAGATACAGTGGTATGAGATATCAGTCTACAAGTGGATTGTAGTACCACAAAATTTGTTAAAACGGATTTACTCTTGGTTTCCAGTGCCGACGAAACCGACCATTCGTGAAATTTGATCTCCTTGTGTTTCCACAAAGTATTGACCAAGCTGAACCTTGTCCTCACCATCAGGGCCTTTGCCACCAAATGCTACCGTCACTCGCGTCATATCGGCCGTGGTATCACTTTTGATAACTTTTGCTGTCCAGCCTGGTGCATTTGCACTAAACATTCCTACATATTCATTTAAAGCTTCTATGCCATTAACGGCACTTGGCGTTCGGGGATCATGATATTCTACGTTTTGTGTCACAGCATGCGTAATTTTTTCGCGCCGCGCATTCGCATCAGTGAGTTGCCACGCTTCAAAAAATATGGCAATGGAATTGGACATATTGATCTCCTAAAAGGTTAATTAAGAATTTTTCTATCTTACGTTGATGTTTTTATTATGGCTAGCTATCTTCATGTTTTTTCAATCATTGGGGAATAGGATTACAGGTTTTTATAGACTCTTTAGTTATTGAATAGATTGAGAGCGTTCGAATAATTGCAGCTTATGAATCTACAGATCATACCCCTACTCCACTTTTTGCTGAGTGAATAAAAAAGATGCCCCGACATTCAATATCATTGTAATCAGTGACTCTATTATGAGCATGTTTTAGACGATCTTGAGCGATATAAAAATCACTCAATTCTGTAAGCATTATTTTTATG
>JBCCZV010000102.1:0-13869 GCA_039187085.1 Pseudomonadota bacterium
GGTGCCAAAGCTTTTGCCCAGCACGGGTTCCATAAAATCGCGCACAAAGCGGTGAATAAAAAACTGAGTGGCTTGGGCCTGGGCTTCTTCCGAGCTGTGCAACAGGGGCGACAATTTTACAATCAAACCCGTCCGCATTCGAGTTTGAATAATCTGTCACCCGAGCAATTCATTCAATCATTGCAAAAGGTGGCTTAAGCGACTTTCTGTGGCATACAAAATGGTACGAGATTTCGGGACAAGTCCAAATTTTAATTTAAATGAACCTATAAATATTTGATATAATCGTTTTTCAAAAACTTTACAATATAGGAAATCATCATGCTTGATTTTGTGTTGAGTGATTTGCAATTGGAAAAGTAATATGCAGACAAGTTTATTTAGAATGTTAATTATAAGCTAACAGTTGAAGAAACTTTGTATTAACGTATTTTATTAGGTAATTTATCTGAGCATTGAATAGTGCTTGATGTATTGCTACCTATGTTAAAATATTGTCGTAGATTATTAATGAAAATTTATTTTATGATTAATGAAAAATATTCTGACATCGACTGCATGTTGAAAGGCAGGTAATTAAGTCTACTATTTAAAACTTTATTTGAAAAAATGAGCTAACTAAGTGATAGCGATAATGACAGTGGATTTGAGGAAACCTTTTTAGTTAATCGATGAGCTTTCAAAAGAAGGGGGGATTCCCCCTTCTTAGACTACAAACTTAGAATTCGTAGGCAGCTCTAACACTGTAAAAAGTACCAACATTAGGATAGATGGCAGAACCTTCGCCAGAACCTGTAAACATGAAAGGTGGCTCTTCAGATGTTACATTATCGATAAGCGCACCTACTCTTAAACCAAAATCAAAGTTGTAATAAGCGCCAACATCTAATATCCAGGTTGAATCAACCGAAGTGATATCTGCTATGTCAGGATTCGGATCATTATTGGTCGCTGAACCGAATAAAGTTTCCTGTTCTTCAAGGTACATTTCATCGATAAATCTCGACTCAATAAAAACTTCAATATTGTTGTAATCCCAATTGAGGTTTAACGAGAACTGCAGTTCAGGGTTACCCAGTTCACCTTTCACATCGTCGACATTGTCAGCAGAGTTTAATACGAAGATTCTTTCTTCCATATATGAACCGAATAAACGTGTTCGGAAGCTACCGAATCCATCGGTGTTGTAGGTGTAGTCTAATTCAAAATCAATACCGCTGGTTTCCAGTTCGTTCAGATTTAATGCAAAACTATTAATTAAAGCAATGTTGCCGACATTATCACGTGTCACTAAAGCGCAGAACTCATTATCAATCCCATTCGGGTCATCGACACAGCGATCTAGGATTTGTTGTGTTGTCGTCAAATCAATGGCGTTTTCGATTTGAATATCCCAATAGTCGATAGCTATATTGAAACCAGAAAACCAACTCGGAGAATAAACTACACCAACTGTCGTGGTTTTGGCGGTTTCTTCTTCAAGATTTGGGTTGCCGCCGGAAAGGACGTTAACAGAAGATTCATCTTGAGAATTAAAGGTAGTAGGATCGGCAATACCTAATGCTTGACAGTTAGCAATTCGAATGGCTTGACCGTTTGAACCTTGATCTATATTCTCAAAATCACAGGGATCTTCGACGAGAGAAAAGTTTTCACCGGCAGGAGAGAATAAATCAGTGATATTGGGTGCGCGGAAAGCTTCCCCGATGGTTGAACGAACCGAAAGCTCTTCGTTAATAGCCCATTGTAATCTGACCTCCCAAGTCGTGGTATCACCAATCGTTGAGTAATCAGAGTAACGTGCAGCTAATTCTACGTTTAAGGATTGAATCCCTGGTAGGTTGGTAGCTAAGGGTATCGCTGTTTCAGCATAAAATTCAGAAACGTCGAAGCGACCTTTGGTTTCAGCTAAGGCGTTAAAGAAAGTATTTCCTAAAGCTGATAAAGAGTCTTCATTGGAGCTACTGCGCTCTTCTCGGTACTCAAAACCGGCAACTACAGCGGCTGAACCTGCCCAAGTATCAAAAATTTGAGGGTTAGAAACAAAACCCGCTAATTGAGTTTGTTCAACACGCGCACGCGCAATAGCCGTTGAATTAATCCAATCAACAGCTGTTGGATCGGCCACGCCGTAGCCAAGCACGTTTAAGGGCAAACACCCGTCATATGCGAAGCCAGGTGCAGGAGAGCCGTCTGGTAATAACGGTGTTGAACCGGTTGCTGCTTGCAAAGTTGAACGACAAACAATTTGTCCAACGGAAGCCTCACGAATTAACGAACCTGTGGCAGAACTATTAATATTTGCTACGTCTTCGGCAGTTAATGCCACGGCATCTGTAGCAGCCGCAAAACGTTCATCAATACGGTTGTTGTAGTTAACACGTGTGATTTTGGTGGTGCCATAATTAATAAATGCTTCGTAATCCCAGTTATCCAAAAAGAGTCCTTTGAACCCACTTACTAAACGAAAGGTATCACGTGTGTCTTCTTCTTGGCGAAATCCTAAGTCTGTGTTGAAACGATAAAGGCCCAAAGAACTAGCTCCAGTAGAAGCAAACGCGCTAGCTAGAGAAGGCGAGATGTAAGCATTGTCAGCAAAAATGGTAATGGGTGGGTTGGTATCAAAACTGGACTGGCCTTGTTGATTCCCCTCAACGGAGGCATAACGCGACTCTAAAAACCAGCTGTGATTGTCCGATAAGTTATAATTAAAATTGGCATCGAGAGTATAACGCTCAAACTGTGTTTGTAGATTCACAAAAGAGCGTAAATCCAAAGCCGGGCAGTTAACACCCGCGCAGTCCAAACCACCATTGTAATATTCGATGCTATCAAAATCGATAGGGATCAAGTTGCCTTGATTATCTAAACGAGACTCTAAGCCCAAAAATGTACCTGCTTCAGATAAAAACCAAAAGCCGGAGTTTCTAACGTAGATTTGATCGGGTATGCCATCATCAATTTGAAAGTTAGTTTCTGGATCGATAGTATCGCCATCGGCAGGGTTATCAAAAAGCCCCCAGCCAGCTGTGAAATCGCCACCACGCTCGCCAGCAAACAAAGGATCTTGAGAATCGAAACTCAGAGAAACAATTGCGTTACCTTTGTCTTCGGCAAAGTCGAAACCACTTGTTATGTTAATGCCTTTGCGATCAAAGCCTGAGTCATCAGCTGTACCTGTGTAGGTATTAACCCTTGTACCGTTAAAGTCATCTTTTAAGACAAAGTTCACAACGCCTGTTACTGCATCGCCTCCATAAACGGCGGAGTTTGCTCCAGTCAGCACCTCAACTCGTTTTATCATCGCAGAGGATATACTGTTAACATCGACAACAGAAGTGCCATCACTACCAGCTACATGACGTCTACCATTGATTAAAACTAACGTACGTTCTGTGCCTAGGCCTCTTAAATCCAAGAAGCCACCACCGGCCGTGCCGATAAAACGACCAGAGTTGGCTAGTGAAAACGTATTGTTCAGTTGAGGTAACTCATTAAGAATTTCACCCACCGTCACGAAGCCGGCATTTTGGATTTGGGCTTCGTCAAGAACAGTGATAGGTGTTGGGCTTTCATAGTTTTGACGGCGTATTCTTGAGCCGGTTACAGAAATACTTTCGATTTCTTCTTCTGCTTCGGTTTCTTCTGCCCAAACTTGTCCTGACATACTCAGGTTGGTTGTCGAAGCTAGCAATGCAAATGAAAGAGCGCTAGCTAAGGGTTTCATTTTTTTGTTCATTGTTTGATATCCCCAAGTATTTTTTACTGCTGTTGCTGATAGTTTTTTGTACTTTTTTAGTAAAAAATCTAGATGTAACATGATATTAATACCTAATCAATAAATATTAGGAAACTAGCGTTTTTAATAAGTAAAAAAAATGATGAATATCAGAGAGACCGTAAAAGTATTGAATGCAAACTTACTTTTTCAGTTTGTCGATTTTTAAAGGTCTACGGGGTTTTTTCTGTGAAATAAATTTTGACAGGTGGGGTATCTAAGAGGCGCATTTTCATTAAAATGCAACAAAATATTTCTTTTTGAAGTTTTTATAGAAATTACTCAATTTTTCATTTGTGTAACATCAAAAGCTTGTTGATTTGTTAAAAAGCAGCCAAATATCTCTGATTTTGAAGGTATTTGGCTGTTTATCTTTAGAGAAGTTTTTGACTATTGACCAATATGTTTTTTCAAAAATTTCTCCAGTTTACCATAGAGTTCAATATTATTTTCTGGTGAAGTAAAGCCATGTCCTTCGTTAGATTTTACTAAAGATTCATAAGGGTAATCCATTTCATCCAATTTTTTAGTCAGTAATTGATATTGGCTGAAATGAGTTCGAACATCTTGTTTACCATGAACAATAAAGAGCGGAATTTTTAATTTATCTAAATGATGAATGGGTGATCTTTCTTTAAAAAAGGCTTCGTTATCACCCCAAGCAGCTTTTTGAAATGCACGACCTGCTTTCCTCTCTTGGATATCACCAACCCGTTGAAACAAGTCAATATCAAACAAACCAACATACGGAATGGCGCATTGATACAAATCAGGTTCTTTCACTGCTCCCATTAAAGAAGCATAGCCACCATAACTTGCACCAAAAATACAAATACGATCTTTGTCGGCAATACCTTGCTTAATAGCCCAGTGTGTCGCATCGGTTAAGTCGTCCTGCATTTCTGCGCCCATTTGGCGATACGCGTCATATTGATAAGCTATACCATAACCACCGGAACCTCTATAATTAATTTGGAAAACGGCATAACCTCGATTAGCAAGAAATTGTACAACGGTATCATAGCCCCATGAATCTCTTACCCCATAAGGGCCACCGTGTACATAGAGTACCATAGGTAGGTTTTTTGATTTTCCTTTAGGTAATGTGTAATAGCCTGGGATGGTTTTTCCATCACGAGCTTTAAAATGGAAAGCTTGCATTTCAGCCATTTCAGCCGGTTTTATCCAAGGTCGATTGCTATACAGAAATTGAACTTTGCTATTTTTCAAATCAAAGAGATAAGTTGTGCCAGGTAGCTTGTCACTGGATACAGAGACTAAAGCAAAATTACCGTCATGAGTTGTATTGCGAATTGACACTTCATGGCCAGGGAAGCTGGCTTGCAAGCTGCGGTAAAGTTGCGCATGTGGATGTTGTTCATCAAAAAAGATCATGTCTGGGTAGTCTGGCTCAATCACATAACCAATAAGATTGCTGTACTCTTCGCTATCATAGACACGAGAGCGTATATCGATACCAGGACTGACAAGGTGTTTAAGCTTAAAAGATTTTTGTTGCGGGTCATAAATGAAAAAGCCGTTTTTATTTTTTTCTCGGCTTGATTGAAACACCAAAACTTTCGTGTCATTTTCAACAAACCGAACGGGATTAATGGTTGTACCTTCTTCTTTACGTTTTTCTAATAATTCCCACTCTGATTTTTTATCCGCTCGAAAATAATATTCCATTTCGCGATCATCATTAGCTGCAACGGCAAATCTGACTTCGTCTTTTGAGTCCACAAGTAAACTGGGATTTTTTATCGGTGGATAAGCCAGTTGTTTTTGACGACCGCTATAGACATCGAGCTTTACGACTTTAGTGAATCTTTCTCCAGGCAAAGCCACTAAAATATGTTTTTTGTCTTCTCTCAAAAATGAAAGTACGTTAACTCTATAGCGAGCGACAGAGCCTTCATCGCCAAGTAGCATACGCTTCTTGCTACCATCCACATTGCCTGCATAAACCTCCCCAGTATAAACAGGTGCAGCCAGAGAACCAATTTTAAGCGAAGTCATGAATATGATTCTTTCGTTATTGACCCAATCAAAGTCAATGATGTTACGCTTTTTCCCGACTTCAAATTTTGATAAAGGCTTTAAATCTTTTGTGCGTAGAATGGCTAAGTTACGACGCCCGTCTTCTTCAATAATGACGGCTAAATGTTTCGCATCAGGTGAAATTTTGCTAACACCAAAATCTGAACTTTTAAAAAAGTCTTTAATGGGGAGTTTTTTAGCATGACTGACAGAAAAACAAACACTGAAAAGTAACAAACTAATAAATCCAATAGAGCGGACCATCTCATTCTCCTAAATTAAAAATCGTCATCGTAACCAGGTGCATTAAGCCTAAAAAGTAAACTTGAGTCATAATAAAAAAGGCGGTTAATACATAACCGCCTTTAAAATGTTACAGATTCATTGCCTTAATATTTTTTAAAACTCAATGGTATATCTACCATAAACGACACGTCCAATGATATCTGATAGGCTGCTATCATAACCCGGGAAGCCTAATTCATAGTTTGGATCGGGTAGCTCATCAGCGATATTTCTGGCACCTACAGTTAATTGACCATAGCCTGTATCATAGCCGAAATATAAATCAACCACTTGGAATGCGTCAAAGTCACCTCTATCAACTTCCTGCTCCAGCTGTTCAGGAGTTTCGCCCTCGTAAGAGTCGATAAATCGATGCGTTAAGCCAGTTGTAAAATCACCAAAGTTATAATTGACAGAAAAAACACTTTGATATTCCGGAACACCGACAAGGCCAACCAAGTCATAACGTGGTGCTGTCGGTGACAATTGGCGGTTGTATTTGAGTAGATAACTAGAAAGCCATTCGATATTCAATTCGCCGTAATTTTCCATCGAGTAAGACCACGAGATATCAAGATCGATACCGCTGGTTTGAATACCCTCAGAATTAACATTACCGGCTCTGATAATGTCTATTTCGCCATCGGCATCACGGGTTACAGACAAGCCAGGGAAGCCATCAAGCTGTCCTAAAGCTTCAAGATCTAAAACAGTTTGAGCGCCTATGAAGGTTACCTGATTATCAATTTCAATGTCATAATAATCAATAGTTATCTCTAAATCTTCAATAGGTTCTAAAACAAACCCAAAAGCAATTTGTGCGCTTTCTTCGGGTTCTAGTTCTAGATTACCGGAAGAACGACGCTCTTGCTGTTCAAAGACACATTCTGGCAGTTCCTCTTGAGGTGTATCAGGAGAGGCCGTAGCTGCTGCATTACACCGACTGGTATCAACGACTGAGTCAAAGCTCACCGCTTCAGAAGATAACAAGCTATCTATGGAAGGCGCTCTGAAGCCTTGAGAATAAGAAGTTCTTACTTTGACACCATCAAAAATGGTATAGGCTATTCCCAATGAACTACTGAGTTGACCAACATCCGGTAAACTGTATTGGTCATATCGTGTAGCAAAATCAATACTTAAATTATCGATAGGTTCGATAGACGTCTCAAAAAACACCGCTTGATAATATCGACCACCACCAGAGTTTCCGCCGAATGCACCCAAAACATTACCGGCAATGGATTGTGCATCTTGCACATCACCAAACTCTTCGTCACGATATTCATAACCGGTTGAGTAAGGGATATCGTTACCATTGATATTCAAAGGTAAGGTTGAAGACCATACTAAAGACGTACCAATACTTTGTGAATAAGTGGTTCTGGTGGCTGTATGTAAGAATTGGCTCGTGACATCTTCAGTTGCTGAAGGGCCGCCTGCAGGAATTAATGGGTTGTAATTTCCTGCGGTAACTTGCTCTTGTAATTGACGTAAAAACAAGTCGTCTCTGAAAACATCCGACTCTTGCTTTGAATGATTCGCTGACCATTCAAGCTCACCATCTCCAATAATGTATGTAGCTCCTGCGACAAAATCGACACTTAGCGAATCAAATTCAAATTTTCTATCCGCAACACCATTTAGTGATTGGAATACAGCGATATCTTGACCATAAGGGTTGTTAGGATTGTCCGCGAGCATCAAAACGCCAGTGCCGCCAAGTCCAGATGTCCATAGAGCTGTAGATTCTACATCGATGGTATCTTTTAAAACAGAGACATTCCCAAAAACGGTTAAGTCATCAGTAACATCATACTCCATGGTGTGATAAATAGAGTTAGTGGTGTTACTGCGTAAGTGGTTTTTACCTTCGTAAATATTACCTAGGCACCATGTGAAGTCTCCTGCGGGTGAAATGTCTTCTTCAGGACAGTTTGGCCCAGGCTGCCAAAAACCGGCTGCACCCCATGCTAAATCCTCACCTAATGTTTCCCCAGTCACAGTAACTGGTCGCCATATGCCATACTCTGAGTAAACGGCTGTGCCGTAATCTTCGAAGCCTTCTACATCAGGACGTGCCGAGATGTGTGGGCGCTCTCCCCCTTTTAAGCCTTCATTGGCCAAGTGCTCGATAACTGTGGTTGAGCGTGATTTATTGGATGATGAACCAAAGGTAAGAGAGTAGCGTGTTTCATCAGCTCCGCCTTGGGTTGGATTACCATGTTGTAGCGTAATCGCAACGCCTTCATAGTCCTTTTTCATGATGATGTTGATAACACCACCAATCGCATCTGAACCATAAACAGCGGATGCGCCATCTCTTAATATATCAATTCTTTCGATAGCGGCTGTTGGGATAAGGTTTAAATTAACCTGAGAAGCACCAACGGTCGCACTGCCTGCGATACGACGACCATTAATTAAAACTAGTGTTCTATCAGCACTTAAGCCTCTAAGACCTGTGCTTGAATGATTGGCGGCTGAATTACCGGATGTGCCTAAGAAGCTTCCTGTTGTTGCAAAGGGTAAGTCACGTAGGACTTCTGCTACAGAGGTTTGCCCGGTTCTAGCAATGTCTTCAGCTGTAATCACAGTAATTGGCTTGGCTGTTTCAAAGTCTGTTCTTTTCAAACGAGAGCCTGTGACTGTAATTCTTTCCTGTTCTGCTTCAGCTTCTTCTGCCCAAACTTGTGAAGACAAACTGATGTTGGTAGCCGAAGCCAATAGTGCAAATGAAATGGCGCTAGCCAATGGTTTCATTTTTAAACTCATCCCCAAATACCCCCTAGGATCTCTTATGAATAGCATTTTCAATTAATACTTTTGATTAATAAAATTTTATGTTTTATCAGCAATAAGTTTTTACATTTATCATGATATTTGTGGGCAGGCAATAGACGTTGGACAAGCTGTCATGACAAAGATTTATACAGATAGGTTGTTTTGAGTGTGATTATTGTACAAATTGAAAAAAAAAATTCATTGTTCAACGAGGAACTTTCAGTAATTCTAATAACTTAGAGAATATCTGGAAGGTCAACAAAAAAAGTGTGGTTTAAAAAGTAAGCACACAAAAAAGTTATCAATCAATTAAAAGAATTTTTACATTTGGACAAGTATTAAACAGGCAATTATAAATTGGCGAGGTAGCGTTCTAGTTTGCGCATGTTTAATGCTTCAGCAATATGCTGCTTTTCTAAACGATTTTCATTGTTGAGATCGGCGATAGTTTGTGCAACTTTTATCACGCGATGGATAACTCTTGGTGAAAGTTTGAGCTTTTCTAAAACTTCAGAAAGGAAAGAACGAATGTCCGGAGATGCCGTAAGAATGCCATCAATCTGTGTTTTGTCGAGCTCACTATTTAATCGATTTTGATTGCGATCTATTTGAATTTGGCGAGCCTTGATCACACGTTCGCGGATGTCCGCCGATGTTTCTTGATGAGAATTCGTCTGGAAGATTTCATCATTCGATAACAAAGGAAGTTCGACATGCAAGTCGATGCGATCGAGGAAGGGTCCTGAGATTTTATTGAGATAGCGTCGGATTTGATCAGGGGTACAACGACAAAGGTTTTGCTTATTACCATAATGCCCACAAGGACATGGATTCATGGCTGCTACGAGTTGAAAGCGAGCTGGAAAGCGAATTTGTTGGTTAGCCCGAGCAATACTCACTTCGCCAGACTCTAAAGGTTGTCTCAAAACTTCAATAACTCGTCTTTGGAATTCTGGCAGTTCGTCCAAAAATAATACACCATTATGTGCAAGTGAAACAGCGCCAGGTTTAGGGCGTGTGCCACCACCGATTAATGCGGGAGCTGATGCTGTATGGTGAGGATTTTGAAAAGGACGTGCTAGCCAGGGAGTCGTTGATGCATTGGCAGAAACCAATGATTCTAAGGCTAACACTTCCAAGCTTTGTTCGTTACTCAGTGGCGGTAAAATAGAAGAAAGTCGGCTGGCTAAGAGTGTTTTACCTGTCCCAGGAGGGCCAAATAACAAAGTATGATGTCCGCCGGCTGCAGCAATTTCTAGCGCTCTTTTAGCTTGTGTTTGACCATTAACTTCGCACATATCAGGCGCATTTTTTGTGGTAATGGTATCGGTATTTTCTTTAGGAATAGCTACTTTAGTTTGATCGGTTAGGTACTGAATGGCATCCATAAGATGGCGTACAGGGATTAACTCTACCTGATCAACACGAGACGCAGTGGGGTAATTTTCCATAGGGAGAATGACTTTGCGCTGCGCTTTTTTGGCAGCCATGACAGCGGGAAGAATACCGTCGGTTGCTTTAACTTCACCCGATAAGGCCAATTCTCCAAAGACTTCAACATCCCTCAAATGCTCACTTGCAATTTGCTCGGAAGCAGCCAGTAAACCGATAGCAATAGGCAAATCAAAACGACTGCCTTCTTTAGGTACATCCGCTGGCGCTAAATTAATGGTGATGCGTTTAGCTGAAAATTCAAAACCGGAATTGAGTAAGGCGCTACGCACTCTATCTTTGCTTTCACGAACACTGGTTTCTGGCATACCAACGATAGAAAGAGAAGGTAAACCATTGGAAATGTGTGTTTCTATAGAAACTGTTGGTGCATTGATGCCCAATTTGGCACGAGAGAAAACAACGGAGAGTGACACGATAATCCATTACCATATAAAAGACTAAGTGATGGATTATGTCATGTTCTTTTTTATATATCAATCACTTGATGAAGCTGTTTCTTTGACATTCTTGTCGTTTAGTTGGGCCTCAAGCACTGATAATTTTTGTTCCAATAACTCGACTTTTTCACGGGTTTTTGCGAGTACTTTGCATTGCGCATCAAACTCTTCACGAGTGACTAAGTTAAGTGAACCTATCACTTTTTCAGCCATTTGACGTGTTTGTTGGCGCACTTCTTCATTCATGGCTTTCACATTGTCAGGTAACGCTTTTTCAAATTCCGTAACAAATTTTTCGATAAATTGTGGATTCATCATGACTAGGCTCCAAATTAAGGTGAATGTTTAAAAGTAATTTCCATAGGGTTAGTTTAACATGCCTGAAAAAGCTGCGAAGTCTTGCTTATTATTTGAGTGGTAAGACCTCGAAGTGTTGGTTTGAGGACGCTTGAAGATACGTTAAAATAAACGATATCTTGACAAATTTCGAGGAAATACATGTTTCAATTTTTGCCCGGTCCAATCGCTGGTGTGATTTCTTTCATTTTTTACATCGTCAATACGATTGTACTTTCTATTCCGTTATTTATTGCAGCGATTGCCAAATTTTTAATTCCTCTCAAAGTATGGCGTAAACATTGCGACATTGTTATTAATGGCTTGGCAAGTTTGTGGATTAGTGGTAATTCGTTTTACCATCGTTTTTTCCAGAACGTCGATTTTCAAGTCTCTGGTCTTGCTAATTTAAGTCGCAAAAACTGGTATTTAGTGGTATCTAACCACCGCTCCTGGACTGACATCATCATTTTACAAAAAATCTTTAACGGCAAAATTCCTTTTTTAAAATTCTTTCTAAAAAAAGAACTGATTTATGTACCGGTTATTGGTTTAGTCTGGTGGGCTCTAGACTTCCCATTTATGAAGCGTTACTCCAAAAAGTATTTAGAGAAACACCCACACAGTAAAGGCAAAGACTTTGAAACTACCCGCAAAGCTTGCCTTAAATTTAAACGCATTCCTATTTCTGTTATGAATTTTGTTGAAGGCACGCGATTTACACCCGAGAAACGTGCCCGCCAAACCTCTCCTTTTGCTAATTTACTTAAGCCCAAAGCGGGCGGTATCGGCTATGTGATGTCTGTTTTGGGTCAGCAGTTGAGTGAGGTGGTGAATGTGACCATTGTCTATCCCGATGAAAAACACTGCAGCTTTTGGCAATTTTTATGCGGTAAAGTCAAGAAAGTCAGAGTGCATGTAGAAACGATCCCAATCACTGATCAAATTCGTTGTAATGATTATGTTAACAATCCGAAAGATCGGGTGAAGTTTCAACAATGGCTCAATGGACTGTGGGAAGAAAAAGATAAATTGATTAGCAGCATGCGCGATGAATGGGCACAAGAGTCGCGTAACAATGATCAATCTCAAGCGAAAGCTTAAAGCATATTCTTCTTATTTTTATACTTAAGCATCAGTCAGGTCAGCTGATAGTAACCTGACTGAGTCAACTCAAGATTTAAGCTGCGGACCACACTTCTCGTGTTATATTTTCAACGCCTTCTGCATTGACAATAATATTATCTTCGATACGAATACCACCGTAAGCCATAAAATCTTTGATGCGTTGCCAATTGGCTAAATGCTTATGTTTTGATTGTTTTAATTTGTCTAATAATAAAGGAATAAAATACAAACCAGGTTCAATAGTAAACACTTGATTCGCTTCTACTGGTCGGGTGCAACGTAAAAAAGGATAAGCTTCTGGCGGTGGAGTTATTCCACCTTCAACACTGCTTTGGTGGCCACCTAAATCGTGGACTTGTAAACCCAATAAATGACCCAAACCGTGTGGAAAGAAAGTTTGGGTAATGCCTGATGCCCAGGCTTCTTGCGGACTGCCTTTGACGAGATCGCTATCGATGAGTAAATCTAAAAGCTGTTTGTGATAAGCAATATGTAAATCCGTGTAGCGGCTACCGACTTTGCATTGGCTGGCCAAGTTTTGCTGAATATCATCGAGTTTTTGAATGAGTTTGGCAAAATCATCATTTGCCCCTGAATAGGTACGTGTGATGTCAGAGCAGTAATGACCGGCTTTAGCCCCAGCATCAATAAGAAAACTTTCTTTGGAGCGTTGCTTATCACGCTGTGATTCATAAACGGTGTAATGCAAAATAGCTGCATTTTCATTGAGTGCAATGATGTTGTCGTATGGAGCTGAATGTTGGTTTTGATGAGTGGCTGCGAAATAAGCGGCGTTAATTTCAAACTCTGTACCGCCACTGTGAAATGCTGTAGCTGCTGCTTTATGGCCACGAACCGCTATGCCATTAGCTTCTCTCAGCTGTTCTTTTTCATAATCGGTTTTGTAAGCACGATGCCAAGTTAAAAAGTTAAGAGCTGCTTCTGAGTTGATTTCAACATTGAGGTCGAGCGTCCAAGGCTCTACTTCCTCACCTATCACTAACCCTTTTGCGCTTGAATCACACCAAGTGTTTAAAGCCTGCGGTTTTGTGATGATTTCAATGTCAAAGTTTGCAAGACGTGCATCGTCAGGCAAGGTTTCCACTTTATGCCAAAAGTCATCGGGGCGGTAAAATTTTAGCGAGATACTGCTTTCTTTTACAATAATCCAACTGTGAGGAGGTACAGTCAGTGGATACCAATAGTTAAAGTAAGGGTTAGACACAAAGGGGTAGTGAGTATCATCCATGAATGGTTTACGGACAAACCCCGAATGAATAGCGACAAAATCATAATGATGCAGCGCCATAACCTGATTAAATAATTGATGTAAATGCGATACATGTTGTGAATAATGACTACTTGTCATGCAAGAACTCCTGATTGGGTGTTTCTGTTTGTATTTACGTGTCAGTCGCTTATGGGCTCATCAGACTAGCGTGCTTTTTGGCCAAATATACCCAAAAAACATGAATACATCCGATTGTTGACCATTATGTATTGAATTTGTGGTTCGTTGACGCCATTTCTGTAGTCCCGTCGATTTATGGCTGTACAGACGAGGTGTTTTTTGATTAAACTGGTCCGACTAGCATTTAACTCATGTTGGTCGATCCTTTCAGAAGA
>JBCCZV010000103.1:0-13825 GCA_039187085.1 Pseudomonadota bacterium
AGGTTTTGCGTTTTCACGCAATTTTCCATGAGAAAACTGAAAATCCTTGTGTCGGTGGTTCGATTCCACCTCAGGCCACCATATTTTTCAATGGTTTATAAAAATTTTTCTCTCGCTGAATTTATTCAGGGGTGCTGTGAGGGTGCAAGGTGATTACAAATTAAGGCCGCCTTTTTTAAAATCGCTTGCTCCTGTTCCAAACGCGCCAGACGACGTTTTAGCAGTTTATTTTCTGCCAGTAACTCACTCACATTCACAACTTCGCTGACATCTTTACTTGCTTTAACCTGCTCCATCCCGCTTAATTTAGCTTGATGCAGTCATGTATGCAATGTCCCTGCTGGCATACCTAATTCTTTTGCCACTTGGCTCACGGGACTTCTGAACTTAGCGCTAGCTTTATCGCCTCTTCTCTAAATTCTTTTGTATACGTTTTTATTTTTCTTGACATGTCTTCTCCTCTTATTATTTCTCATAAGTTTGACATATCAGTGTCCGTTTACTCGGGGGAAGATTACCTTGCGATAGTACCATCAATGCATATACATGTTTTTCTGATAAGGGTTGTTTCAACTTCGACAGCTACGTCGTAAAGAGAAAAGATTATTTATTATGCCTCATTCGCATTGGTCGCCCTGGTGGGAAATGACACACTGATACGATATGCCGGGCTATCCGAGTATAGCCTTATCAAGCTTGAGCCTTGTGCGGTGAAAGTCGCTCACAGGGTTCTTAGAGGAGCCAACCTCAGCAATGGGGGGTTGGCTTACTCGACTTACTTCACTTCTATCGTATTATCTGCAGGGTTAACCAGCGTACACTGATAGTTCGTATAATTGCTTATTTGAATATGTTTATGATCATCATAATTAAGTGTGCAAATTTTATCCCCACCTGATGATTCTATAGTTACTTTATGGAAACGCATATTTAATATAGCTCTTTCTTCGTTGTTTAGTATATTTATTCCCTTGTGATCTAAAATGGCCAAAACAGAGTTTCCCGTTTTATTACTGATAGTAAGTCTTCGTGAGGAAGGGCAAGTTTCCTCTGTACATACAGTAATTTGATTTTGGTAGCCATGACTAATACCTTTATAACAACTTATACCATTCTCAGCACCGGCATCAAGCTGAGAAATTGTAATATAACCGGATGGAGAAACATCTAGTTGGCATATAGGCATATCCCCCGTTGTTGACTGTGCATAGATGTAATAGGTTGAGTAGTAAGGAATTTGGCCAGTATTCGTGGACCATTCAGCATGATACGTTAGTTCGCCGTTACTATTCATACTTTCTTTATACAATACAAAATCGCCGTCATTTTCTATACAAAGAGAACCATTATAATCATTTTCATAAGAAGATGCACTACTCCATAATTTATCGTTCGTGTCACCGTCATAAAGTACCACATCATTATTGTCCTGAAAGATAAAAAGCGGATTAGAAGTTTTGCCTTTTGTATTTGTGGAAAATAATAATCTATCGTCATCGTCCAGTGTCTGTTGACTTTTTAAGTCAGTACGATATAAATTTACATTTCCATTTGGTTCTATAAATAGTCCATAATTTCCATTATTAGACATAAATGAGTCTCCACTTTTCCATTCTCTAGTTGCTTTAACACAATTATTTGGTATCTGTGAAAATAATGGAAGGGAAATCTCTGACTGGGCAGTTGTTGCAGTGTTACTATGATTTATGGTTGTTCCGCTACCATCCTTTACAAGAATAGGCATTGATTGTTGGTTATATAAGAAAACAATTGCACTGATCGGCCCACTCACCTGCCCCTGATCACCCATGAAACTGCAGTTAAATACAATGTCAGAATAAAAATAGCAAAGTGTATACCCTGAATCATTAGTAATTAAAGGAATAGTATTGTAAGCTATAACTTGTTTGCCAATTTGAATCGTGCTAATGGCGGCTCTACGAGCTATATACCGTAGATCTCTAAGAGATTCATGACGACCTTTAGTATCTATCGTCACTGATCCCTCATCACCAATGTCAATGCATGCGGTCAAATCAAAATCCATTGCGCTTGGATTACTACTTGCTCCACACAATTGTGCATTACTAGGATAACTGTCTGGGGATACTCGAATATTTGCTATACTTGAATAAGAGCCATAAGCCCATTTTGATAATGATATACATCCTAAAAAAATAACTGCTATAAATAAAATTTTTCTCTTCATGATTTTTTCCTCATGGTTATTCTGGGGCCTCGCATTAAAATTTTTAGGCCATCTTTTGATGTAAGTAAGAGAACCTTGCATGGCTATTACTTCATTCTCAATAATAGCATATATAAGAAATTTTACAGATTAATTTAACGTGAACGCACAGGTTCCCGGTGAATTCTAAATTAGAAGTGTGATAGTATCTGCCATCTAACAAAGTGTCGTATTTCAGATCACCCAAACTATCATCACGCTGAAATTTCAGATCTGGAACAGTTAATGTCGTGGTAACGTCATCAAAGAATTGACGGCGTGAGGCAATATGTGCCAGTTTATCGTGGTTTTTCCCCGTTTTAACAACGGTATTATTGGGGTGAATTTGAATATCAATATCTTCACTAAAACGATCAATCAAACCAAATCTTTTTGACAAGGATGTGCCTCCTTTCAGTTCAAACTGAAAACCTTGCTGTTATAAGCCCCATAGGCAGTGCATGATCCAATAGTCTTTTTCTACAATCAAAGGTAGGACTTGACGCTCACGCGCAATAACATTAAAGAGTTCAGCAACATCAGGTAATTGATGTAAGAATTTAGCCATGATACTGCTCACACAAAAAGCGACGCGTTGCTACTTTGCCATAACGCTTGGCTAATTGCAGCACTTTCTTTGACTGTAATTTTGGTAATTTTTTAGCTATCCTTTGTTTAACTTTATCGGTATCTTCTGCCAATTGGTTTAGATTATTTAATAAATCAACCCATAAATATTCAGGACTCAATTTACTCGGAAAACCACGCACGGGACGGCGAAAATCAAATGTTTTGCCATCTAATACAAATTCACCATGGCGTTTGTGATTATAAACCACCATGCGATTAGTTTTTGATAAAAGCGAAAAGGCGATTCGATTAGGGATGTTAAAGGCAAGGTTGGAAGAATTATCATAGGGTTATGAGCTTACAAAATTATGTGCAAAATCACACAAAGGGATGTGGTATTTTATTCACCTGACAAAACTCTCATCTCAAAACTTCGTGGCATTCCGGTGGGTAAGCACGCAATAAAAACTACAAATTTCTTGATACCATAGGCGATACTCGACACTAAGCATTAAAAAGCATCCTCAGAGGCTCCGCTTTTTACAGTAACATGTGAGCTTCCAAGCGTGGCGATACCAAAGTTGTTGTCAGTTACATTAAGGTTCACTCCGATTACTTTTGCTTTCCTAATAGCTTTAACACCATATTGAAAGTTTTTTACAACCATGTCGGAGACTTGCGCGTAGCTATTATTGTTCACAAGGACACCAACATTAGAATCAGCAGAATGCCCTTTAAATTCAAAATTGCTAAGCAAACCTAACTTGTTACCGTTGCTGACGGCGATACCATTCTGCCCTAAATTAAAATTAATAGTGCATGGACTACCATTATTACAATCTCCTACGATATGAAATCTATCGCTATTAGGATGGTTAACGATAATAGTATTATAGTAATTCGCGCCAGGCGCTTCAGTCATTTTAATGGTAACGACAGCATTGGACAAAATCACGTAATTATTAAGATAGCTTAATGCGTCTTGGATACTTTTAAATGTTTTAGCACAATTAGAATTGTCATTTTCTCCAGTATTGTTCACGCATAAAGTCGTGTCTTTTGTAATGCGTTTAGAAACAACAGTACTAGATATTGTGCTATGTTTTGCAGCTATTACAATATTTGCTACTGCAATAGAAACAAGAAGAGTTATTAGAAAGAGGATTGTTTTCATACTAAGCACTCCTTTTTGGTTAGTTAACAAGGGGAAGTAAAATTACAACCATATAAATATATTGTCAAGAGGAAAATTGTAACAAAGCAAATTGCTTGGCATAACTATTACATCCTTACTTTACAATGCGGCTAAAGCCGCGATTAATAAAGAAACTATTGTTTTGCCACCAAGTGCGCAATCGCTGGTGTTTATTCTAAAATCGATAGTCAGCGTAGTGTTTGGGAAACACCTGCAAATACCAGTGTAGCCTCAGTTATTGCTCATTTTATTAAGATCATTGATAGAGATCAACAAAGTTTAAATGTTGACGCAACTGGTGATAAGTCTATTAATGCTATGCATGCGTTCACTGGTGAAAGCACTTTGGCTGGTAATGACAATGAATGGCGTTATATACCGGCAATAAGAATATTCAATTTTGTTGAAAAATCTATCCAAAAGATAACTGCATTTGTAGTGTTTGAACCAAATGCAGCAATAACTTGGTTAAAACTAAATACTTTGATACAAAATTTTTTGTACAATTTATGGCAACAAGGCACGCTTGCTGGCAAAAACTTATGTTGATGCGAGATATAATCCTAGCTATGATAGTACTGGCAGAGTTAGAGTGACTAATTAACCACACCAAGCCGGTAAGAACAATAACTTATGGTATTTGTGCTAAGAAGATTAACGCAGTGTTATGAGAAACAACAGAGAAGTATGGATGATCAATGATTATCACAACGGCTGCAAGCGTTAGCTGAGTAGTATCTACGTTATGGTTATTTAATGCTTCATGCGCTGTTAAACAATGTGGTTGTCATTTTATTGGATTCATCTATTCGCTTAACTAACTGTGATCCTTACAAAAATAGACTTCCGATTTTGGCTAGTTTTAAATTGAGCCACACGCTACACTTGCTTGTTATGAATATATTAAACACAAAATATAGCAATAAAGTGCTTTATCGAGCTCACCTAACACGCGATTTTCGCTTTGACGGTAAGTTTTTTGTTGCAGTAAAAACCACAAAAATTTACTGTCGACCGGTATGCCCTGCCAGAAAAGCAAAACTAGAAAATTTGGAGTTCTTTGTACACGCCACGCAAGCAGAAGAAGCAGGCTATCGCCCGTGCTTACGTTGTCGCCCTGAAACAGCACCAGGCTCACCTGCTTGGGTGGGAACCTCAGCAACGGTAAGACGAGCAGTTCGCATTATGGAAACGACAGAGATCGAACTTTTATCTGTCACAAATATTGCCGAGCAATTAGGCATTGGTGAACGTTGGTTTCGATCTCTTTTTCAACAAGAACTAGGAACAAGTCCTCAGGCATTTTTACTCGATAGGAAATTAAGCCTAGCGAGAAACTTACTAGACAGCTCTTCGTTATCTATTACCGACATCGCATTGAATGCAGGATTTAAATCAATCAGGCGCTTTAATGATGCCTTTAAGAAAAAATTTGGTGCAACGCCTCGTAGTTTTAAACAATGTCTAAAGGTCTCAAATTCGCAAACACTATTCATTAGATATCGTCCACCATTTGACTGGAATAAACTACTTAACTTTTTCAAGCAACGCGCTCTTTTTGCAATGGAAGAAGTAAATAATGGTGTATATCAGCGCTTGTTTACCTATAAAGGTATCTCTGGCTGGTTAAAAGCATCAAAAGTTGATGGCTATAAAATTCGTATTGATTTTAAATTAGAAAAACCAGCACCCATGCTGGACTTTAATACCAGAGTCCGAGAAATGTTTGACCTTGATGCTGACCCTATGATGATCGAGCATGATTTGAGGCAGGATAAAAAACTTAGTTTTTTACTTAAAGAACACTCAGGTCTGAGAATTCCAGGAAGTTGGGATCGCTTTGAATTGGCCGTGCGTGCGATTATCGGACAAAAAATTAGTGTAAAAGCCACTCGAACAGTATTGATTCGTTTGGTTGAACTTTGTGGTGAAAAACAAACGTTTGATAGCACAATAGCGCTAACACATTTTTTCCCAACACCGAAAAATATACTTCAAGCTGATTTATCACGTTTAGGACTTACGAAGGCAAAAGCGTCAACGCTAACAGCATTAGCGCAAGCCATTGATGATGGCGCCATTGTATTGGATGGCACAGAGGATTACGACGTTACGTGCAAAAAACTATTATCCATAAAAGGCATTGGTCCATGGACTGTTCAGTATATTGCAATGCGGGCTTTAAGAAATCCAGATGCTTTTCCTGAAACGGATTTAGAAATACAAAAACAAATAACATTACGAAACTTAGACCCAGCGTTATGGCATCCCTGGCGTGCTTATGCTGCAATATTACTTTTTAACTTGTAGGAAAACACAATGAAAAGAATTAAAAAATTGCTGTCAAAGCTTCCTAGCGAAGCTGTTTATGACACGATGACTTCTCCTGTTGGTTTATTATTAATCTTTGTATCAAACAAAGGTATTCACAGTATTTTGTGGGAGCATGAAGTAGATAGGAATGAATGCAAAAGTATGCTCAAGCGATATCGACAATGCTCAAAGCAAGAAATCATCGTCAAGACAAAACAACAATTAAAAGAATATTTTGCCGGCAAGCGAAAAGCTTTTGATATCCCATTGTGTTTAGATGGCACACCTTTTCAAATTAAAGCATGGCAAGAACTCTATAAAATCCCTTATGGTCAAACGATCAGTTATGGCGAACAAGCAGCAAGGCTTGGGAATAAAAATAAAGCACGCGCTGTAGGCTTAGCGAATGGCCTCAACCCCATTTCTATCATTATGCCTTGCCACCGTGTCATTGGTAGTAGTGGGCATTTAACGGGCTTTGGTGGTGGGCTTAAGAATAAAAAGTTCTTGCTACAACTAGAAAAAGACGCTTGCCATGTTTAACAAGACCGTAGCCTTTTCTGCGCTATGTATGGGGTTTTTTATGGTCATATTGGATGTGACTATTGTTAATGTAACCTTACCAACTATTGCTAGTTACTTTCATGCGGCATTAGCATCGTTACAGTGGGTCGTTGATGGTTATACGTTAATGTTTGCTGGTTGCTTATTATTAGTAGGTTCTTTGGCTGATAGATACGGTGCTAAATTTATTTTTCAGATAGGGCTGCTGGCCTTCGCCCTTACATCCATCGGTTGTGCGCTTTCATGGTCAATAACAAGTTTAATTACCTTTCGGTTTTTACAAGGCGTAGCAGGTTCACTATTAATTCCACCTTCTTTAGCTTTGATCAACCAAATTTATTCGGATGAAAAAAATCGAGCCAACGCCATTGGTATTTGGGCGGCACTGGGTGGTGTTGCTTGCGCGTCAGGTCCTTTTTTAGGAGGAGTCATCACTAGCCTTGTTTCTTGGCGGGCAATTTTCCTTATTAATGTTGTCATTGGCTTAATAAGCTTTGTCTTTGTGCTAAAGAACATTAAAGCTAGCCACCATAGTATGAAACGATTAAAATTTGATTTTTTAGGACAATTCTTCGGTTTCATCTCTATATTTGCTTTAGCATACTCACTCATTCAAGCCAATTTATATGGCTGGGGCAATATGGATATAATTATCGGACTAAGTGTTTTTGTGCTTTCCTTAGCCGGTTTTTTAGTAGCAGAAAAACAGGTAAAACATGCAATGATTCCACTGTCTTTATTTAAAAACAAACAAACCTCAATGGCGCTAACTGTCTCTATGATATTAAACTTATGTTTCTACGGTTCATTATTTGCTCTGCCATTTTATTTTGAAAATGTGCGGCACTATTCCGTGCTTATTACCGGATTTGCACTACTCCCACTACCTGGTTTAGCTGTGCTCGGTTCGTATCTTGGGGGAAAAATGACAGGAAGACTAGGCGCTGGTCTAGTAATATTTATAGGTCTATTGATAGCTGCTATTGGGTATTTTGGTTTGTTAGACCTTTCTCCCAATGGTCCCGAATATATCTTGATAGCAATCCCTTTCTTGTTAATTGGTTTCGGAGTTTCTTTTACCACACCAGCGATGACATTTGCAGCAATTCATTCCGTTGAAGAAAGTCGATCGGGAATTACTGCAGCTGTATTAAACACGGTAAATCAAGTGGGAAGTTTGCTCGGGGTAGCAAGCTTTGGCACAATTGTGGCTCTAGCAAGTCAATTAACATCAGGAATTCGCATCACTTTATTGATATCGTCAATTTTATTTCTATTTGTGGCCGTTATTGCTTTGATCGTTATGCGCTCTAGAGTTTCCGGAAATTTCCAGAATTGAGATCTATTTAATCAGAAACGATTTAATCCTTATTCAAAAGCACTAAATAATCTTTATAAGCATACACCTTTCCTTTTTCCTTGCCGGTTATTTCCTCAACAATGTCTAATTGCTGTAATCGTTTAATGGCTTTGGTCGCTGTCGGTATGCTCATCCGACAATTTTGGGCTGTTTTTTTAATATCAGTAATAGATCGTTTTTCTAAATAATGATGGACAATCAGTGCTGATGACCCTGAACGCCCCAGTGCTTTGATTTTTTGACGATCAGCGTCAAACAATTGGATGATCTTTTGCGCGGTTTCAACGGCTTGATTAGCAGTTTGAATAACGCCTTCAAGAAAAAATATAATCCAAGCTTCCCAATCGCCCGTTTGTCGTACTGATTGTAGATGATTGTAGTATTGTTGACGGTGCAATTTAAAGTAAAGACTCAGATATAATAAAGGCTTACTCAATAGACCATCAGCACATAAAATAAAGGTAATTAATAAACGACCCAATCGACCATTACCATCTAAAAATGGATGGATAGTTTCAAATTGAACATGCACAAGTGCCGCTTTAATCAACACAGGTAACTTCTGTGTCTCATCATGTAAAAATTTTTCTAAATCACCGAGTAAGGAAATCACTTGCTCCGGTGGCGGTGGCACAAATGCCGCGTTACCTGGTCGTGTGCCACCTATCCAGTTCTGAGAACAACGAAATTCTCCCGGCTGTTTGTGACTTCCTCTGCCCCGACTAAGTAAGATATGATGAATTTCTTTGATTAATCGCAAGCAAAGCGGAAAACCCTCTTGCAAACGTTGCAAACCATGCTCCATTGCGGCGACATAGTTTGAAACCTCCATGACATCATCCATAGGTACACCGGGTGTTTCTTCATTTTCAAATAATAATAAATCCGACAGTGACGATTGTGTCCCTTCAATCTGAGAGGATAATACGGCTTCTTTGCGAATATACATATATAAAAACAGTCCCTGATCAGGCAATCTTTCCGCAATGCCATCTAAACGACCAATAGCAATATTAGCCCGGTCAAGTAAATGATAAATGGCGTCAAGCTGTAAAGGTGGTTTGGGTGGCAATGGTTTGGGCATATAATTCAAATAGGTTTCCCCCGCCTTAGAAGATTTGATGCATTGCCCAATACGTTCTTTCATATTGCCTCATTCACAATTAAAGAAAACTAACAATTATTTTAATTAGATCAGTGTAATTAAACTTTCTTTAATAAGCAAGGCAGTAATTAAAGGAAACAGCCTTTTTCTTTAATTACAACCCTCATAGGTGGATGAGTTAAACTGGCTCACTCTATGATTTACGCTTAATGCCACCTGGTGATTACTCATGCGTTATCATTAGTACGCCATTTTAGTGCCATACGCGCCCTAAAATGTGTAAAAATTGATTGCTTATAAAGCCCATCCTTCAACAAACTCAGGAACTACTGAAAAACTGTAAACTCATGATTTAAAAGAATTATTTACCTTATCATCAGGTTCTGCGTTTTCACGCAATTTTCCCATGAGAAAACTGAAATCCCTTGTGTCGGTGGTTTGATTCCACCTCAGGCCACTATTCTTAAATGGCTCATAAACCTGGATTCATGACACAATCTCAGCTGCAATTAATTCAGCCTGCTTGATCACAGTATCAGTTGCTAATTTTTCCATATCAGGTGGATAACCATATTTACGCAAAGTTCTTTTAACAGCCACTTTCAGTTCTGCTCTCACACTTTCTTTTATCGTCCAGTCAATTGAAGCATTCTCACGGATTTTTTTAGTTAGCTTAACAGCCAATTCACGAAGGCTATCTTTTCCCATGAGCTCTCGCGCACTGTCATTATTTGCCACCGCAGTGTAAAAAGCATATTCATATTCGGACAAACCCATTTTTTTCGGCTCCTCATCCATCGCCTGAATAGATTTACCCAGCTTGATAAGCTCATCAATGACCTCAGCGGCAGTAATAACTTTATTATGATAACGTCTAATTGAATCTTCCAACATTTATATTAATTTTTTACTTTGCACAAGGATTTTCTTAACTCTAGCTTTTATCTCATCGTTTAATAATTTTTTTAATGTTTCCATTGCCAGGTTTTTATGCGGCATGTTTTTTATTTCAAGCAAAAACTCTTCCGACAAAATGGATATATCCGGTTTTTTAATACCGGCAGCATCAAACACATCAATTACTTTATTTGATACTAAGGCTTTATCAATAACTTGCTTGATAGCTGTTTCAATTTCCGCATCTGTTTTACCTGTTCCAGAAACATCAAACTTGATCAGCCTTGCCTTAATTGCTTGAAAAAAAGCAATCAAGTCTTTTGCATCCATAGCCTTGTCGTGAGGAACAGCAAGTGCAAATGCTTTTGATAACGCAGTGACTTCATCAATAAAACGTTTCTTACCATTTTCGAGACCAAGAATATGCTCTTCTGCCGCTAAAATAAGTGATAATTTTTTCGAAGTCGTTGCGTTAAAATAAGCCTGATAATCAAATCCATTGAACATTTGGGTAACAACTTCAAGTTTTGCTAACATCAACGCGACAGCTTGTTCTTGCGCAACAGCCGGATCACCTTTACCCCCATTATCCGAATAAAAAGACAAGGCTTTCTTTAAATCCGCGGCCATGCCCAAATAATCAACAACCAAACCACCCGGCTTGTCTTTATAAACACGATTCACACGCGCGATTGCCTGCATCAAATTATGCCCTTGCATAGGTTTGTCAATATAAAGTGTATGCAAACAAGGCGCATCAAAACCTGTTAGCCACATATCACGGACAATCACTATTTTTAATTCATCATCCGGATTCCTAACACGCGCCGCTAATTTCCGACGTTGCGCCTTGGTGGTATGATGACGCGCCATATCAGGTCCATCACTTGAACGCGCTGTCATGATAACTTTAATAACACCTTTATCTAATGAATCATTGTGCCACTGCGGTTTTAAATGAATAATCGCATCATAAAGTTTGACAGCGACACGTCGCGACATAGCAACAAGCATCGCTTTACCTTCAAATACTGCCTGCCTTTCTTCAAAGTGTTGCACAATATCTTCAGCAATTCTTTTGACACGATTGTCACTACCTACTAAAGCTTCTAGCTGCGTCCATCTCGCTTTGACTTGCCGCGTTTCTGACAGTTCTTCTTTTGATAATTCCTGATCGAGTTCTTTCACCAGTTGCTTGCCTTCTTCGGTCAAGCTCACTTTTGCCAATCGGCTTTCATATAAAATTTTAACAGTTGCGCCATCACCAATGGATTGCGCAATATCATAAATATCGACGTAGCCACCAAAAACAGCCGGCGTATTTTTGTCAGTTTTTTCAACCGGTGTTCCGGTAAAACCGAGGTATGTGGCATTAGGCAGGGCATCGCGCATGTACTTGGCAAAACCATAAACTATTTTTTGACCAATAATATTGCCGTTTTTATCTTTCTCATCGACAGTCTTGGCATGAAATCCATATTGTGTTCGATGCGCTTCATCGGCAATAACAACAATATTGCGGCGATTAGACAATTCATCATAGACATTGCCTGTCTCCGGTTGGAATTTTTGAATCGTGGTAAAGACGATGCCACCTGATGGCACTTTTAATAACGTTTTCAAATGCTCACGATCACAGGCTTGAACAGGGTTTTGTCGCAGCAGCTGCTTTGAAGCGGCAAAGGTATCAAATAGTTGATCATCTAAATCATTGCGATCGGTAATAACTAGGATAGTCGGATTTTTGAGTAAGCGGACAATTTTACCGGCAGTGAAAACCATTGATAAGGATTTTCCTGAACCTTGGGTATGCCAAATCACACCACCCTTACGATCGCCTAGCGGTTGTGTTTCTACTGCTGGTAGCGCGTAGTGCATAGGATTTTCTGTCACTAGACATTCAATAGCTTGTGTTGCTCTTATCACCGATGCAACCGCTTTATTACTGGCATAATATTGATGATAGGCTGCTAATTTTTTAACGGTTTCAATTGAAGTAATACCTGTTTTAACATCTTGTTTTCTTGATTTTTCAAACACAATAAAGTTCTGAATTAAATCTAACAAGGTTTGTTTGTTCAACATTCCTTTGATCAAAGTTTCAATCTGAGCGACTAAATGCGACGCCATTTTTTCGCCGTCTAAGGCTTTCCAAGCCATAAATCGATTCCAATCAGAAGATACTGTACCTGCCCGTGCTTCTAGACCATCGGCAATAATCAAGATGCTGTTATAAGTAAACAGATGCGGTATCACTTCCTTATAGGTTTGCAACTGCAAAAAAGCTGATTTAATCGTGGCATACTCGTCCGCTGGATTTTTAAATTCTATGACTACCAAAGGCAAACCATTGACAAAAATAATAAGATCAGGTCGTTTGCTATAATGATTTTCACGCACTTTCCATTGATTAACAATCTGAAAGGTATTGTTTTCAGGATTGTTAAAATCAATCAACCACACATAATCACCGCGTGTCTCACTACCCTGTTGAAAATGAACATTTATCCCTTCAGTTAAAAATTGATGGAATTTTTCGTTATTATCAATTAATTTCGGTGAACGAATACGTAGTACCTGTTGCAGCGCATCGTCACGCGCGGCAGCAGGCACGTTTGGATTAATACGATCAATGGCTGCTTTTAATTGCGCTTGTAATATGACTTCTTCAGAGCTTGTGCGTAAGGGGCTATTGTTTTTAGAGTCATTATCTTTGTCAGACAAATTCTTAAAACCCAGCTCTTCTAAAAAGCTTATAGCTAAATACTCTATGTCATTTTCTTCTATTTTAGTCATAAAATACTAATCCTCTATAAATTATTTTTATATTACATTTTCCACTTCAGTTGATTTTAGACTATTGATAAACTTTATTTGTTCATCAGTTAATATATTTTCTTTGACTTCTGTTAAGCACAAAATAAATTCTTTGACATCATCATCATATCTAATCCAGAAAATCTGCTCATTTTTCATGCAAGCATCGATGATAATTTTTATATCTTCATCAGTAAGAAACTGACTGTACTCGCCTAATTCTTCGATGGCAATGTGTGTATCCATAAAGCTAGGTGAATAAATTAGTTCATTGATTAATTTATCAATACTTTTCCTTTCTGCAAAAGAGATTATTTCTCTTTTTTCTATCTCAAACAGGTAATGAAATTTTTTGCTCTCAACCTCCAAAAGTATATTTTTATTGATATTTTCATAGACTTGCTTAATATCGTTTCTAGTTATGTTCTGGTTAGTCTCATTCTTTAGTTTTTCTAAAAAATATTTGTCAGTAAAATTACTTTTATGCGTGTCAAAAAATTCATCAAATTTGCTTATGCACTTGATTCCTTTGATTTGCTTAACTGCTTGTTTTAATCGCTTATCATCGCTTACAAAATATATCTCTTTATCAAGGTTTTGCTGTATATATTCCCTAATTGTGAAATAAATGTATGCATCTTTAAATCCCCCATCATTTTCTTCTTTGAAAGGTGCTTGATTGGATACAGCGAACTTTCTCATCTCATAAATTACTTTAGAATTTTTTAACTCAATTGTCTCATAAGGTATGCTTTCTTTATCTTTCAGCTCTGAAAT
>JBCCZV010000104.1:0-13748 GCA_039187085.1 Pseudomonadota bacterium
GTTTTGGCAAAATTTACTGAGTTTATCAGCATATTTTCACCAAAATTACATTTAAACTTCAAATTTTTGATTAAATCACCACTACAGGTAAAATTAATATTTTTTAATTGAACTTTTAACTCGCTCCAATAATAAAAATTAACTTAGGAAGATTCTATGTCAAACCCGATCATTGCAGACAACAAACCTAAACCCGTTACCTTAAAAAAAGGCGAAGAATATTACTTTTGCGCTTGCGGACGTTCTAAAAATCAACCTTTTTGTGATGGCTCACATGCAGGTACAACATTCAACCCGAAACCTTTTACAGCAGAAGAAGATGGAGAATCTTATTTGTGCATGTGCAAAAAAAGTGGAAATACACCTTTTTGCGATGGCACTCATCAAGGGTTCTCTCAAGAACAAATTGGAAAAGAAGCTCCAATCTCATCAGATTCTTCTAAAAGTGAGGCGCCTAAAGCTGTAGCCACAACAGAAGAACCCACTGTTGCTTTTATTCATCAGCTGGCACGTGAAGGTTTGTCGGTATTAGGACATCATGGTCCTATGACATCCATGGGTGTTCCAAGACATCAATTACCAAAGTGGAACGATATTCAGCTAATGACAGCACAATTAGCCACAAAACCCCTACAAGAAGATCAAGAAATTGGCACGGAGCTTGTTATAGGACCTGAAGCCAAAAAACCGCTTAAAATGAGTATTCCTCTATTTGTTTCAGATATGAGTTATGGTGCCCTATCCGAGGAAGCAAAAATTGCTTTGGCATCTGGTGCCGAATTAGCCGGTACAGGTATTTGTTCAGGTGAAGGAGGTATGCTTGCTGAAGAGCAAGAGCATAACTCTCGTTATTTATACGAGCTTGCAAGTGCCAAGTTTGGCTATAAAGAAAGTTTGTTAGCACGTGTTCAAGCTTTTCATTTTAAATGTGGACAAGGGGCAAAAACAGGAACAGGAGGTCATCTTCCAGGTAGTAAAAATAAAGGCAAGATTGCTGATGTGCGTTGTATTCCCGAAGGTCAATCAGCCATTTCACCTCCCACATTTACAGATTTAAATAGCGTTTCAGATTTTAAACGTTTTGCTGATAGAGTTCGTGAAACGACTGGCGGTATACCTATTGGATTTAAGCTAAGTGCCAATCATATTGAGCGAGACATCCAATTTGCATTAGATGCAGGCGCGGATTACATCATTCTGGATGGGCGAGGAGGAGGCACAGGCGCAGCACCCGCAATATTTCGAGATCACATTAGTGTACCCACCATACCCGCTTTAGCGCGTGCCAGGCATTATTTGGATCAACAAAGAGCCAGTGGAAAGGTTACCTTGATTGTAACAGGCGGCTTACGTGTGCCTATTGATTTTGTTAAAGCGCTTGCTTTAGGAGCCGATGGCATCGCGCTATCCAATAGCGCGATGCAAGCCATAGGTTGTGTTGCTGCCAGAATGTGCAATACGGATAATTGCCCTGCTGGCATTGCAACTCAAAAGCAGGATTTGAGACAACGACTCAATGTTGAAAAGTCAGCAAAACAATTGAACAATTTTTTTACAGCCTCTACACAGCTCATGCAAGTTATGGCTCGTGCTTGTGGACATACCCATCTCAATCAATTCAATAAAAATGATTTAGCCACATGGCACCCAAATATGGCTCAGCTAGCAGGCGTAAGATATGCCGGAGTTTCTGAATTATAAATAATGACTGAAATCGTTATTGTCCTTCCGATAGTAACGATTTTAAAATTGACAAGGGTCTAATGCCTCATAGCTTTAAGCTTTCATTTGGTTTTGCAGATAAACAATGATTATCTGCTTACTAAAAATGATACGTTAATTTTTAATATTTATTTTTTGAATATAACTATCATAAGCTACAGAAAACAAGCTACTCTGGTTCCGAGTTAAACTTGTCGCAAACCCTTGATGAACAAATATTATCTGAACACTTTTTGACTTTTCATCCATACGCATCACTTTATTATCCTCTCCAGCACTATAAATATCGCTTCCAAAGCATTTTATGTCACGAACAGCACCATTGTGTACACTATTTTTTGATTTTAATTGTTGTTCTATCAAGCAAAAGTGACCAATATCACCATTAATCGAAGCCAAAGACGACAGCAAATTATTCAGGCTTTACTGGAAGAAATGGCCACATCGGGATATCACCAAGCCTCTATCCAAGCTATTGCAAAAACAGCTGGATTAGCACCTGGCTTGATTCATTATCACTTTAAAAATAAACAAGAAATATTAACCGCCTTAATTTTTCAATTAAGTGATATTGCGAAAACACGCTATCGTAATATCTGCAAAACGGATTTATCAACTAGAAATCAATTACATGCTTTTATTGATGCGGCATTATTGCAAAACGATACTGCTGAACCCTATGCAGTTACTGCTTGGGTTATGATTACAACTGAAGCTATTCGACAGCACGAAGTGAAAGTTATCTACCAAAACGTCGTTGACTCCAGCCTTAAAGAGCTTAAATACATACTTAATCAACTGGTTTTAGAGGAAAAGCATGACTTCACCAAACAACAAATTGAAGGTTTAGCAGCAACTATTTATAGTTGTATTGAAGGTGCTTTCCAATTATCTGCAAGTGCAGCTGAAGTTATGCCCAAGAACTATGCAGCATCCAGTTTAAAAGCTTTAATTGATGCCTATTTACCCAAGAATTAAATTAACATAAAATGTGTTTATTTTTTGCAGTATTCTTGTGAAAAAGAAACACAATAGGCTATGAAGTGTATCTCATATCTGTTTTACAGAATCAGTTACTATCTAACCACAGTTATTCCTATTCTTAAAGTAATCGCAAATTTATCTAAAAGCTTATTAAGTGCTCGATATCTTAATGCTTTTTTCACTGTATTGAATTCAAACACATGGCACAACTTTTCCCTGATACTCAAAAAACTCGCGTTATTTTTGCAAGTCGAGCCGAAGAACAATTTTATCAAGCTTGCGCTCAACAACTTGGTAAAGACTGGCGAGTTTACAGCTCTTGTACCTTGTCTGTTTTAGAATCGGGACATGGCATGAAAGATAACGAAATTGATTTTGTGCTTTATCATCCTAATTTTGGCGTGATAGTCATCGAAATTAAAGGGGGAAGAATTCGTTATAACCCAGAACAACAGACTTTTTATTCCATCAATCGGTTTAATGAAGAATTTAAAATTAAAAATCCGTTTAAACAAGTTTTGGTTTGGAAGAGTCGTTTTATACGTTATATAAGACGTTCAAATATTTATACCAATGTTTGTCATGCCGTTTGTTTACCTGCAGTATTAGAATCAGAAATTCCTGAAGCTGCCGAATTCGAACCCCAATTAGTCATTGGTAAGACACGGCTTAGTAACCTAGAAACGGAGTTGACACGCATTGCTCAAAGCTCACGAGGCCACTACCCATCAAATCAACAAGATTACAGCGAAGAAATTGATAAAATCCTTCGAGGGTCTCACTTTTCTACGCGTTTGCATATTCGTGATTACTTGGATAACCATGAACTACGTTTACGTGATTTTGAGATAATTTCTGAAACTTTAGTCACGCCTATTGCTAATGCAAAACGTTTAGGCATAGAAGGTGAAGCTGGCACAGGAAAAACCATGCTGGCTATATTGGTAGCTAAACATTTTAAGACGAAAGGCAAAAAAGTTCTTCTTTTATCCAGTAACCCTTTGATGAACTCTTGGATTCGTAAACAAGCTGGTGAGGGCGTTAAAGTAAAAACCTATAACGAAATTGCTAATGCTCACAGTATTTCATTGCATAAAAAACCTGCTGATTTTGATGGTGATATGAATGACTGGATTCAGCTAGGCATTCCTGAACACTTACAAAAAGCAATTATCGAAAAAGAAAAGCATTATGATGTTATCCTTTGTGATGAAGCGCAAGATGTTCAGCCATTTTGGTGGGAAGCACTAACCGCTTTAAAAGCTTCTGAAGATAGCCATTTCTATATTTTCTTTGATCGGAGCCAAGGTGTTTTTGGCTCTGGAGGAAAAGAACATACATTTATACCAGAAGATGTTTTACCAATTGCACCTCCCTGGTTTCCTCTTGTTCATAATTATCGAACCACACGTGAAATCAGTGGTTTCTCACGTCAATTTCGTACCGGCAAAGCAATATTGCAAAGTCATTCCAGCCGTTTTGGCTATAGACCAGAAATTATTGAGTACAGTGATCAGGATGATTTCAAGCGTCAGATGAAACAGCTTTTTAGAAAACTATTTGAAGAAGAAGGCATCAGAAATCATGAAGTCGCTATTTTATCAGCTCGCACACCATCGCATGTCGATTCACAACTTCATGGGCTTAACGCTATTGGTAACTACCCACTGATTGAAGTGTCACGGGGACATCAAAAGAAAGATATGCCCACACAACAACAGTTACGCGGACGTATTCCTGTCTCTACGATTGAAAGCTTTAAAGGATTAGAAACGCCTATCGGTATTGTGGTCAATATTTCCGAACACAAAATGGCCTTAAGTAATCCAATAATGTCCAGCTTACTGTATGTAGCATGTACGCGTGCCAAGCATATGCTTTATCTATTTGTTAAAAAAAATGATCCTAAAATTACTGAACTCAATGAAGCTCTCACACAAGTAAAAGAGACTGGAGCATTAATTCTGGAAGGCTCTAATGCTGACTATGAGTTTATTGGTGAAGTCACGCATTATAACCCTGAACGCTTAGGCTGGTTGAAAGTAGAAGATGCGGCTTTTCAACAATCAGGCATCTTATTTTTTCCTCACGATGTTAAAATAGCCAATATATCAATCATTAAAAAAGGCAAAAAATTGCGTTTTCGACCAAAAGCCGAAGCTAATTTTACAATAGCTGTCAATTTGAAGGAAATATGATATTTTTTATTATGATTCGCTGACTTTAGAAGTTAGACTCATAGATTTAATACTATTTTTATCCAATAGCTTTTTTGCATAATCAATAAATTCTTTTTTCGTTAGACTTCGAATTTCTTTTTCCATCGTGGTATTGAATTTTAAATGTAATGGATTAGACGTTATTTGATACCAAGCTATATCCGTTTTTTCTTCAAGTGTTTGAACGGATATCTTCACTAAGACGTTATGTTTTAATTGTTCAAATTCTAAATCACCCAACTTACTTAGCATTACGGGATAGTTTTTCACGAAATTCTGAATGGTTATATGTAATATATCCGAAGCATATGCACTGGATTGGATAAATAGCCGAATCCCTTTTTTATGGCCAATATCGATCATTCGAGTAGCAATATGATAACCCATGTTTTTTTGATTACGCATGGTTTCATAAAAATCTTTTTTTAAAATTTCAGACAGTACAAAAAGCTTAGTCGTAGTCTCTAAAGTGTCATTTGGCTCTAACAATCGAAATGAAACAGCCCTATCCTCATGTGCAATTGGAATATCTAAATCTAAATTTTGATTAAAGTAATGTTTTTCAAAATCCACATACCCTTTTTTAGCAGCATGTTGTTTACATCCATTGGGTCCTGGAAATACAAACTTTGAGAAATAAGACTTTAATGCCTGCTCCGTTAATGAACCATAAAATAACGCTTGTATCTTTTGACATTGAAAATAATCTGTCACAAAATCCAGAAAAACCTGTTTATTAATATCTTTCAATTCGTCCAATAAAACTTTATCCGTCCAATGGGAATTGGTCATTAAATGATTGAAATAATCATCATGTTGCTCAAGCTGACTATTATTTCTATGAGCCATTAATGCTTTTTTGATTTCTTCTTTTAAAGTTTTAAATTTTTTATTGTTTAAATCCAAATGATTTTGCATAGAATACAGCGTTTGCATAAACTCCTTAAGTAACATGAGTTGTTTATCAGCATATCCAAATAACTTTATCTGAATTCCTGTGGCTCTTGTTGTGGCTAAATGACTAAAAAGCTTGCCTAATCGTGCTTTATCGCGTGTTTCTGCCATTTGTTCTCTTAACATCATAACTAACATCTCAGTCATTAAAGCTGATTGAGGCTCCGCATTTATAGCTGGTGATTCAATTTGAAGATAACTCACAGCTTTAATGTTTTGTGCTTCATCGTTAGGTCCTAACCAAACATGAATATTCTTATTTGCAAATATTTTTTCGACTGAATTTTGATAAGCATTTTTGTTGGTTACTGTTATTGAATTAGGAACAAATTCATTAGGGTAAGGAGCATGATAATTGACTAAAAACTGAGTGTTATCCCAAATCTTTAATAAATTATTGGTGATTTTTTCAGTGTTATAAGGTGTTTTTGAATAAGGCTCAACAAATGGGGTTTGATGCGCATCAGATAGAACAAACACTAGCATGTTATCATGATTCAAGGTTTTCAAAAGATTTTGTACGCTATGAATATCAATAGCCTCTATTCTATATTGAGCATCTAATGCCATGTTAAAAGGATAAAATTGCAAATTCTGAGCAATTTCTAATGTCTCATCCCAGGCTTCTAACGTATCCCGGTATTCAAAAGCTAATTGATTCATATATATTTGCTCTTGATACAGTGATTGTATCTTTGCATCTTTTGAAAGTGCTTTAATATAGGCTAAAACTTGAGCAATGATGGCATCACGGTTTTTCAATCCTAATGAAGTTAACTGAATCTCCAACTCAAGCACATGCCATTGATGACCAGTAAAGAAAGTCTGCGCCGCAATAAAAGATGACCAGTTTCTTTTCTTTAATGCTTTGTAAACACTACCATCACCTTCTGCATGTAAAAGTTCTCGTACAATTAATAATACTTTATTTTTAAAAGCAGCGAGTGTTTCATGAACTGGAAAATAAAAGATGATGGACTGATACCCTTCATTAGGAATCATATTCACAATTTGATCTGTTGTAGAAAATGGCGAAGTCGATGAATATTTTTCCAGATTTATCCTATTAGCTGTAGGAATTTGAGAAAAAGCATGTTTAATCCATGGAATAACAAGTTCTGGTGGTTCTCGACTAATAATAGCCAAGGTCATATTGCTTCCCACATAATGTTCTTTGTGCAGAGCTAAGAGCGCTTGACGAATTTGCGAAGACTGCTCTTGAGGTAAAGTGGTTTTATTACCCAATCGAAATTTACTAGCTGGATGATTTTGATTGATCATTGATTGAAGCAAATGATATTTTTTCCAATAATTTGTTTTTCTTTTTAATGTATATTCAGAGTGAATAATATCAATTTCTTTTGCTATAACCGATTCGGTATACAAAGGAAATGTCAAAAAATCAGCCACTCTTTGAATGACGCCTTCTAAAGTCTCATGAGAGAATTGCATATGATAATTCGTATTCATTGCATTAATCGTCGCATTATAGTCACCCATTGACTTATTAATGAATTCTGAAAAATCAATGGCTCCAGGATAGTTTTTTGAACCTTTTGAAATCGTATGCTCTAACAAATGCAATAATCCTGGAAAATTATTTGGGTTATCATAATGCCCTACTCTAACATCCACGCTTAAACCAGCTTTAGGAGCCTCAGGATCTATAACGAATAAAACCTTCATACCATTTTCTAGCGTTAAAGAATAAAAATCACGTTTTTCATCCTTTGTTAGTCGTATTTTTTCATTGATATTATTTTCAGAAAAAAGAAAAGACGAATAAAGCAATAGGCTCAAGGATAGGATTTTAACCCACATAGTATTTCCTTAAAGATCAATGGTGATGAACAATAAATTTAATAAGCTTCAACTCGGGAAAATCCAGCAACATCAAGCTACACACTAGGAGTCACCGAATTAAAGACAAAAGAAAGCAATTAAAGCATAAAAAATTTTGTATTTAAAAGGATTCAATAAAGATATCACTATAAGGTCACTAAATAAGATGCTATGACGAGAATCATCATAGCTTTGATAAGAAATGAATAAAGAAGAATGATTTGCTTGCGGTAGCTTTCACCATCTTCGTATGTTCTATTGATTAAAAAGGTGAATAATCATCATGTTCTGTAGTCGATAGCGACCATCGTTTTTGTGCATCATCTTTATCAATTGCTTTTGCTGTTTGATTCGCTGGTATCTGACCATGTTTACCGTACAACCAAAAAACAAAATTGGATCTTTCACCACTGGTAATGGGCTGAGCGGCATGAGGCACATTACCGCGATGAATTACCGCAGTACCGGGTTCAAACACCAATTCATGTTTTACGCCCGTCACGGGATTAAAAAAATCAACCGCAGACCCTGAAAATTCTTCACCTGGTAGATTCAAGTTAATATTTAATGTGACTGCAGAGGCATCCGTATGAGGACGAATGGAAGTATCCGTGGTGGGTTGATATTGAATGGAAAAACCAAAACTCTGCGTATCGTATCCCATAATTTCAGGAAATAAAAGACGTGAAATAGGACGCATGTATTGATCAATGAGGTCACGATAAAAAGCTTGGAAACTTGGTGCGGCTAGATATCCAAGTGAACGGCTATCTAACATCATACCGCCACGATTAAGTACAATACCATATGGCGGTCTTAAAGGTATTTGCGCATTAGAGACTTCTTCTAAATACTCACGCAATTTTGTCAAACGCTGCGGCTCAAAAAATTGACATTGATAAACGCCCGGCATCACTTCATGCCAAAGTTTTTTAACTGCAGATTCTTTAGTTGGGTCTTCCCATGCAAGCCTAATGGCCTTACGCAGGTTTGGATCGAATAGCGATTGATTTAAATTAACCAGCTCATCTTTTTTACTCATTTCCCATTCTGCCCATGCATTCGACAGTAAGTTTTTATTATTCCGCCAAAAATACTCAACAGATGGAGAACGTTGAAGCATGGCTTCTCTTGAAGGTAAATTTAATGCACGAGCATGTTGTAACTGTTCAAAAGCCATAATATTCCTTACCTCCTCACTACAATTTATTGGAATTCATTCAAGCGACAATGTATTACAGTCGCTTTTATCAATAAATAGAGTTGGCAAGGAAAGAGAATATATGAATTTTATATAATCGCTATCAAAATAAAAATTTAACAATTCATTCAATAAGTTAAAGGCACAAGATAACACGATAAAGTGAGTCAATTTTTAAAATTAATGAATACGTATTCCATTAACATCACCCGCTTCAATACGATCTACCGAGTCACACAAGTAGGATGCATTGAGATTTCTAACTCTTCCAGCAATAAAATCGCTTAAAGAAAAAGCAATACCTTCATCGGTTTGCCAAGGATCAACCCAAACAGCCTCATTACCCCATGAGCGTAAATTACCGGTATCCCACTCGTCTTGAACACCGATTGTCGCCCACATATGATCATAATCTTGATGTTCAAACCACATTAAATGAATCGGTGTTCCTTGCGCATCCATCATATGGATAGCGGCAATCATAGCCAGCTCACCACAATTACCAAATCCCGATAGTGCACTGCGACCCGCTATCATCCTGACATTATTGCTATTGAAATTACGCAGATCAGCGACTCCTTGCCCGGCAGGTCCTGGATTAACAGCACCTTGATCGCTACCTATAACATTATCGATACCACCTGCTGCTCGTATACGGTGGGATATCTTATTACTGGAGATGATGTTAAGACTGGCAACATGCCTAATGGCATCTTCTGCAAGTTGTAAATTGTACGCTAAACTCATAGATACCTCTTTCGAATAAAAAGAAATATGGAAATCAATAGGATTCATACGATTTGCTATCGATAGATATCCTAATTACAGTCATTTAAGATGATTATTGATTTGTTAGCGGTGCTTATAACAGATTCCCTATATTATCAATATTAGCACAATTAGTTTGGTCGATTAGATTCTAGGAAGTGAAGATATCTGTACTCGTTGTAGAAATCCGTTCTGCTCTAGACTCATTCAATCAACTCAAGTTAGTTAAAGCAATAGCATCGAACAACTCTAATCGATGTATCAATATGGTACGCATATCATTTTTTAACGACTTGCTTGTTACTACTGAAGCAAAATTTATGAGTGATAGTTCATTCAATTTTCAACTAATATTATTTCCTAGCACATTACCCGCTTGGACACGCTCAACAGAATTGCACATATATATCGCATTAAGATTTCTTACTCGACCGGCAATAAAATCTCTTATAGAAAAAGCGATACCTGTATCGGTCTGCCAAGGATCAACCCAAACAGCATCATGCCCCCAAGATCGCATATCATTTGGTGCCCAGTTGTCATCATCTACACCAATAGTTGTCCATACATGATCGTAACCTGCTGCATTAAATCTCATTAGGTGTATCGGTGCGCCCTGTGCGTCAATCATATGAATAGCGGCTACCATCGCTAGTTCTTGACAATTACCAAATCTAGAGTAAACACAACGGCCCGCTTGAATTCGTACTTGGCCTTGTGTTGCGGTATCAAAATGAAATCCTGGAGGAAAATGCCGAACTGGACCAAGCCCATCACCAGCAGGGCCTGCCTCCTGCATTCTGACACCTTGATCGCTCCCAATAACATTATCAATTCCACCTGCTGCTCGTATACGGTGTCCAATTTTATTGGCAGAAATAATATCAAGGCTAGCTACGTGATCTATAGCACTCTGTGCAATCTGCATATTGTGTTCTAAACTCATAAAGCACCTCTCTTCAGTAAAGATTGTGATTTAGCTCAACTATTTAAGCGCATTAAAATGCACCTTACAGGAAATGTTTTAAACCACACAAGCAGCACCGCGAAACTCATCATCAGATGCTCCATAACATAAAGTCGCGTTACGGTTTTGAATAGACGATAGCGCTAACAAAATGGGGCCAATCGCCGCTCCTACATCCCCCAAACAATCAACAGGATGTTCATGCGTACAATGCTCACCTAAATCATCATTACTACGTATCATGGCAACACCAAATTCCTTACTACTGAAAGATTCACCATTGTGGGAGCTATAGACACTTTGGATATTGGCTCCTTGTGCGTTATAAATTGCTGTACGAAAAGCTTGCGCCAAACCATCGCCTAAGTAAGGATCATCGCTATAACGATGTCCAGATTCCTCAGAAATACCGGGACGATAAATTTTACGCGCATTTTGAAAACTTTCATTTTTAGTCAATAATAAAAAAGCAGCGGCTTCACTGGCTACAAAAGCATCCATAGAATTTTTTTCGGAATTTAAACGTTCTTGCCTTGCTAACTGTGCTAATGTCATTTGATGCCAATAACTATCCACTCCTCCCAGCAAAACAAAATCATGTTCAGAATGCTCTAAAGTTTCAAACGCGCTTTGTAGTGCGTAAAAACTTGCGGCTCTGCCCATAGGAAAAACCTTACTCAGTTCTAGATCAAAAGCGAACCCTGTTTGGGTTTGTAAATTTTTTATGAAAGCAGAACGCATAGGCAAGACTTCGCCAGGTAAAGGTTCGGGGCCCGCTAAAAACAAAGGAGGTGGAACAGTAAGTTCTTTTAAATTGATTTTTAAATGGTCATCATCCAAAGCTGCGTCAGCTAAACGCAACAGCCGGGCTTGTCTGGCATTTACTGAGAGATTTCTCAACAAATCCACTTTTAAGTAAGGAAGTGCTTCGGTTGGCACAATAGCCATATTAATGCGACTTAAGGGCGTTTCATAAAGGGCTGCTATGCGTTGCCCCGATATTCCAGCACGAATAGCAGCTTCTGTCATGGCTGTATTTGCACCTATGGGCGTTATCATCCCAGTATTAACAATTTTTAAAGAAGTTAAGCCAGTCATGATGATGTCGAGATTCGCAATCGAGTATTAATTAAAGGTTTTTGGATATCCAGTAAAGCTAACTCTAGAGCAGCGGCATGGCGTTGCTCTTGATATCCATCTTGTAATATTTGATTTAAACGTTTGGTATTTATCGCTTCACCGATAAAGTAACGCTGTCCTGCCGTAAAAAGGTGTTTACGCTGTTCCCACAAGCAACGTAAAACTTTAACATTTGGATAAAGTAAATTTTCATCTGGATCGACGGGGGGTTCTTGCTCCCATTCATCGTCGTTAGTTATGTCTTCATCATTAATCGAATCAATGGTTGCTTTTTCTTTTTCTAAATCTATGCCTGTAATAATACAAAATGCTTTGGCTGCTAAGCGCGCTAAGTGTTGATAAGACATTTTTTCAAGAAGCCATTCTAAGGTATGAGGATCTCCCATGATACCTATAGCATGAATCACTATACGTGCTAAATCAGGTTGTGTTTGAGTTATGGCAACCAGTTTCGAAATCCAATTTCTACCTTCATCCACTGAAACAACACGAAAACCAAGTTGAATTGCCTCTTCCTGCCACTCACTTGGTTGACAACAATAATCAAATAAATAGGGAATAGCACGTGTATCGCCTAATAAAATTGCTGACCATAATGCCCAAAACCTGACGTGAGGGTTAGCATGCCTACCTGCCGCATCAATTGCCCACTTAAGCGCATGTAATTTTAATTCGCCAATTAAACGTAATATACGGGCATGTAATAAAATGTCTTCTAAACAATCTTCACGCTTCAAGAGTACTTCTAAAATTTCGCCCGGATCTTCACGTCGTTCTGCAAAAACAGTTATCGCTAAATATTTATGAGAGAGCTCTTTACTGGATAGTAATTTTTGTTGCCATGGATAAACAACACTTGAGGGAAGCCATACCATAGCATCAACTAACCCCCGAAAGGTGTCTTGGTTTTTCAGTCCTATGGTAACTACCGCCTTGATTTTTTTGGGATCTGCACTTTTAAACGCCAAGACAGCAGCACAAAACATTTCACCTCTTTCTTCCAGCGATAAGGCTTCAAAACATATTTCCCAAGCAATTTCAGGACAAGCCAATAAAAAGTCTAAACATCCTTGAATACGAAATTCTAAAGCTTTTACATCGTCTGATTCATGATGCGGTTGCTCAATACTGTGACATCGCAATATCCATAAAAAAGCTGCATCACCAGCCGTTAAATCATATAACTCTGCAAAACTGGATAATCTTGGTGGTACTTGTTCCACTTCGGGAATCTTTGGCATTGAACTCATGATAAAACGCCTATATTCCTCATGTGTCGATTAACCCATAATATTTTTTTTGTTATGAAATAAAGGATCGCCCATACGACAAACATTCTTTCCCTCAAATTTCACGTCAAAAGAATACATCATAAATTCACATTCGCCCTTAATTTTTCCGCTGACTACACCACCAGCAGAACCTGCTTCGTCGCCTGTACTCATGGAATAAACCGCACCTTTCACCATAGGCATTTTTTTATCAACCTTAACAGATTTGGGGCCTTTAGACGTATCAGAAGCTTTACCTATATTTGGATAAGGAATAGGAACTGGCCCTGCTGGGGTAGGTGTTTTGCAAACATCAGGAAAAGCAACGCTCATGCCACCGCTACCTTGATGCGCAATGCCTCGACCATTAGCAAACGTTGTTTGTGCCATTGTATTTACTCCTCATTTGATTGATAGTTTGACAAGAGTTTAATTCGTTATTTCTATTTTAAAAAGTTTTAAATAAGATAGATCAAAGCAATAATGCGCCATCGGCTTCTTGAAAATATAACCCCACAAAATTTTTAGATTCCAAATGATTTTTTACTTTTTCATGAACCAAAATTTTACTGACATTCTCAGCCATACGAAACATATACAAGCCGTTAATGGAACGCGGCTCTATCGCAAGCTTCTCTATGCTAGCATTGAGTGAGCGAATATCCCCCATATATACCGTA
>JBCCZV010000105.1:0-13426 GCA_039187085.1 Pseudomonadota bacterium
CTAACATCATACAAATGAAAATAAGACTTAAAACTATTTCAATTTAAATTTTTAAATGGTAAATTTCACTAACATTGATTTTTTTTATTTCTTTTTTAAAAAATTTTAAAACAAGTCTCAAAATACATATGTTTTTTACTCTATCGAACCACTCTTTCTATCAAAAGCACGCTTCGATGCTTAGCAAAAAAATTTTATCCTTGAAAACACAATGCATTTTTATAAGTGAATTTTCATTCTAAATATGAACAATCATTAATTAAAATTTAATTACATTGTATTATTGTTTTTGCGAATTTTTTTAAAAAAATCCTATGAAGTTTTCTTGAATTTTATAGATTTTTGCTATACACATTATAATATAGTTAATTATACTCATTCTCATTTACCGCTTATAAGTAAAATGTCTGTAAAACCTTTAAAAAAACCTTTTAATAAGCATCAAAAAACCTTGTTAGTACCCAGCATTTCAGCTTTAGCGCTCATATACGCTATGCAAGCTTCATCTGAAACGAATGATGCTGAGAAACCTGTTGATCAAAAGGAAGAAATCGAAGAAATCACAGTTTACGGTGTAAAACTGAAATCACCTGTTCAGGAACTTGATACCTCCGTAGAGGTTTTTGATAGTGAAAGACTCGATCGTGAACGCATTATTGACATCAGTGATGTTTTTCTGAAAACGCCAAACGTAACCGGAAATGGCGGCAACAATGGTCAAATTTCGATTCGAGGAATTAGTCGAGAGGGTCTTACAGGTCGAGGAGCAACATCCAATGTTTATGTCGATGGCGCACCCATTTCAGGACAAGCACTAATTAGTGGTACAGGTTCATTATGGGACGTTGAACAAGTTGAGGTCTTGCGAGGCTCTCAGTCATCGGTTCAAGGGCGCAACGCATTAGCAGGTGCGGTTGTGTTAAAAACCGCCGATCCCACTTTCGAACCCGAATTTAAATCTCGCCTGACATATTCCCGATTCGATACAACAGAAGCTTCATTAGCGGCCAGTGGAGCACTGGTCGATAAAGAGTTGGCAGGTCGCTTATCAATCGATCATAGAGAGAGTGAAGGTTTTGTTGAAAACCTTGATCCCACTATTCCCGATTCTGGTCGAGAAACCTTAACATCACGAGTCAAGTTACTGTTCACCCCATCAGCATTACCTGAGTTCGAAACAAAATTAACGATTGATCATACTGATAGCCAGGTAGAAGGCAGAGAACGAGTTATTAGTAGCGGCCAGAGCATTGATGATGATGGCTTCTTTGATTTTAACTTCTTTGACTATAAAACCGTTGATGGCTTATTCGATTCAGAAATTACCTCTACGCGCATTATTTCAGAGTCTAGTTACGAATTGAATGATGCGTGGATTTTGAAAGCTATTCTCACGAATGAAGACACAGATAGAGATCTGTTAGTGGAAGCCTCAAATGTTGAAGGCGATACAGAAGTGCAGTTATTTAGTGGCGAATTGCGAGCAGAATTTGAATTCGGTTCTACCCGAGGTCTCATAGGTGCCTACTACTTTACTGAAGAAGCAGATAGCTTTTCTCAAGCTTCCGTTCCTTCGTTTTTTGATGAAGTACGTGGTGGTGCGCTTCTTCAATTAATTCAAGCAGGCATACCCGCTCAAAATGCAGCGCAAATTGTTTCCCAAATAACGATTGATCCCGTAGATAGTTTGTTGCGCATTGACAATGATGTCAAATTAGAAACAGAAAACTATGCACTGTTTGGTCAAATTGAATGGTCAGTTAACGAGCATGTTTCCATCAATGCAGGGTTTCGATATGATAAAGAAACCTACAGCGATCCGACAGCGACAATTACTCCAAACTTTGCACCTGAAAATTGTCAACTATCAGCGCCAGGCGTTGTGCTCGGTGTTCCCACTCAGCCACTCGTCACATTAAGTTGTTTAGATGTCTACGAACAATTTGTAGGTGCAACATCCGTTAGCACTCCTGCTCCTGATGAATCCTTTAATGCATTTTTACCTCGATTGAGTGTGACCTATAAATTTGATGATGATCACTTTGCATTTGCATCTTATCAGCGAGGCTATCGTGCTGGTGGTTCCAACGTAGAAGTTATTACAAGTTTGAGTGGCGACGAGTTAACCAGAGAAAATTTAACCTACGACCCTGAGTATCTCGATACTTTTGAAGTGGGTTCGCGCAATACTTTTCTTGATAAAAAACTGATTGCTAATATTAGCATTTTTTATTCCAGCTACGAAGATCAACAAATCACTTTCATTGGTGAAGATGATGACACACCCTTCAACACTCGAATTCTAAACGCTGGCGAAACGACATTTTACGGTGCTGAGTTTCTTCTTGATTATACGCCGACCGATAATTTAAACGTTTATGCTAGCGTTGGTTTACTAGAAACTGAGTTTGATGATTTTGTTTTCGCAACACAAGGCGAATTCCAAAATCTTGAAGGTAATGAAATGCCTGCAGCACCGGATTTAACATTTACTCTAGGTAGTAGTTATACGATGGATTCTGGTTTTTATATGAGTGCAGCTTACAGCTATATTGGTGAGCAACATTCGGATCCAACCAACTTAGACAGTGATGATTTCAGGCAAGCTTTTCTTGATGCAGGTTTAGATCCTGAGCTAGGCGCTCAGCTCACAGAAGTTATTGAAAGTCGTGCAGACTTAACTATGCGTGTTGGGTACGAGTTTCGACAAGGCTTTAATGTTTATGCATTCGGTACTAACTTACTCGATGACGAGACGTTAACACGAGTGAATTATGCGGATGTCGACCAGACTAGCGGTTTAGTTAATTTTAGAAACGATGCAGGTGGTCTTGCTAATAAACCTCGGTCTTTAGGTATGGGTGTTGACTACATATTTTAATAGGAGAATCTAAGAAGCCGTTAATTCTGGCTTCTTTTTTTCCGTTGAGTATCACAGCGGCATATTAGCGACATTCTTATTCATTGGCGTTGAAATAGCACTGTCTTCACGCTGATTGTCTGAGGTTAGTTGTTGTATGAAACTATAGATTTGTTGATTGAGTAAAGTGTACTCATGGTTTCTTAGCAATCCTTGTTGGAAAAGGTGTATAGCTTCCTGCTGATTGTCTTCAGTCATTTTTTTGAGTCCCTGAATAAACCAATGCAACGCATTTTCTTCGCCTAAGCCTTCAAGTGGAGCCCAAATGTTATTCGCATCGCTGGCAGCATTACGAGAATGATGCAGTAAACCCAATTGAAAACGCGCGATGTGCATGTTTTCGTCCATAGTAAGAATCTGTTGGAACTCTGTAATCGCTCTTTCGAACATACCGATGTGAGCATGTTCAAGTGCGAGTAAATACAAAGCTTGTGGTTGATTGGGAACTTGTAACAAGCTCTGTTTCAACAAAATCATGGCTTCTTCACTGCGACCTTCATTAGATGCTTTAATGCTGAGATATATTAACTCTTCCGCATCCAATAATTGATAATTCATGACAACTCCTTTAATGACAATAAATCTATTGTTGATTTGATTAAAATTTATTTGTTGGGTGCACCATAAAATGAATTATTTTCACCCCAAAATGAAAAGTCTCGAATAAAAAAGGGGTAGTTTATTCCAACACCTAAATCGATTTTGGATATTAGGGGTTTCACTACAGCCTTGCTAGCAGGTCCTGCTATTTTTAGAATTTGACTTATATTTGTATGCTTATTGATAGAACGAATAGTTTTCATTTTTGTTCCATATAACTGATTAAATATACCATCAACTTCCGATTCAAGCGTCATATTTTTCATAAGTGCTTTATATTTACCTGGACTTATCTCTTTCAACTGTTGATTTCTTTCTTCCAAAATGGCTCGGATATTTTTTCGGCTTTCTAAAGTCGATTGATTATGCTCTTTTAAACGCTGTTCATAAACACTTTTTCTTTTAGAGCTGTAACGCGTCGTCTGTGCAGCCACAACATCCGTTAATACTGCTCCTAAGTTTTTTCCATAGCCTAGCGTTGAAACACCCTGCAATTTAACATCAACCAAAGGATCGACTATGGTTCTTATTAAGCTATGACCGGGAGTGACAGCAGCAGCCAATACACTGACGGCATCAACTTTCGCAAATATGGCACGCAGGAATTCAGAGTCTGTTCTTATATTGGGGTCATAAAAATTAGCGATACTATGTCCCACCATTTGACTGCCGGCATTGATCAACCCCGCTTGAGTGTAATCCTTGATCCTTGATGGACCGGTAGGTTGCCTGAGATAATTTTCTTTATTACCAAGATTCTTACCCAACTTGCTATTCATAAAGTTGGTTCTCACTTGATGATAATACGCTTGTGTTTTACTTTTCGAAAAGAGAATCGGAGCTTTAAATTTGATAACCTTGGATTTTTTTATCCCTAAGTTACCCAGCCCCATCATACTGAGTACAGGAGCGCGGGGATAGCTTTTTTTAAAATAAGGAGTGACGCCAAAAATATTGTTAATTTTAAATTCTTTCATTTCAATAGTCGTGGCGCGCGTTTTGGCTTTATTCAATAACGCCATTGATTGATTGCCTAGGTGCTTAAGTGTTTTAACAACCGATATTTTCTTTTGGGTTTTGAGTGCGGTATGAGCAACCGATGCTGTTGTTTTAACCACTTCTGAGGCTTTCACGGCTTGTAAAGCTTGATAGGCTCTTTTCGCGTTATAAGCCTTGAAACTTGCTCGAGCGAATGTCAAAGAAGAAATCGCACCCAGCGCAATATTCACGGCATTGGCTCCATAGTTAATTTTACGGCCATTGGCATCTTTACTTGTGTAATAGCCATGAATAATATTCACCGCACTGTAAGATGATGTGGTTTTTACCAACTCACCACTAAATATAGCGGCATCCATCACTCGTTCATTAAAAGGTTTAATGTATTTTCGGTAGGCATTATCAAGGGTGGATTGCTGTGAGGTCGCGGTTACAGCAACTTCATTAAGGATATTATTGGTGCCAAAAACCACTTGCGGTTGGCGTTGTGCTAAGGTTCTTGAGGTAGGCAGTAAGTAGTGGCTGTCGTAATTATCAAGCCATGCAGCCAATCCTTTATTACTGATAAACACATATTCGGTGGCGGTGAGAACATTATCACTATGATACTCACCTGGGTTGTAAAAAGGCGCTTTATATTCTTTAAAGAGTTCACTTTGATAATAAATGATATTCTCTATAATTTGTTCGGCGCTATAAGCTGTACCAAAGGTATCACCACGACTATCTGTTTTATAATAACCATCATCTTTTAAGGTAAACGTAAAAAATTCATCCACTATCTTGTTAGCATCTAAGTATTCGGGATTTGGCACTCGAACCACATCGCTCAGTTCTTCTTTCGCCACTACCGGGATACGTAAGAAGCCGCCATCAACGGCATAAAATCGATTATGCTTATCTGAAAAGAGACCTTTACCCTCAAAAGGTCGCGCAACTCTGTACTTCTCAAAAGCATCGGGATGATTATGAATTTGTAAAATATTGACAGATTTACCCGCTAATGAGACCTTTTCTACCACACCCATGGACTGGGCAATGGCTTCTTGAGTGAGTTGATAGGGTGTTTGCGCAAAGTTTGTTCTTGCTGATAACGTTGGTATCTCTGTGTGCCGCTTGCGAACACTGTCCATCGCGGTGCGATCCCAATGTTTTAGAACCTGAGAAGCACTAGAGGCTAGCGCTCCTTTAGCATGATAAGCCGTCATGACTTCATCATATATCCAACCGGCTTTATTGTAGACATCGTGTACCGAGTTAAATTCACCATCATAAGTGCTAGGGTTGAGGGTGCGCTTTAACCAACGATTGCTTTGCGCACTGAACTGCTCCCCCAAACTAGTGCCGATAGCACTGGCTATAGCGGAGCCATAAACATGACGAAAATATTCTGCTTGATTGAGTCCCCTCACGGAATAACCATGATTATTAACACCCATTAAGCTTTTAACATTTGCCGCTGTCATATTTGAGGTCAGTTGGTTAACAACAGTCGATGAATGTGCTGAAGCCAGACTAGAAAGCATCTTTTGAGTTTGTGGAGATGCACCCAGTACCCCTAAAACAGGCTGTACACCACTGCTCGTGATGTTTCCTGCAACGCCACTCAAGTAATTTGCCCAATCCCAACGGACACCATGGTTACCACTGTTAATGACTTGATTAATCGCACCCGTCGTTAAAGCACGGTTCACAAGATGAACATTTTGTCCCACACCCGCTGTAAACCCGCCGCTTAAAGCACTTTTGAAGATACTATTGCCATCAATTTCAACATTAGGATCAATCGCTTTATGAACAAGCTGACCGGATAAATTACCCAGTGAACTGGATAACGCGCCAGAAGCAAATTGACCGCCGGCTGTGCTGGGAAACAATCCTCCCGTATACGCAGAAACGACCGCAGAAATAATCGCTGCTGCCAAAGCAGGGGCATCGCGTTGACAAGCATCTTGCGAAGGCGGTTGCTCTAAAGGTGTCGCTTGTAATATGGGTGACTGTTGACTGCCTGCCAGTGCTGCCGGACTGTATGCATTAAATGTATCTGCGCTATTTTGATAATTAAGCACAGGCGGTATCATTAATTTAATACCGACTTGCAAGTTATCAGCACTGCTTAAACCATTAGCATTCGCAATTACATACCATAATTTGGCGTTGCCATACAATTGAAACGCAATACTTCTTAAAGTATCGCCTTGACGAACAATATATTCTGAATTATTCGCACTACCTTTTTGTTTGGGATCAATATTAAAATCAAAACGTGCTGCTTCTAAGCTGCCTATACTGCCAATTATTTGTCCCTGATGGTAAAAATAATCTTGGAAGGTTTCAATTCTATCAGTATGTTGAAAAGGATCGGAAAGGTTTTGTCCGGTATACTGAACCACTAAATTATTACTGGCATCATAAGTGTACCAACTAATATTAATCACTTGGGTTTGATCGCTATCGATATCCGTATCAATCTCAGCAATCAGCTTACCTGTACTATCGTATGAGTAATCCAATGTCTTCGTCATATTCTCAATTTGGTTTTGCTGAGAAGTGACTTTAACCGAGAGTTTTTTACCGTGATCCCAACCTTCTGTTGTATAAATAAATTCACTGATTTCAATATCAATAACGTCGCCTTGTGCATTGTACGAGGTGTTGGTTGTCTCTACGGTTTTTAGTGTTTCAAATAAGCCGGATTCTAGTGTATGCTCGACATCAATTTGATTAAAAATTCTCCAATTAGAAATACCATTATTGATGTACTCACGCAATTTTTGCGTTAAAGTTGACTTAAGACGGCCTGTCAAATAGTAATCGTAAAAGGTTAATGATTTTTCATCGCCAACCGTGGCTGAATTATGGGAATGACGTATTGTTGTCGTGGTATAAAGTAATTGACCTACGGCATTATAGATATTTTCGGTAATCTCAGGAGGCATCACAAAGCCAAAAACCTGGGTATTATTAGGTGATGTACTATCGTAAATGGGAGTAGCATCTGAAGTGTTAAACGATAATTTTTCAGTGTCAACACGTAGAATTTGATCTCTGCCGTTATAACGAAATATCTGAGTTTCCGCTTCTCGATCATGACTCGTTGCATCACCTACTTTCGTCCAGGTTTTAACAGTTTGACGACGACCTAGCGCATCATAAGTGATTTTTACAGAATCATCGGTTGCGACGATACGCTGTTCATCAAAAATCGCCTTTGATAAAATCAATCGTTGGTTTTTATCATACTCGTAATAATTTGAATCGAACTGCTCAATATCATCTGAGTTTTTATAGATAGTGAATATTCCGCGTTTATTACCAGCTTCATCGTAAGATATCGTCTGACGAGAAATTTCAGCACTGATATCGTCACTTCGAAAACCACGAGATGCTTTCAGGTTTCTTAAACGACCGTGACTGTCATAAATATACTCTGATCGCCTAACAAAGCTATAATCCGTAGTGGTGTTATTGACTGTACGACTGCGTTCGATAATCTCTGAAACCACTTGGCCATGGATATCGTACTTCATATGTGTCGTATACTTTAATTCTTCAAAGTCGTCAAATAAATCACTTTTGCTGATGACTAAACCTGCTCGGTTATAGGTGTAGTGTATTTGTTGGCTCTTAGGTAAGGTCTGTAAATACCATGAACCAAAATCTTCTCCTCCTTCAGGTCCTTCTTCACCTCCTGGCTCTTCAGATCCTCCTTGGCTGTAACCGTCTGAAATATATATGAGTAGATTACGCCAATAAAAATCTTCACTAATGACTTGACCAAAGGCATTGTATTCGTAGATTTTCGTTCTTGCGCGCTTTTTTGTGCCTTCACTGGATTCTGCCAGCAAACGATTCGAGAAATAATCGTATTTCCACGCGGTTTTTTGCTCAAAGCTTGAATCGCCAGCAATGGTTTTGATCTCAGTGAGCTTGTTGCCTTTATAATCATAGGTATTATTAATAATGTTGTTATTAGCACTATGATGAGCCACTACTTGATTATTATGGTTGTAGTAATATATATCCGTGTTAGCGCCATCTTCACCCCAAACAACTTGTTCACCACGAATATGGTAAATTTTCCGATTAAGATTATCGTAACCCCATTGTTGGATATAGGATGCATCATTACCATTTTCTTGCCAGTACACTATTTGTTTAATGATATTGCCGTTTTTATCATGGCGATATTCCGTAATACGTTGACTCAAAGTACCTTGACCTTCTAATTTACCGACGAGCTCACCAAAGATATTATGCAAATGATAAGTCATATGACCTTGAGCATCATACGCATGTTGCAATTGGCCATCTTGAGTGTATCGATAAAGACTCAAATCCCCTCGGGTATTACGCGTTGCTTGTAAATTGCCATTTTGTCCATAAAAATAATATTCAAAAGGATTAAAAAAGCGGCTTTGACCTGCCTCGTTGAGAATATAAAATCCAGCACCTTGTTTTTCGATTAAGCGATTATCATGATCATAACCATAATAGGTTGTGGCACCACTCGTATTTTCTCGAACGACATTACCCCAACGATCATAAGAACGAGTTATCAATGGAGAAACTAGATCTTCCGTCGAACTCCAATCTGTAAAACTTAGAGGGTTCTTATATTCTACTGCTATAAATCTAGGTTTTTGCTCCTCAATAACTTGCCCTAATCGATTGTAGCTATAAGTTGTTATACGATCATCATTAGTATTCGAGGCTTCACCCAACCAAAGTTCAGACAAAACACGTCCTGCATCGTCGTAATCACGTTTAATGATTAATTCTTTGCGATCGTGAGACCAAGTATGTATTTGATTGCCTCTATCATCGTAATCGTAATGTTCAAAAATAGGTAGATATTCAAAATTGTGGCGAAGATGTCTAGCCTTGGTTCCCTTTGCGATTAATTCTCCAAAGGTATTATAAATAGAGAGTTGATGCACTTCTTCCCATGGTGTAGCTAGTATATCCGGTGACCCCTTAATTTGATTAATAAGCCTTCCTTGATAATCGTATCGATATTGTATGGTATAATCATCAACTCTATCGTCTGTCGTACCAATGTTACCAAAATTTGTTCTTTGATCGACACGAATGCTTTCTTTGATAAGCTCATTATTAGTCGAGTAGATAGAAAACGTCTGATTACCTTCGGCATCAATATACAACAAAACATTTCCATGACGATCAAAATGACGCTCTATGATGCGTTCATCACCTAACGTGTCTGGAATAGCATGAGCATGACTTTCAAACCAAGCTTTGGTATTTTCTGTCCATTCGCCAAAGGTTTTTTCGCGCACCAAATTGCCCATAGCATCATAGCTATAATTGGTTATGCGATTGGCTAATAAATGGTGTTGATTGGAAAAGGGATGACCTAAAGGAGAATCAGCATCATCAGTGAGATGACTTCCCGGTACAGAGATATCTGCTTTTATGTGGTCGGTTAGTTGATTTAATGCGTTATAGTGAAAGGTTTCAAGATTCTTATGCCAGCCTGAATGATAGGTTTGTATCTTATTTCCTTCAGCATCGTAGGTATTAAAAATTTGAAATTGTGCATCATCAATCCAATTACCGTAGCTATCAGCAGCAGTAATATTTTCGCGACTAACCTGAATTTGGTTGCCTACCGCATCATAGTGATAAATCCAAACTCTGTCAGGGTTTATAGGGCCAGAACTCACTCCAATAATAGTGGGTATCGCTCGTTTGTCAATACTCGTTTGTAATTGTCCAGCGTGCTCAATTTTTTTAATGACTCGGCCTTCAGCATCGTAGACCATAGCGGTTAAATATTTTTCGGCATTAACTGTGGCGACTAACTCGTTGCGTTCACTATAGTAGAAAAATTCTTCTGCCCACTCATCACTATTTACACTCAATGCTACTTTTTTATAAGTGAGATTGTTAGCGCCATCATATTCAAAGAAAACTGCGTTGCTACCGTGTTCAGGCAGATAGCCATTGGCTGAGGTTAAACGACCCAGTTTATCATAATTAAAAAAGGCAAAACGCGATAAATAAGCAGGGTGTAGGTTATCCTCTCGTGAAGAGGCTTCAATTTTGGCTTGTTCGATTAAAGCTAAGGCAGCTTTCGAATCCATATGAGCATGCCAACTCTCAAAAGACTCTAAACCTATACCGTAATATTCAATTTGAGTTTTATTACCAAATGCATCATATTCAAAGCGTTTGGGTATGTAGCGATCAAGTAAGTCTATTTCACCACGGTCAAGCAGTTCTAATTCAAGTAAACCTGAATGGTTGTAAAAATAATAGGTATCGACAGCTCTGCCATTTTGAAATCGATAATCAGATTGTTTAATCAGTTGGTCAAAAGCATTGTAACTATAGGTAATATAACGTTGATGCCCAAAAATATATAATGTCCCATCGGTTTCAATTTGTCCTTGAATCGGTAGAATGGTTTTTATTTTACGATTAAGCTTGTCGTACTCATACAGAGTCTGATGATGCATGCGGGTATTCTTCGCTTTGATTTCCTTAATCAAATTACCAAAAGCATCATATTCATACGTATTGATGATATGCGCGTTGACATCGACACCATTGTCCCTATATGTGATGGGAGGCATTGTTTCTTGTATCAGTTGATTCAGTTTATCGTACTGATAATGCCATTGATTGCCTAGCTTGTTAGTATAGTGCGTTTTGTTTCCCAAAGCGTCGTAAGTAAAGTATTCATAATAACCCTTTTGGTCACGCCGAGCTATTTGTTGACCGATAGCATTAAACTGATATTCAGTCTGACTGTATGGGTTGTCGATGAGCAGTGTGATCATGGATTCCACATTTAATCCCACACGGTCTATATTATTATGATAATGTTTAATCGTTATTAAATGGCCATAACCATCAAATTGATTTTCCGTAACGTATCCTTCGGCATCAATAATAAATCGTTTTTGTCCTAAATTGTCATAGATGTAGTATTCAGATGATTTCTTAAAACTGTGTAAATTTTGCTGAATACTACTCATATCCATGTTGGAAGATACGTTTAAATTAATATTTTTATAAACTGATTTTTGAACAATTTGTCCAAGTGCATCATAACGCCATTCTGTAGCATAACCTTCAGCATTAACCTGAAAGCGTTTTTGATTATGTTGGTCATAGATAAATAAGGTTTCTCTTGTCACTGCATTGGCAGAATCAATATCTTGCTTACGCACCATATTACCCTTAGCATCATAGTGATAAACAAATTCCAGTTCAGAAGAAGGCCGTTCACGAATCAACTGACCTAATTCATCATAATCATATTGCTTTATTTGATAATGATCGCCAATACGACCGATGCTATTGGTGGAATTAAGAAAGCTCTCAATATCTTGCAAAGAAACAGATGTGCTGAATTGGCCGGCAAACTGATAATCCAAGGTTTCAACCACTAAGCCTTGATGATTATAACGATGTTCAGTCAGATAGTTTTCAGCATCAAGTTGATAACGTAACTGTCCCACTGCGTCGTAAACATAATGCGTACGAATCCCTTGCGATTCTGCAAGTAAATTCTTCATCGCTGCTTCAGTTTTTACTTGTGAACGAGGCATATCACCAGTAAAAGGAATTTCTTGGTATCGGATTTCTTGCGTGACGCGACCATTCTTATCATACTGATAAGCCGTTACAAAATTTTCAGCATTAATCTCATAAAGTTTACGGTTCAAATTATCAAAAATTGCGGAAGTTATCGCACTGATTTTTCCTTGCGCATTAGACAATAATACACCACTCAATCGTCCCATAGCTTCTAAAGCATTATCATCAGGTTTATGCAATAAATTATCTTCAATGGGTTCTAAGTATTGTCTTTGCTCAATAGTATTACCCAAATTATCGTAATCGTAGCTCGTCACATAGTTTTCAGCATCAATTTTGGCGACGAGTTGATTGAATTCATTATACACATATTGAGTATGTCGATAATTTTCTGGCACAGTTTGATACGTAAAGAATGCATCACCCGGTGTCACCAGCTCAACAAATTCTGCTAGAGTTGATTGGTCAGTGACTAAAGATTTATCTTGATATTCCAGTAATTCAATCAGATTACCTCGACTGTCATAACGTCTCTCTGTAAGATAATTTTCAGCATCAAGACTAAAACGAAGATTACCTGACAAGTCATAAATATACGATGTACTAAAGTTGTTAATGCTACGCATTTTATCTTGCATTTCTTCAACACTAAATTCACCTGACTGAATACCTCCCAGATAGCTTAAATAAACTAACTCTTTTGAAATCTTGTTATTGGTATATTGATACTCTTTCACATAATGATTGCTATCGATACTAAACCGTAATTGACTAAAAGCATCATACACAAATCGTTCATTAGAAAACTCTAATAATTCAACGGTAGTTTCTAACTCAGCGAGTGATAAAGTAAAGGGATTAAATCCCCATTGGTTAACACCGTTGGTTTGGTTTTGCCAAATTTTTTGTTGATAAAGACGCTTTTCAATGACATTGCCTGCTTTATCATAACGCATTTCAGTCGCATAGCCATTGGCATCGATTTGAAAACGCAGTTGACTCAATTCATCATAAATACGATACCTTGTATTGGCATCTGTATGTATAGAGACGTTATTATGTAGCAAGAGTGCGGCTTCAAGACTCGTTTCATTATACTCTGTGAGTTTACCAATCGGATTTAGCCAACGTATGGTATAAATTTCATTACCCTGCACATCATACAAACTTTCAGTAACATAACCTAAAGCATCCACTGCATAACGAGGCATACCAAAATCATCCGAGGCGATGACCTATAATCACAGCCTTTGGGATCGACAAGAATATGATCAAGGACAAGACGCCCTCCACCGTTTGGATTCCCTCTGTAAGGTGGAATCGCTCTTACCATTGGAA
>JBCCZV010000106.1:0-13375 GCA_039187085.1 Pseudomonadota bacterium
TGGACGATGAATTATCTGTCAAAATACGCCAAACGGGCGCATCCTGACAGAGACAGGAAAAATGGGCGATTGAGGTATGGATTGGTTTCCATTAATCCTTAATGTCCAACCTATGTATCGGGATTAATTTCGGTGAAAGGTCAATGTAAAAATCGCCGCTCATTATCTGAATAAATTAGGTATGTTGATTTTTGATTCCGGTATATCACAAAATTACCCTACCGCGACCAAGGAAAACATGCGGTGTCATATAATTAAAAGCTATTTTCTAAGTATTAGATGTATTGTTATAAATGCTATTAAATCAAATTTCTTTAGAAGTCTCTAAGAGGTAAATCTGATTTAATCACTGTGATTGGAGTTATCTCTTTTTTACTTACACTGCCTTGTTTTTTTGTACTTCAAAAAATTATTTAGTCACTCAATTGCTAATCTTTATGTTTTTGTGGCTCTACTTCTGCAGTCTTTACGCAATACTGGGCGAGTGCAGCTTGATACAAGGAACTAAAAATTTATTCCTTTTACGGTAATTAACGTCGCATTTTCTATCGAGTAGAGCAATTAATCTAACCCAGGGAAGATGTGAATAAGTCCCTGATGTGAGATCATAGCGGCACAGTCAATCACAGCTGCTAACGCCCATATCAGCCACCAGTTTACCTTCGCCGATAGTGAGTTTTCCAGCAAGCGCCACCAAACCCTTAAAGAGATATTCTTATCCCGGATGTACAACCTGTTGCCGTGGCCTCAGTTGCTGGAAGTGATTGAACCCTTTTACCCCAAAGCGGGCAATGGCCGCCGCCCTTATCCATTGGAAAGCATGTTCCGGATTCACTGTATGCAACAGTGGTATAGCCTCAGTGATGAGGCAATGGAAGATGCGTTATATGGAATTGCTTCAATGCGCCAATTTACTCAGTTGTCATTAGACAAAGCGATTCCTGACCGCACTACCATTATGAATTTCCGGCACTTGCTATTCAAAACCTTCAATCAATGGCTGTCGAACTGTGATGTGATGATGACACAGGGCACGTTGGTGGATGCCAAGAGCGGCCTCCCCCATAAACAGGGGACCACCGCCGCCAACGAACATGACCTGAAGCAGTTGAATAGCCTGCTGCACGGCGACGAGAAATTCGTTTCCGGCGATGCCTGTTATCAAGGTGCTGAGAAGCGGGAAGAGCTTAAAGATACGGACGTGGAATGGTTAATTGCCGACCGTCCCGGCAAAGTCCGGGCACTGAAAAAACGTCCCCGTAAGAACAAAACCATTATTAACATCGAATACTTAAAAGCCAGCATCCGGGCAAAGGTGGAGCATCCGTTTCGCATTATCAAATGTCAGTTTGGCTTCATCAAAGCGCGCTATAAAGGACTGATGAAAAACGACTCACAGTTGGCCATGTTATTCACCTTGGCAAACCTGTTTAAAGAAGACCAGATGATACGACACAGCCAAGATCTGTCTGAAATCCGGGAATAGCCCGAGCAAGGGTCGAAATCCGGCCTGAAACGACAGTATATTGGTAGAGATTGAAAATTTGGCGCTTAAAATTTAGGCGGATAGTGCAACGTCTCGATCAAGACCTAAATTGCAGAACTTGTTCGCACTTTCCCTAAAAATAGTCATTTTTTTCAATTAGTTATAGCAAAGCTAAATACAAATGAATAAAGATATTAATAATTTATACAATAACATCAATAAGATAGTAGGTAGTGCCCGGTGAGAGATCTGAATCAGTATCATATCCACAGTCTTTTAAGTTTGTTATTTCATCAAACTGTGTGGAAGGCATTGTTATTCTTGAAGAAAAAGCTTTCAATATAGACTCTAGTTCATCAAAAAAATCTTCGTAGCCTTTGTTCATCCAAATGTTCGAATCAATTAAAACAAGTGACCTGAAGCGATTCGACCACTCTTGTTCGAAAGTTTCTTTTTCAAATTGAGCTTTGTGAATTGCTTATACACGTTTCTTTTGCTGTAAGGCTCTCTCTTTTTCCTCTTCCGCCTTACTAAATTCTTTGTAATAGTCGTGCCCTTTTTTAACAGCAAATAGTGAAACTACAGCAGCTATCCCCCATCCAATAATAGGTAACGGCATACTAAACCTCTCAATATCGTTTTTTAATCAAGTCGGTAACAGACAAAGAAGAACCGTCAGCTGATGCTGAAGATGTTTCTTCACAAGCCCAATATATCCTAAAACAGAACATCCCGTAATGGGATATTTCGCAACGTAACTTACGATTCATGCATGAATAAAAAGTTATGGTCAGAACGCGAAAAGGCTTACAGGAGTGAGCTTAAAACAATCCGTCAAATGGCAGGACTTAGCCAAGAAGAACTTGCAGCCCGTTTAAAAAAACCTCAAATTTTTGTCTCTAAGTATGAAAATGGTGAAAGACAACTTAAGTTTTTAGAGCTCGAAACTATCTGTATTCAATGTGATACAACACTGGCGGCTTTTTGCCGCAGCTTTAGCGAAAAATACCCTCTTTAGCTCTCACCATTGCATATTGAATTTAACGGTATTTCCCAATCTAAACAATACACCGTCCAAATGGCTAGCATAAGCATAACCCAATTGACCCTGCCGACCCTTTAAAGCAGACTTCAAAACTAACCTTCATCTAGTTTACTTTTTTCAATGCAAATCAATGGATTAATTGGATTCTACAGAGAGTGTTTCAAGGAAGATTCTGGCGACTTTAACCTGCGTAACCTGCTTCGTTTAAACAAGGAAGATCTGCTTTTCATTGCGGGAAAGGATGAGCTAGCGACTGGCAACCTACCCCGACTACCAATCAATCCAGAATACGGTGAGTCATTTTCTAAGCGTGTTGAAATCTACCAACGTGAACGTGTATTGCTTTACGGCTCTTTTTTTGTGTGTGGGAAACTGCAAAATGATGGAGATGCAGTCTCCTTATTTAGCCCATTAGTGATAAACGAAGCCAAAATCGAATCAGATGAATACGGCTATTACTTAACCGCTGACAGCCATTCTGCATCTGTCAATGAAGAGTTACTGTCACTTTTGCTGCCAGAGCGATCAGAATTACCCGATGTGGATATCAACAGGCTTTATGAACCTTCCTATTGGATAGGCTTGTTGGACGAAAGCCCCTTTCAACTAAATTGCTTAGAGTGTCTGAGATTTCCTCAACTCGGAACTAGAGATGATACCTCTCGTGCAATGCGACGAAAACAGCCTAGTTTACTTCCTATATCATGCCTGGCTTTTGTGGAACGATCAGCTAGTAGCCGCGGCGTGCTGCACGAACTTTCTATACTAATGAGCCAGAAAAAAAGCTCTGCACCGCTGAATGCTATCTTGGGAGAGTCACTACCTTCACAGGCAGCCATCAACCTTAACCATAGGCTGGTGCCAGGCACACTTAGCGCAGCACAGAAGCAAGTCTTAGAAATCGCGGCGACAGAAACACTTGGTGTCGTATCAGGCCCCCCAGGCACTGGGAAAAGCTTTACGATTGCGGCTGCTGCTGCGGAGCATTTTACGCGAGGGCAATCAGTACTCATTGTGGCTCACTCTGACACTGCCCTTGATGTCATTGCTCAAAAGCTTAGTAACGATTTTGGGCTCGACAACCTATATGTACGAGTTGGTCAAAAGGCGGTATTGAAAGAGTTTAAGCGGTACTTAGACGATTTATTGGCTGGCTATCACGACCACTCTGAATCAAAACATGCTGATGACTATAAAAAGAAACTCAACAAGCTGATAAACGAGATAGAGCTAGACGAAAGCCGCTTAGAAAAGTTGAGCGCACAGGCTTTTACACATGGTCATCGTGCCCATAGGCTTGCAACGGACACGGCTACTTTTTGGGATAAGCTTGTACATAAGTTGAATAGTACTTCTGTTAGTAAAGGAGAACAGCTTTGGACCATATCAAAACATTTTAATCAACGGATTCATGACAAGGAAAAGCTATCCACCCAGTATCTACGAGCGGAAAAAGCCAAGGCAATCTCGCACCTACTAAAATCAGACCGCAAGGCCATCCAGGTACTAAATAAGGCATCCCGAGCCAGAACCTCATCCAAGCAATCTGAATATTTTGCCAGTGCTAACTTTACGTCTTTACTGAAAGGCTTCCCTGTTTGGTTGGTAACACTGAATACTTTGCATCGAGTATTGCCTCTGGATCATGAAATGTTTGATCTGGTTATCGTTGATGAAGCGACACAGTGCAATATCTCCAGCGTTTTACCTGCTTTAGCCAGAGCTAAACGCGCCTTGATAGTGGGAGATCAAAAGCAATTAAGACATTATTCGTTTCTAGCGAGAGCTAAACAACAGGAAATCGCCGACCAGTTTGGCGTGAAAGGCTCAGAAAAGGCTATGAGCTATCGTGATTTAAGTATCCTGGATATGGCGTTGCACAGTGCAACAAACCAAAGCCAGATTGCGTTTTTAGATGAGCATTTCCGTAGCCAACCTGAGTTGATTCATTTCAGCAATATGTTTTTTTACAATGGAAAGCTGAAAGTGATGCAGCATCGTCCCTGTTCAACCATAGGGCATGTAAAAGTTATAGAAATAGATGGAGAACGCACCGCTGCTGGCACTAACCCAATGGAAGCGGATGCCATTATTGCAGAAATTAAGCGCATCATAGGAGCAGATACTGAGCTGCAATTTCCAAGATCCATCGGCATTCTCTCTCCCTTTAACAAACAGGCAGCCTACCTTTCGTCCCTTGTAGAAAAACACATTCCACTTGAGAGTATCCAAAAACATCAAATTAGGGTGTCCACGCCTTTTGGTTTCCAAGGAGAAGAGCGGGATATCATGCTTATCTCGTTTTGTATTGATAACAACAGTAAACGGGCGGCAGCATACCTCAACAAACCTGACGTATTTAATGTCTCCATAACCAGAGCGAGACAAACTGCTTTAATGTTCAAATCAATCGACGCCAGCAGCCTTTCACCAGACAATTTGCTACGCCAATACCTAGCGTCTATTGACAGTTTTATCCTTGAACACAAATCTGAGCGACAAGCTGATGATTTTCAAAATGACGTGTTGTCCACACTACAGGACTTAAACATCGATTGCTGGGGCGGCTATGAAATGTTAGGCACTTATATTGATGTTCTAGCCAAAGGCGATAATGATTATTTAGCAATTGATCTAATTGGTTTTCCAGGACCTTGGGAAGATTACATTGAGCTCAATACCTACAAGGTAATAAAACGAGCAGGCATTGAAGTCTTTCCATTGAGCTATGCACTTTGGGTCAAAGACAAGGACCGGTGTGTTGAAGCTATAAGACAATCGTTGCAGTCAATAAGTTAACTTCAAATGGCTCCTTTGGGCGAAGAGCGGTCACTCAGGTTTTATTGCCAGATAATGACTAATTCTTTTTGAGCGGGTGGCTGACAAACGCAGCCAACACTTAATGGGATGCGGCAAATACGAACATTTGCCTCTCTTAACACTCCGCCCCTAATTCTTCGGCGCATATTCTAAGCTGCTCCCAAGCTTCTGGTGCATGTTCTTTGCGCCAAGACTCTATGAAGCCACAATACTCTTCATAAGCTTTCACGATCGTATCTTGCCGCGTTATCTTTGCTAATGATCGGTTTATGATGCCTGTATTATATAACGCACAAAAATGTTCATATTCATTCAAATAAGCAGCGACAAGGCTTCTTTGCTCACGGCCGAGTTCTTCGTACTTTTTTGGTAAGTGCTCTATGTGCTTATAAGCAGGATCAGACTTTTCTCGTAGCTCTTTTACAGCATTCATTGTGGTGTTTTGCTTACCGTAGCGATGGACAGAGTACGCAATAAGTAGGGTTGCCATAAGCTGCCAAAACTCTAATTTATTGAATAAATCCATAGCTAAGCTCCCCTCAGCGTTAACGAGCAATTCGCATTTCATTCAAAGCATATGCAAAGGCAGAGTTCTATTTTGTCACCTGCTTTCCTGCTTCTGACGCATTATTGCTAAAAGACACAGCCTGTATCTTATCAACATTGATGGGGTAGACATCTTTTACGTATAGGTAAAAAAACATAAATGACATGAAGAGAACAACAAGGCCAATCACAGAAGAGCTAAACTCCACGCCTGTTTTGCCAATTTTGAATGTTGCTTTATTCTGCGCCTCGGGTGATACAGCAGCATCTTTTTGCTTAATATCAGCCTGAAACTGTAAAAAAGACAGGTAAAATCCGCCAAAAACCAACATCGTTACGATGATATAAATCCCAATGGTCATCCAATATTGGATGGTGTATGCGCGCTCTGCTATACGCATAAGCTCTTTTTGATGCGCTATATGAGCAGAAGTAAAGTCCTCCTCAGCCTTTAACAGAGCCGATAAAATCTCAAACTGGTCTTTTTGATAGTGCAAATCAGCATAGGCTACAGCATCAAAAATTGATGGCTCTTCCTCCACCTCTGCAAAAGCAGCATTAGCGCAGAAAAACCAAAGTATCACTGAGAGAGATAGTGTTTTGTTATTCATCATTGTTATCAATCCCTGTGCATTCTTTGAAGGTAGGGTATTTTTTGCAGAACTCTGAGACATTGAGGGACTCAGGTTTTTGACGTGCTGGCCTGCCACTTCCGGGGCCACCAATTGAAGGCACACTTATAAGTATTGGAGCATCCATAGGTGGCGGCGGCGGTGGTTGTATCATTGGAACGCGCAGGCATTGATCGCAGTTATCCTCAATGCCTTTTAAAAATTCTTTTGTTTTATCATTCAGTAGTGATGATTTTTTAGGCACCAACAGCACATTAAAGTCTTTTAAGGCCGGATCGGAAGCTGCCAAAACCTTCATATCTTTGACATTATTCGTATTGGATGTGGCTTGCTCAGCGAAGGCTATCGAGAAAAAAGCAGAAACCACATAAATTAGAAAGAGTGTAGCGACCTTCATTGTTTTTCCTTAGCCGTGAGGTGCAATATATGAAACCGAGTTCAGAGCTTAAAGATTAGAATAGCTCTAACATTTTGCACATATTTTAAGCTGATAATTATTTGGTGTAATGACGGGAAAAATCTCTCACCTAAAATGAGCATGAACCAACATTAGAGCGCTGTTTTGATTTTCGGATGGCGCGCCGCACTTCACTCTAGAAATAGACTTCTGCTTAACGTATACATCGACCCCACTGTTTTGCTGACTGACTCAATAAGACAAGGAACAGACGGCCATAATTTAGGTACGAGACTACTGCTTTGTACGCAGAGCAGTAGCAGAAGTTATAAGTGGCGATGCCCCACGATTCTCAGATTTGTCTTTATGACAAGCTCAGTTCAGAGTATCGATTTCTAGATATTTGGACGACAGATTCGTGGCTTCAGTCATATTCAAGCTTTTTTCCTGTTAGAAAACCACCTTTAACTCAACTTTTTGAGTCAATAAAGTCGAATACATTTTCAACCTGCTGCGCTCTGCGTGTGACAGATATACGCTTGATATGCTCCCGCAACCAAATTAACCCTTTGTCGTTACTTTGTCGTTTATGCCACAACATTGAAATGGACGTGTGGGGAATCTTGATTGGCGGATGTGTCACTGCAACATCATTATCCTCTAAATAATTATGTAAAAGGTCTGTAGCTAAAATCGCAATAAGATTGGTTTCCTTGATAATCGGAACTGCAGAGAAAAAACTGTTTACAGTTAACGCGATGCGTCTTTGTAACCCAAGTTGTTGCAGGGCATGGTCTGTGGGGTTATCGATATTGCCAGATAATGAAACCAGCAAATGCTCTGCTTTTGAAAACGCCTCAACCGTTAACGGTTTCTTCGCTAACGGATGATGTTTGCGCATCACACAAACATAATCCGTATCAAACAAATGTTCGGTGCAGATGTTTTCTAAGGATCGGTTGCTCTGTCCGACAACCAGGTCAACTTCAGCATCATCAAGTAGCGGTTTGGTACCAGATATGGTGTAAGGCACTGCATATAAGTTTAACCCGGGTGCTTCTCTCTCAAACAATTGTCTTAGTTCCAACCAAATTAGATTAAGGACGATATCGGGTAATGCAATTCTAAAGGTTCGCTTTGCACTTTTTGCTTCAAACGGTTCAGGCTTTATGGACTGATTAATGTTGTACAAGGAATCGCGAACCTGACTCCACATGTTATTTGCATAGGTCGTAGGTTGTATTGTTCTGCCATCAGGAACAAATAACTTATCTTTCCATAACACCCTCATTTTCGACACCGCATTGGAAACTGCGGGTTGAGTCATGGATAAACGCTTTGAGGCCTGGGTTATCGATTTCTCCGTCATTATCACGTCGAAAATAACTAATAATTTGAGTTCATCTGGGCGCATAGGTCACGTCTTCAATCATCACTTTTATTAATCATGTATTTTTATGTTTGGCTTAGCATATCACCTTACTCATCATTTATTGATATGAGTGGGATATCGTTAAACAATTATATTTTGTCTCCGAGTGCGCTTAGCATTTAGTCACATGTCACAAAAAAACTCTCGGATTAGTAACAATGAAAAAAATGATGCCACTTGCTGCTGTGCTTTTTGTGTCTAGTTACGCAAGTGCTCATAACCATGATGGTTACAAAGGTTTTGACGTCAAGGTGACCAATCTGGGTAGCGGTATTCACCAGCTAAGAACAGACAGGGCAGGTAACGTTGCGGTTTTGGTTGGCGAAGAAGGTGTTTTCATGGTGGATACACAAATGGAACATCTGGTTGAGCTTATCGATAAAACTCAAAAACAACTCTCAGGCAACCGTGATGTCAGTTTAATTCTGAATACGCATTTTCATCGTGATCACGTCAGAGGAAACGCCTACTTCAAAGAGCGGGGGGCGATCATCATGGCGCATCCTAATGTTCGTCACTACTTTAACGCGCCAGGTGCCATCAGAATGTTAGGCCGAGAGGCGCCCCGGTTCACCGATAATTATTATCCGAACATTGATGCTACAGATGCTTCATCAATCATTATGAATGGGCAAACCATTGAGCTTTATCACACACCCAATGCTCATACCAATAGTGATCTCTTCATCTATTTCAAGGAGGCGAATGTAATACATGCTGGTGATCTGGTGTTTACGCGTCGTTTCCCGTTTATCGATATCGACAATGGTGGCACTGTGGCAGGCTTTATCGACGGCATCAAAAAGATATTGGACCTAGCAAACAAAGACACAAAAATCATTGCGGGACATGGCCCATTGGCAACCTTGGATGACCTTCAAGCAAGCATTGACATGCTAAATCAAACCCATGCGATTATAAAAAAACTTGTCGACCAGGGCTTATCCTTGTGTGCTATTAAGCAACTAACACCTTTAGACAGCTTTTCAGATAAATGGAACTGGGCGTTTATTAACACGGAAACAATGGTAAAAACACATTATTACGACATCACTGGAAGGCTTGAATAGTAACAGTCAGCTAACCTAGAAAGCACTTAAATCTTAACGGTATCAACACTATTATTAACGTGAAAAAGTAAGACGAGATATGGCTATTCGAATCCAAACAGGACACATTTTCCTTCTTTTAGTACTGGCTTTAGCTGCTCCCTATAACTTCGCATCTCAAGATATTCTTCTGGCAAAAGATGGCAAAAATGAGGATTTTTTTGCTTATAGCGTTGCTATAGACGGAGACACCGCGCTTGTCGGCGCATTTAAAGCTGACATCGGTAATGTGTCCAATGCGGGAGCGGCTTATGTGTACGTATTGAATAAAAATGGATGGATGCAACAAGCTAAATTGATTGCTGAGCCTCACTTCAGCGAAGACACCTTGGGTGGCAAAGTCGCACTTAACAACAATATCGCTATGCTAGGTGTAATGCAAAGAGATGACATGGGGAAAGATTCAGGGGCTGTTGTTTCATTTGAACGCACTGCGACAGAATGGAAACAGAGCGAAATATTAACCGCTCCCGATGCTAAACCTGGCGATGCGTTTGGCCAGAGCATCGCGCTGACTAAAGATTTTCTGGTCATCGGCGCTCCACGCAGTGACATATTAGGCAAAGATTCTGGCGCTGCCTATGTTTTCAAGCGACAAAATAACCGTTGGCAGTATCAATCGAAAATTAATGCTGATGATGGCGTTGCAGGTGATTTATTTGGCATAAGCGTGGCCATTGATGGCAATACAGTCATCGTGGGTGCTGATTTACATGATGAAAAAGCAGAAAACGCGGGTGCTGCTTATGTTTTCAAACTGCAAGAAGACAAATGGGTGCAACAAGCAAAACTAATGGCCTCCGATGGTGGAAACACTGATATCTTCGGTGTCAGGGTGTCTATTTCAGGCAATACAGCATTAATTTCTGCGAGGCGGGACGACATCCAAGGGATGGGCGTTGATGCCGGTTCAGCCTATCTTTTTGAACGAAAAGGAAATAATTGGCAGCAAATGGCTAAATTGGTATCACCCGATGGAAATGCCGATGACAGGTTTGGTCGCGGCGTCGCGATAAACGGAAATACAGCCATTATCAGCGCCATGAATAACGATGAAAATGGCACTGATGCTGGAGCTGTCTACGTGTACAAAAAAGAGGCGGGTCGTTGGCAATATTCATCAAAAGTTATTGCAAACAAAAGTATGCCTAGCTATAGATTTGGATGGAATGTGGCGCTATCTGATAGCCATATTATTGTCGCTTCGCCATATCACGATGCAAATGGCAAAGAGTCGGGTGCTGCATTTATTCATACTCTAAATGGTGACAATTGATTACATGTGAAATCTGAAGTTTGGCATCCTAATTATTGAGAGTTATAAATCTTCTGGGCTTCATGCTTGTGCCTAATGCAAACACTCATAGATATCTGGCGTTTTTAAATCGCATTATCGTAAGCGAGGCAGTTCCGCAAATCTTCATAAGAAGTCGGGATTTAATTGCACTAAACATTCGATTCATAGCTTTAACAAATCAAAAGTAGGGAGGGATTTTAGAACATTGCAAATCGCTAAGTGACGCTTCAATCCCTTCTATTTAACCTTTTATCTTCAGACTACAACTAGACGAATAAATGCTGGTATTACAAATATTAAGGGGAAATAAATGAAAGTATGCTCACAATTAATATTCTGCGCCCTTCTATCTTCAATCAGTTCAGCTTTGTTTGCCAGCAATGGACAAAAATCAGAAGGCTACGAAATCGCAAACAAAGTTATAATCGAATCGACAATACTGGATGAAAAGAGAGATATCCTGATTTCATTACCGGATGGCTACGAAAGCTCGAATGATACTTATCCGGTGATTGTTTTATTAGACGGGAAGCAAAACATTGAACATACAGTAGCGAGTACGAGAATGCTCGCGAAATGGAGAGGTGTACCAGAATGCATTGTAGTCGCTATACCCAGCACGCTTCGATTGAGAGATTTCACACCAACAAAAGACTCCAGTCATTCAAATGAAAGCGGAGGCGCCGAAAAATTTCAGCAATTTATTGAGGCTGAACTTATGCCCTATATCGATAAGACGTACCGCACCCATCCTTTTAGAGTGCTGGTAGGCCACTCATTAAGTGGCCTTTTTGCTGCAAAACAACTGTTAACCGGCAATGTGTTCTATCAAGCTTATGTGATTATCAGCCCGTCTTTATGGTGGCAAAATCGGGTGTTATTTAACGACATAGAGGCACTTAACGAGCGAGCAAGTTTACTCGCTGTTCCTGTCTATTTTGCTATTGGCCAGAATGACGGTGACGGCATGAAAAAAGAGCTTCGGGACTTCTTCAAAGCCATAAAAAAAGACGATGAGACTGCATCTGATATCACGCTGCATGAATTCGATGGCGAGGGACACATGTCTGTAACACTGCAAGCCACTTATCACGGTATAAGTCACGTATTTCAGGGCGCGAAATACAGCAAAAACTCGTGGGATGATTTTACATCTGAAAATTTCACTTCGTTTCTTAAAAAAACAAAGCAAACTTTTGGTTCAAGCGTTACGCAAACTGGTGAATTGTATATGGACCTAGCTCAGTTTCTCATGAAGTCAAATCGTTATCAGGAAGCCATAACAGTACTTGACGCGAATATTAAGGCATACCCAGACTATCCACTCAATTATGAATGGCTTGCTAATGTCTATGTACTAAACGACCAGCCGGATATGGCGATCAAGCTGTACAAACAAGCAGCAAACTTAGCGCTGTCATCAAAGTCATTTGGCTCAGCTGCGCATGATAGATACTTACAGGAAGCGAAAAGACTAATAAATCCTGTTGTCGTAAATACAGATATCCTACGCCTTTATGAAGGATGTTACATCTCAGATTCGGGGTCCGTCTTTCGTTTTCAATTGCAACATAAAAATCTTATTGGTAGCAGAGAAGGATGGTCTGACTTTAGACTATTTGCCGACAATGAATCAAATTTCTACACAAGAGTAGAGCCGAGATTGGAACTGATGTTCAAAGATAGAGCTGTCGAAATTACAGCGTACGGAGCGTCTTACCATTTAAAAAAAGGCAACTGTTTTTAGCATAATCCAATTCACAAAATGTCTACTCGACGCTGCACGTGAAGCTGTATTTAATGAACTAGAGCGCTCTGATGAATGGCACCACGAAAATCCTTTCAAAAAAATCCGACCAATAAAATTTGATGAAATCGAGCTTGCCTGGCTAACTTAAGATCAGATAAAAGCCCTGCTGACTGAATTAGAGAAAAGCCAAAATTCATCAGCTCTAATTGTTACAAGAATATGCTTGGCAACAGGCGCTAGGTGGAGTGAAGCTGAAGGATTAGAACGACATCAATTTCGAAATGGGAAGATAACCTACAGTAAAACTAAAAGCGGCAAGATCAGAGCCGTACCATACACAGACAATATAATCGATAGGTACATTGAGACCAGAACAGGAAGGATATTCAAACCTAGTTATGAATCGTTTAGACAAGCTATAGAAAGAGCTGATATTACCCTACCTAAAGGGCAAATGACGCATGTATGTAGACATACCTTTGTCAGCCACTATCTAATGAACGGAGGCGATATTCTTACCCTGCAAAAGATACTTGGTCATTCAACCTTAAATATGACAATGAGATATGCGCATTTCGCACCTGACCATTTCGCAGACGTGCCAAAAAGAAGTCCGATAGCTAATCTATAACATCTTGGTTATAGTCAAAATGTAGTCATTAACTATTTATGACTTTTAGCAAGACTATTCTAAATAAAGATAATTTATTGATTTATAAATAAAATAAATGGTGCCCGGGGCCGGACTTGAACCGGCACGATCTTACGATCGAGGGATTTTAAATCCCTTGTGTCTACCAATTTCACCCCCCGGGCATCGGGAGGAATTTTGTACTAATTCTTACCTCGAAAGACTTTCAA
>JBCCZV010000107.1:0-13249 GCA_039187085.1 Pseudomonadota bacterium
AGAACCTATGATACATCATATCCATGCACTTGCTCGGTCATGAACCCAACAAGGCATGTGTGCCAACCTAATATATAACAATAAATAATTATCCGTCATGATCATAAAAATTAACATTGAGATAATCAGCTTTTAATGGTTTTTAATCATAATAAAATAATAACTTCATTGATTAACGGTATTGATCAATCAGCTTTGCTTCAATGGTGGTCATATCCGCCTGCTCAATAATTAAATTTACTAATTTACGAATAGAGGGCTTAACATGCGTTGCCTGATAAATGTTTTCACCTGTTTCAATCAATCGCTTAAAATTAGTCTCTTCAATAAGATACGTTTTTTCACTCGTAGAAGTCGTTGCATCAGTTGTATTAGTCATAATGATTTCCTCATGGGTTAAAGGGTTGAACAAAAAATAGTTAGTAACTTGTCCTATTAGTCATCGGTTGTAAGTAGTCAATTAAAATAGATAAAATAGAACGGTCATGATTCAGTTGAACAGTTATGAACAAGCTTATAGATACATCAATAAATCAATAGGCGGAATTACGCTACAAACAATAAAAATAACAATGTCTTAGTTATATAATCAATTAATCGCTTAGCGTTTAGATATACGTTACTTTCTCAACGATAAAATAAATTCAAGGTGTCAATTAAGTCAGTTTTTTAACAATCATTGACTTCATCTACAAATTAATACAAATACATGCGTCATTAGGCGATTGGAATAGAAAAGTTATCAGCAATAACGGAATATGAACAATCAGTAAAAAACAATTATCAAGTCATGAAAACAACAGCTCAACGAAATAGAACGCATGAGTAAGAAATAGTCGTGATTCAAGGATTAATTCTTATCAAATCAAGTCACATAGAAAAATACAATTGTTAAAAATAAACAAAATAGCTATAAACATGTGTGTATAGTCATTAGTCAAGATTATAAAATATGATCTGTCATGAATGTATAATAAAAAAACAAGACTTATCAGAAATGATAGCCTTGCTAACGTTAAAGTAGCCTAAATGGCTAGTTGAAACGCCCTATCAAAACGATAGGGCTGATGGAATGCCCAATAAACGAATTTATTGAACAGGGTTGCCAAAGGTTTTTTACACCTCTCGCTACTTTCATGGCAGTAGCGTCTCTTGAATACAATGATACATTCGCTCATGTCGATAGACACATCTTTCATAAAAGTATCTATCGGCAGGAAAGAACCTTCCACTGCTGCATAACGTCCCAATTTTGACACCTATCAATGAAAAAATAAATCTAATCAATCGCTTAGCAATAACCAAATCCCGCGTCACTTTCCGTTTTTCACCCAGAAAGTGACGCGGAATGCTATTCGGCAAACATTATTCGCCTCTTTTGTTAAAAAAGAGGCGTATTAAGTCGTAACTGCTTTCATGATGATAACCTCATACACTTTCTTTAAAGATAACTAAATATTTTGACAAATAATTTGCAACCATATATAGTTACAATATGAGCAAATTAGAAAAACTTCTGCAAAAAGCAAGAAATAATCCAAATGGCTTGAGTTTTAAGGAGTTCAGAACATTGATGAGCCAGTGTGGCTGGAAAGAAGACCGACAATCCGGTAGCCATCAAATCTGGTTCTCGCCTCGCCATTTTCGCCTTTGCGTACAAAATCGTAACGGTGAAGCCAAGGCTTATCAAGTTAAGCAATTCTTGCAGCAGTACGATGAGGAACAACGTTATGAACATTGATAATCAAAATATAAGCTACCCATCCGATGATCGCTTTGACGATTTTAGTATTGAGCTTGTGCCGGAAAGTGAACATGAATGGCTTGCTCATTTTGAAGAATTGCCGAATGTGTCAGCGTATGGCGATACGCCTGAGGAAGCTTTAGAAGAACTTGCGATAGCTTGGCAAGCCATGAAAGAGAGCTATCAGGCACATGGCGAAGCCATTCCGGTTGCACCGGCTCGCAAATCCTATAGCGGTCAATTCAATGTTAGAATTGATAAACGAGTGCATCGGGCTTTAGCCGTTGAAGCAGCGCGTGCTGGCGTAAGTTTGAATGCGCTTGTTGCACAAAAATTAGCGATAAGCACATCCTATTAAACTATTGTGCTGAGCTTTTATAGAGACGCTAAATCAGGCCTTTTTTCTGCTTTTAATAAGCTATCTTGCAGGTTTTTACACGACTTTTAGATGAAATCCAAAGGCTTTAAAAATTTGGCTTAGAGTATCCAGTCTTGGATTACCTTTCCCTGATAATAAATAGTAAAGATGTTCACGATTTAAGGACGTTTCTTTTGCAAGCCAGCCGATGCCACCCTGAGCCTTTGCAATGTCTTTTAGTGCTAGCAGTAGTGCTTTTTTATCTTGATCCTTTTGATAAGCATCTAATGCAACCTGCAAATGGGCAAGTGCTGCCTTTTTATTTTTAAGGCGTGCTTGTAACCAATCATCATAATCACCGGTCAATTCATTTACTTTTGCGGTATTAACTTTTCTCATGATACCTCTCTTTATAATCTTGCCAATACATTATCGCTTGTTTTATATCTCGCTTCTGAGAGTTTTTGCTTCCGCCTAATAACAGAAGAATGATATGATTACCCTGTTCTGCAAAATACACTCGGTATCCGCAACCATAGTGGATACGCAATTCAAAAACACCTTTCCCTACTCGCTTATAATCTCCTTTATGCCCAAGGACTAATCGTCTTACCCGATTGTCAACTTGTGCCACTGTTATGGTATCGTTTATTGTGCTGAGCCACTCTTTAAATGGCTCTTTCCCGTTCAAGGTTATATACGTCCGTATTTTTTTCATTTATGTTACTCTCATCATAATAGTAGTTTATAAACTACTAAATGTCGATATAAAAAACAACCCCCTGTTTTTACCCTGCGGGAATTTTGCGGGGATGACAGGTGTTCTCAGGGACTCTCAGGTACATTTGGCAATGGAATCCGCGACAAAAAGTGTTAAAATTTCAATAACTTATGTTTTGTACGTAATTTTTGTAATCAGTTGGTCGGGGGTTCGAATCCTCTCGCCGGCTCCATATTTGCACTTAATAATCAAATAGTTAAAAAAATATCAAAACCCGTTGACGGAAAGTATTTTTCAAAAGTAGACAAAATAAAAGGCATATCGTCAGAAAACATACTTGGCAAAAGAAATAAAAAAATCCAACCTAAACAGAAACTAAACTCTATTTTGTTTTTACGTGGTCGGTTTTGAACGTTCTGAATAATATAATCCTATATTAAAAATTATAGTTGCGCTTTCTATTGACAGTTAGCCAATAAAAAACTATTTATTGCATCAAGTAATCGTTTTGAATCTTCACGCTGTGGCGCATGAGCTGTTCCTGTTAATTCAATAGCTTTAGCAGCCCGAAGCCCTTTTACTAGCAAAGCGATATCTTTTGGAGGACAAATAATGTCTTCATCACCTTAGATAACAAGCGTAGGTGAATTAATTAACTTCAAATAGCTTGCTCCATTATATTTTTCTAAAGCAGCAAATTGTCGAGCCTGATCTTTAATAGATTGAGTATGTGATATGTTTTGCAAATCATGTTTTAACGCCTCCACCTTTGCTTTATTTCCAATAAATGTGCCACTAAAAACCCAAGCTAAATTAGCTTGAAATAAGTTCTCAAAAGTTGCGCCTTCTTTATATGAAAGATGCAATGCCTTTAATCCACAAAGAACATAGCTTTGCCATTTTATTGGCGCATTCATAATACAAACACGATCGATATAATTTGAATGCTTAGCTGCGACTACTTGCGCAATCGCTCCTCCCATTGACTGACCAATGATATGAGGATTTTTTAAGCTTAGTTTTTTAGCTAAAGCGGCGGTATCTCCCGCCATAGATTCTATGGTCAGGTCAGAAAATTTATTATCCTTAGTTTGACCAACAGCACGATTATCAAAAACCAAAACATCGTGGCTTTGGGACAGCTCTTTCAAGATGGCTGTCCAGTATGTATGGTCAGCCCCATACCCGGAAATTAAAACAAGTGGTTTATTCCGACAGTCACCATGTCACTCATAATAAAACTCCGCTCTGCCAACTTTAACTAGACTCATAAACTTAAACCTTAGTTTTATTTGAAAAGACTATTTGCTTAAATAAATCAGCATGGGTACCAGTTCGAATAAAAAGAACCACTTTCTCTTTTTCGATCAACTCATAGACCAACAGCCCATCTGGCTCAAGATGACATTCTCGACAACCTATAAATTCCCCTTTTAGCGCATGATCTTTCAAATTGCGTGGCAAGCGTTCTTCATTCTTAAGATAAGTCATTACTTTTACTAGCTTCGCCAGCGGCTTGCCTCGCTTTTTTACACGTTTTAAGTCTCGCTTGTACTGCGCCGTGTATTCAATCGAGCGCACTACTCAATCTCATTCATCAAGGCATCAGCACTATCAGCTTTAAAAGTTCTTCGTGCCCTAGCATCATTTAAAGCTTTCTTAGTCGTCGCGGTGGGAATCCGAATCTCAAACGGCATCCCTTTTCTGAGCTTAATTTGTCTAAAAAATGCGTTAATCGCCTCAGACATATTCATGCCGAGGGTATCTAAAATATGGCTCACATCTGCTTTTAGATGAGCATCCATCCTAGCTTTGACAATTTCTGTTTTCGCTTCATGTTGTCGCATCATAATACCCCATATATCAAAAATAATTCATATTACTAATTATATACACAATGTGGCCACAATTCAATAATGCATTTACTACTTATCTCCTCGGCTTAACACAAACATCAAATATTAGATGACTTCTTTGTCCATTAAACTGTTGACACAGCAAAAAATTTAAAGCCTATATGGAAAGACAGTCTTTTTTCTGCTTTTAATAAGCTATCTCGAACGTTTTTACATGACTTTTAGATGCAATCCAAATGCTTTAATAATTTGAATGATGAGGATGCGTGCAAGCGCAACCTCTAAATCGAACTACGATCAAATTTTGGGATATTAGGATCAAATAAAGTCCATTTAGGCGCTTCTTCAGTCCAAACATACATATCAGGTGAAAAAAGAGTTTTGTCATCTAAACTGCTTGCTCCAACTATTCTAATATGGGGCCAAATTTCAGGCCTTCCAAATAGTGTGGAGCCACATGTTCCGCAAAAGCTTACATGCACAGGTTTACCGCTTGCCCCAGGCCTTGTAAATTCTTTTGTCTCTCCTTGTATCAACAGTGACTCTTGGGAAATCACGATAAAAGGCCAAGCCGTGCCGCCTGTTAGTCGCTGACAATCATAGCAATGACAAACACCCGATTTTAAGATATTGGCTTCAATCTTATAGTGGATTGCCCCACAAAAGCATTTTCCTTTGATCATATATTACTACCCCCAAATTTTTCTTGTTAACGATATATTGAACATATTTTTTAATCATTCAGAAAAAATATTCAGTTCACCTAGCTTCATATCAGCTTGGCTAAGTAAAGCGATCAAATTAGGCGCGCTGATTTCCCAACCGTGATTAACCAAAGTTGTAACAAAGCTTTTATATTGATATTGTTGTTTAAAGAGCTACCCGCGCCTTAAAATCTTTTATACCCATACGCTCTCTTAATTTTTAGTAGAATAACAGTTCATATAGGTTGATTACAACAACTACAAATAAAATGCTCTTTATTTGCATTTAAATCAAATTAGATTATCATCATAATCTGTTCTAAAATCTTTAAGAATATATGAGAAATATGTATTATAGACCATGTTTTGAGACACGCAGAACAACGGTTTCGAAAATGTCCCTTGATTTATATTCTTTGAAACAATGTCAAAATACTTTTCAAACTTACACCATCAAATCAAAAATAGCTGGCAATCAAAACTCAATCAAGAAAATTAGCCCAAAAAGAGATATATCCAGCTCTAGGATGAGCCTCATCCGCATACTTAATAAATCCTTTTTCTAGTGCTGCTTTAATAGCCGCGGTTGCTTACGCCGGCGTTACATTTTTCAATACCAAATCTCTGGCACAAGGTCTCATTTTTCATATGCCCTCCACTTAAAAACTTTATAATTAAGTGTTGATAACAAGCCCTAATTCGTTCATCACGAGTCATATTTGCAAATTTTCTTGAACTATACAGAATTACTTGCATTGAGTTCTCGCTTTTACGAAATAAAGGAGGAAAGAGATTCACAATATTTTATGGCGTACTTATCAGATCAAGTTCTTTCCATGGTGTACCCGTTAGTTTTGGCAAAAAATCTTGAAAGACAATATCGTAAGCTTTTTCAATCTTGTATTGTTTTACCTGGTCTAGGGATAATAGTGGTCTTATATCATTATTAAAAACAGAACTCTTTCGCTTTAATGACAAGTTTTTTTCAAACTCAGCTCGCGATATTCGCGTATTTTCATCTGCCATGTAGTGTCGAAAAACATCAATTATTTTTTGAATATTCAAGTCCGCAATTTGATGGGTGACATACCAAAAGTCATATAAATCTCTACCTTTCTTTCGTTGATATAATGCACGTAATTTAGTTGCCAGTAACTCTTCTATGGCATAAGTAAGCACCGTAGTTTCACCATTAAACCAACGGTTATAAACTCGAAACGTTTTTTTAATATGTGGTTGAACAGCAAAATGTTCGCGTGTATTAATCTCGATTTTAACTTTGCGACTAATTATTGGTTCAAGTTCTGTAGTAAAACGATAATTTAATATGAAACGCCCTTGATTTTGCCTCCAGGTTGGTTTACCTAACCAATGATCTAAACAATGACGTATTGCTGTGACTGTCTCGCCTATTGGTTCTGCTTTAATTTGGACAAAATCCAAGTCTTCACTAAAGCGTCCCGCCCTTTCAAAAAATAATTTATGCAAAGCTGTACCACCGCGAAATACTAATCTCTCACTTATCAGAGGGTTTTTATACAATTCGCATATCGCACGTGATAACACAAGATCATGTTCAACTTGATCAAATCCAGCCCAAGGTGCTATGTTACGCCAAGATATAATTTCAGCTTGTGGGATCATAATTCGTCTGGTTCTACCTGTTCATTCACGTCAATATGCCATCTTTGGTTATATTCAATAATAGGTTCACTACTAGATAGTACCAACAATCGTCGAGAAGTTTTTCTCTGTTTTAATTGATTTTCCAAAGGCAGTAAGTCAATTGGCAATTGTAGTACGTCTATTAAATAACCTAAACGCTGCGTGGCTGCAATTTCCACATCATCGTTTTTTAAAAGGTCAGCAAGTTTTTCAGCGTCTAATTGTTCTACCAGTTCACATAATACAGTAGCAACGTGATTGACTTGACCAGACGCATTCATATAACGCACTAGATCAAACGCTGTCATTTCTGGCGTTGATATTTGTATAGTACCCGACATAGTTTTCTTTAGTTGGTAGAAATAAGGGCGGATGTCTTTTTTATAAATAAACTCAATAAAAACCTGCCCCACACTAATATTTCTGGTAGGTTTATTGGTAATAACTTGAAAAGTCATCGGCTGCTGATGGGCTGCCTCATGTAATGCTGCGGCTGTTAATAACCCGACATAGTACCGCTGGTCAAAATGTTTCATAAGCGCATCGATAAACCAAGTTGCAGGTAATGCGCCAATGGCACGGTGCTCTGGTGGCACAATAATAAAAAAGTCACCTCTCACTCGCTTTAAACTACATTTAATCGACAAGCGGTGCGCTGCAAGTTTAAATGCCTTATCACTGATTTGTAATGTTGCCATAGCTTCCTTTCTTGATAACCAATAACGCCCATCCATTCTGAGATAGTCTAAATAAGCCGATAACGTCGCTATTTTCTTTTTCATTTTCAAAAAGTATCATAAAAAGAGCCTTTTTGCAAATGAAAATAACTACAGTAATCCATATGATATGATCTATCATATTTTAGTGTACCTAGCAGAGATAGGTCTCAAAAAATTTAAAGCTTATATGAAAAAACAGTTTTTTCTGCTTTTAATGGAACTGTTGAAATCTGAGTTATCTCAATATTTCAAGCCGTATAACTGCTTGAACTAACTGGATTGTTGTTTAAAGCTGCCTGCGCCTTAAAATCTTTTGTATTCATACGCTCTCTTAATTTTTAGTAGAATAACAGTTCATATAGGTTGATTACAACAACTACAAATAAAATGCTCTTTATTTGCGTTTAAATCAAATTATGCGGATATAAATAGTTTTATATACAAAAACGAGATTGGTTTTTGATCTCATAGAAATATCCCTGCGGGAATTTTGCGGGGATGACAGATGTTCTCAGGGACTCTCAGGTACATTTTGCAATGGCATCCGTGACAAAACGTGTTAAAATTTCAATAATTTATGTTTTGCGCGCAATCTTTGCAATCAGTTAGTCGAGGATTCGAATCCTCTCGCCGGCTCCAGGATTTTCCTTTTATATCAACATTTTGAGTGATATGCGAAAATAGGTTGTTAATGGTAAACATTGAAAAAGTAGATATATAGTAGACAAGTAAACTCACAACTATTCTAAAAAACAATTAAGTATTTTAAGAATAGCTGATGTTAACAATTAATATTAGTTATTTTCTCGAAATAATGCAATATTAGACATTATAGTCTAAATCGTATTTCTACTTGGTTTTGTTGGCAATTGAAATACTCAAAAAAACAAAACCCCACATTCAAGTAGGGTTTTGCTTCACACAATTAGCTAGTTTTACTCCTCCTCAGTATAATTTTGACAATTATCTCCCCAATAAACAGAGGAATCTTGCCAAACTCCAGCTAAATTAACTTCACTATCATTACCATCATCGCATACAGCAGTTGCGAATACAATCAACTTAGTGCCTTTAAGGCCATTGCCTATTGCAGAAGATTTACCATTGAGATTCAATAAGCTATTATATTGTGCAATAAACCCCAATTCTGAATTAGCAGTTGTTTGAACATTGTCAGCCACTATGTTTGAATTTCTACTAACTACTACGCCTGACTTACCATTTCCATGTATAGTGGTGGAGGCTATTGAAGCATAAGAGTTATTGTTTACATTAATACCATGCTGTGGAAAACTATATATCTCCATCTCTGACATTTGGATTGTACTGTTATTAACAACTGAAATTCCATTAATCTTATCACCAACAATCTTGCCAATAAACGCAAAATTTTTAAGTGAACCCAATTTATTACCATTTTCCACTACAAGACCATTTTGTCCAGATTTGAAATTAATTTCACACTTGCTACTCCCACAACTTCCTTCAATATTAATCTTATCTCCATCTGGATGGTTAACATAAATAGTATAATAACTTGATGTTGGCGCTTCTGTCATTTCAATTTTGACAGTAGCGTCACTGGCAATCATGTAATTATCAAGATAGCTTAACGCCTCTTGGATAGTGTCAAATCTTTCATCACAACCGGAAGGAATACTTGAGATATCGTTGTTCACGCACAAAGTAGTCATTGGCTGTGTAATAAGTTGAATGTTTTCACTGGCAATGGCTACACTTGTAGCAGCAGAGGAAATTAGAAAGCTTGTTAAGATTATTGATTTTTTCATTTTCTTACTCCCGATGTATTTGTTTTAATAATGGAAGTTATAGTATACATTTTGAAACAATGCTAAAATATTTTCTAAATCCGCGCCAGTTAGCTAAGTCAAAAACAGCTAGCACTCAAACTCAATAAAAAAAATTAAGCTTAAAAAGAGATATATCCAGTTCTAGGATGAGCTTCATCCGCATACTTAATAAATCCTGCATCTAGAGCTGCTTGCGCAATTTAACCACTCCATTAGTGACATCGATTTTATCCTCTCCTCTTTTAGTTTTAATCATCCAGTTCTGAGGCTAAATTACCAACAACCAAAATTACTCATTTGAAAAAATTAAAAATAATCTAACATAGGAAATCGCGTTTGCCTAGCGATACAATCTTGAAGATATAATGCTAACCCGAGATCACCACCTCCTACCTCTGTTCGAATACAACCATAATGATTTCGCATATTTTCATATTGATAGATCGCGTGCATCGCAAATTGTTTTGCTCTACTTAACCAAACTTCATCACCTGTTAACTCAAATAGTTTAAGAAAAGCGTAGCCATTTCCCGCGGTACCATGACATAAGCCCCAAGGTTTTTTTAAGGGGCCGGCCTGCCAAATCAAATTACCAGCCTGACATAGCAGATTTTTAAATCCTTCCCCAGATAACGACCATAAATCGCCCGTCGCTATAATTATACCAGGCGCGCCATGACACAACTGAACCATAGGTTGATCACGTCCCGGGCGAGGTTTTCCCAAACAAGGCAACCAATTTGCCAGATTTTTATAACTTTCCGCCGTTACCATTAAAGTATTTTCAGCACGTTCAATGAGTTGTCTGCTCTGATTTTCAGACAATAGTTTTATCCCTTTCAATAGTGGTAATATATTGCCAGCAAAACCATGTATGGCTCCCAAATGAATAGCTTGTACACCACGCATAGCCTGAATCCATACATAACATTGAAATTTTTCATCTAACTGCCAGGTTGAAAACAAATAAGCAGCACTTTGTTGAAATAAATCCCGCCATTTTTCTTCTTGTGTCTCCTGATATAAAAACCAAGCGCAAAGCATTGTTCCGGGAGCCGCCCAGGTCAATTCATTTATTGGATTGGTAATATTTTGTCGAATGTTATTTTCTAACAAATCAAGTACATGTTGGCGCTTTGTCAATTTCCAATTGAGTAAGTAAATACCTGAAGATCCTGACAAGTACCCTGGCGCATTTAGTGGAATATTTAATTTAGGATGAAACTCGGCAAGAGATATTGGCTGTTTTTCAATTAATGTATCAAGATAGGGTACGAAATCGTACTTGGGAAGCGTTGAATTAAGTTTCTGTAAGCGCAGGATGGCCCATATTGTTCCCGCCGCGCCAGTCCAAAGCCCAGCAATTGGATTAGAAACTTGGTATGTTTCCTTTTTATCAGGATGAACCGGCCACAATTGATGGCCTTGAAAAGTTTCAAGAGCAGATCGAACAATTTCATCAATGACCTTGTTAGCTTTTTCCACAGACCAAGGTATTTCATTTAGTTTTTCATGTCGCCGCGCGATATACAGGTTCATTACCATAATAGTCAAACTATACCCAATCTTCTGGCATATTCCTTAGATTTTATTATTTGTTTTAGTATCACTGACTAATTAAATCAGTATATCTACCATAACAAGGGTTACCATGCTTATCTTTATGTTTATTTAATTTCGATGATGGCTTTTTGCGATTAAATCGTTTTCCACATTTTGAACATTCATAAAGTGTTGACACATTACTTTGCTCTATTATCTAAGCTTTGTTCATTAAGGTCGTTATTTTAGGGAAATTTTTTTCCAGGTGATTTGCGGCATATTCACCAAATGTATCAGCAATTTTCTTGCCGGTAATCGCGTTAATAAATTCTACTTTTGGGTCTTGAGTATAGAATGACGCGATTGATAATCTAGAGTGATTATCAGAGATCAAAACACGATGCGTTAGAGCATGGCACTTATTGTCTACCATAAGATTTAATCCGTCGCCCAAGTTTACAATAACATATCCTTTTTTAGTCAAGTTAATGTGCCATTTATCATCGATTTCTACTTCAAGCCCGGGTTCCTGACTCCAAAGAATTGTCATTAATGCCGCATCTTCATGCGGCCGGAGTCTTCTTCGCGCGTCTGGCGTATTACATGGTGGATAATATAGAATAGATAGTGTACTATCAGCTGTGTTAAAGTGAGATTGAATTTTTTTCGGATCAATTTTCAGATGTTCAAACAACGCGAGCAATAGCGGTTGGATGATTTCATACCTAAAGTAATGTCTAAGCTCTAACATTTCGGCGCCACACGTTTTCCAAGTGAGATCCGCGGGCAGTGATGCGCGAATGATGTAGCGCTCTACAGCATAACCTATCGTCGTTTGGTCCAAGAAACCTTCGTATGTTTCAGCGGTAAATGGATGCTGTTTCTTTTGATATTTAGGCTGTTGAAAGTATGCCTTGCCTGTCGTTTCAATGAGTTCCAATTTTCTTGTCACGTCTTCTGGAACTGGAATATAAGCGATTCCATATTTTACTAACTCAGAAAGTTCTTTTGCGTTGGTTTTTTTGGGAGATTGAATGATCGATATTGGCATTGAGGTCTTTTCTCCATTACAGTTACTGAAAGTGAATTCAAGACGATATATTATACCAATATATTAGAGTGAAATCTATAATCAGTGGCAGGCTCTGTTTTTAATCTTGCGGGAATTTTGCGGGGATGACAGGTAATCCCAGAGTCTCTAAGGTACACTTGGCAATGGCATCCGCGACAATATGTTTTGCACATAACCTTTGTAATCCAGTTAGTCGGGGGGTTCGAATCCTCTCGCCGGCCCCAGGGTTTTCCTTTTATATCAACATTTTGAGCGATATGCAAAAATAGGTTACTCATGGTAAGCCTTGAAAAAGTAGACATATAGTAGACAAGCAAACTTACGTCAATTCTAAATTTATATTATCCTAAAAACCGCAGTTGTCGGCAAGATGAGAGTGTAACCCTTCGACAAGCTCAGGGACCGCTGCGGTTTTTAGGATTATACAAAGCAATATCGAGTTTTTTGTCTATGCTTGCTAAAGGCGATATAAGTAGTGACTATAGGATCAATGTAAGATAAGCGCGGTAAAAATCCTGTAAAAGGGGTATTTTTTGGTATTTGACGGTCTTTTGCGAGAGAGTTCGCTCATTAAAAAAAGAATATAAACGCCACAATGACTGACATTGATAACAATATAATACTCGCTAAAAGTAAGTAACTGCGTTTAGCGTGATTAGCTACAGTCAAATGCTTTAAAAAACAAACGATAGATACCAAAAATGACAATGATACCGGTAACAATCGCCACACTAGGTGATGCATAATTATGCTCCTTTTGTATAAATAAACTTAGAAATAGCTCGCGCAAAAATTTTCAGCGCCCTCGCGCTTAAAAAATAAGTAAACTAAGTGGATGTCACTAACCTTGTTAATCCCAATAATGGATCAGTTAATATTAATATTCATTGCTTAGATTGTCAAGCAAGAAATGCGTAAATGTAGAGGCAAAGTAGTAATTTCCGGTATGAGCAAGATAGAAATTTCCGCTTTTTGTTATGATTTCACAGGAAACATAACACCAAAAAGGGGGAGAGATGTCAGGGGAGTTAGTCACGATGAGTCACCGAGAAATTGA
>JBCCZV010000108.1:0-13151 GCA_039187085.1 Pseudomonadota bacterium
CTCGAACCCGCGACCCCCGGCGTGACAGGCCGGTATTCTAACCAACTGAACTACCGCTCCAAAGTATTGTTTAACTAATATAGCTATCACTGAAAACAATGACTTAATTTAATATTCCAAAATATGAATTTTGGTATTCGCTATTAATAAAAAGGTCATTGCCTAAACGAGGCGAGATAATATAAATATATTTGAAAAGTGTCAACAAAAAAATTTTGATAAATCAAAACTTTTTTGTCTTTTTCTCTTTTATTTGAACACGTGAACTATGTCTCATTAAGACCTCGACGGTCTAATATAGGACGAATTTAGACACTTTTCGCAAGATGATGGAGGTTCGTAAGTGCTTGATACCTCAATAAAAAGTTTTTAAAAATTCCAATTTACTTTGATTTATCTTATTGATTTAAAACAAAAAAATTAAAATCTAATGCCTTTGGCACAAGAAATGCTTTATAATACGTGTAGATTATTGCTGTTAGCAACTTCTGCAATCTTTTGCTCACATCTATTTCAAAAATTGAAATAAAGAGTAAGGCCTATGCCCTGCGACTTGACACACCCACCCAACGCGCCGGCCTTACTCTCTTTTTTCAACAAACATTAAAAGCTCATTGATTACACATAGGAATAATAAGGAAAATACGTGTATGATATCTATTTTACTGTTCAATTTTATTCGTTTTTTCTCAGCTGGATTTGAGAATTGCACTTATTGAACACAACCATTAATTCTGAGACACTTACCTGCAATTTGATTAAGTGACCTCGAAGTTTTTCCATTCAATCCATAACTGGATTTAAATAATCTTTTTTCGAACAATTCAGCAATGACTCAATATTTAACAAAAAGTGAAATTTTTAATGACCAAGCCCTGTCATCTTGGCATTCTATCTTTCGAGACAGTAGAGTTGACGCGGCATTAGACTCAGCTTTCCAACATGTCAATGAACGGCATGCTCGCGGCATTACAATTTTTCCACCAAAAAATGAAATTTTTAATGCGTTCAAGTTGTCTAATTTAAAAGAGATCCGTGCCGTCATCTTGGGACAGGACCCTTATCATGGCTCTAACCAAGCTCATGGTCTTTGCTTTTCGGTACAAGATGGTGTTGCGTTACCACCATCTTTAAAAAATATTTATCAAGAAATACAAAATGATATTCAATGCTCTATGCCACAAAGAGGTAATCTGACACACTGGGCGAGTCAAGGTGTTTTTCTCCTTAATACGGTATTAACCGTCGAGTCTGGTCAAGCTCATTCACATAAAAATATTGGTTGGGAAATTCTTACTGATTCCATCATTAAAGCAATCAGTGAGCATAACTCGCATGTAGTGTTTATGCTATGGGGTAGTCATGCCCAAAAAAAGGAGCAACTTATCGATACCAATAAACATACGCTTTTATGTGCTCCTCACCCATCGCCATTAAGTGCACATCGAGGATTCTTTGGCTGTAGACACTTTTCACAGTGTAATGCTGCTCTTTTGGCACACGGACAGCCTCTTGTTGATTGGGTTTTACCCAGTTCGGAAAGAGAATAACGTTGAAATAGTCATTTTTAACTATTGGTATCATTACAAATTTTATGGTGAGATTGAGTGCGACTTATTAATTGGCTGTTTATCACGCTGATATTGATTTTCGGATCAAGCGCCGCACTTTGCAAAGCATCAAAGTTTAATGTCGTTTTTTTATTACCTGAAAACGCGGAGCGGTACGAATCTTTTGCTAAATCTTTTAAGCAAGAATTAACTTTAAGAAATATCTCTTCTGAAGTGCTATCAACAGATAAAATCACCGAAAAGTCGATATCTAATAACACAAAGCTTATTATTGGTTTCGGTTCAAAATCTTTAACGGGCTTAAAAAATATCCAACTTGATGTCCCGGTCATTACAGTATTCACAACAAAAAAAGCCTATGAGCACAGGATTGAAGAATTAGGACTTTCAACACAAAAAGTTTCAGCCATCTTTTCAGATCCGCCTGTAAAGCGACAATTATCTCTCATTCGCCTCTTATTTCCTAAAGCTAAAACCATTGGACTCTTACTATCTGAGCACAATACATTTCAGACAACGATAAAAAAACAAGCGGAAACCTTTGGTTTTAATACTTATACAAAAACTATTGATGATGACCGAACCTTAGTCAAGGCATTGTTAGATGTTGTCAAACAAAGCGACGTACTTTTAGCGATAAGGGATGAGAAGGTATTTAATACCAGCAATATCAAAACAATTTTGTTGACCTCTTATCGAAAAAATACGTTAATGGTAGGAGTTTCTCCAGCGTTTGTTCGAGTAGGCAGTGTTGCCACAACCTATAGCACGCAAAAAGACCTTGCCAAAGAGTTACTAGAAATTATTGAATCTAGCCAATATGGAAACCAAGGAATAGCGATCCAGGAACCTCGACACGGCAAATACTTTTCAGTATTCGTTAATAAAGTTGTAGCTCGTTCTCTCGGACTTGCAGTACCTGACAGCGTTTGGTTAGCAGAACAAATTCGTAAAGAAAGTCATAAAACCTCAGGCGAAGCCAATGAATAAGTGGACGGTCAAAACACGAACTCTGTTTCTTGGGCTTGCTCCAGCTTTATTCATGTTTTTGGTTATCACCGGTTATTTTGTCTCATCTCGGCTAGATGAAATTAATCAACAACTCAACCAACGTGGTGAACTCATTGTTCAACAATTAGCCCCCGCATTAGAATACGGTGTGATTATTGGAAATAAGCAAGTTCTCAATAATGTGCTAAATGCAGTTATCAATGAAGATGATGTTGCTTTCGCGGAAGTTATAAATATTGCAGGCGTGCCTCTTGTTGAACAAAAAAACCCTCGATTTGATAAAGAAGCTGACGAGGAAAAGATTCTTGTTTTTCGTGCTCCAATTTACCAAGAAGATATCGATTTAGAAGATGAAATTGAATCGGCACTAGCTGATGAAACGGAATCTGAAAACACGGAAACGATTGTCGCAAGTAATCATTTACTACGTGATAGCAGACCAACTATTGGTGAAGTGGTAGTTGGCTTAACGGAAGAAGGCAAAAAACAAAAACAAGAACAAATTGTTGTTTTTAGTTTTTTGTTAGGGATCTTAACACTACTTTTATCTGCTGCATTGGCGTGGTTTATAGGCCAAGCTTTTTCTAACCCTATTATACAACTTTCAAGCAAAGTCAATGAGATAAAAAGTGGTAACCTTAACGTGCACATTCCTAAAATTTCAGGCGGTGAAATCGGCTCCCTAGAAATGAACATAGATGCGATGGCAAAAAGTTTGCTCTCAGCACAAATACAAGAAAGAGCGTACATGGAGGATCTGTTAACAGCAAGGCAAGCTGCGGAAACGGCAAATCGAGCAAAAAGCGAATTTTTAGCGAATATGAGCCATGAGTTAAGAACACCAATGAATGGCACCCTGGGTATGCTACAACTTTTGCAAGAAACTCAACTCACCAGCACCCAAAGGGAATATTTAAGTGCGGCATCAGAATCGACCGAACATCTACTGCGCGTTGTTAACGACATCCTCGATTTCTCAAAAATTGAGGATGGACGGCTTGAACTGGAATCTATTTTTATAAACCTCAAACAACTCGTCAAACGTTGTTCCAACAGTTTTTATAATGAAGCAAAACGCAAAGGACTCACCTTAGTCGCAGAGTTTGAAGGAGAGCTACAAAATGCAGATATAGCTACTGATCCAACACGCTTGCGACAAGTCTTAGTTAACCTAATAGGCAATGCCATTAAATTTACTCACCAAGGCAAAGTTGAAATTTCTTGCCAATTAACTCGTACCACGGAAGACTTTCTGCACTTGTCCATAGTGGTAGAAGACACGGGGATTGGGATCAAAAAAGAACAGATCCCCACCATTTTTCATGCTTTTACTCAAGCCGATGGTTCAATGGCTCGGCGATATGGAGGTACTGGACTTGGTTTGACTATCACCCGCCAACTGGTTGAGCTTATGGGAGGTAGAATCCAGGTATCCAGCGAAGAGGCTGTAGGTTCAAGGTTCAATGTCATTTTCGAGCTACCTTATGAATTTCCTGAGCATGAAACGGAGCCGCCAAACATCCGATTTACCTTCCCAAAACTTTCTGGGCATGTTTTGTTGGTAGAAGATAATAGGGTCAATCAAATGGTTACCAGGGGTTTGCTTTGCAAGATGGGGGTTTCAGTCGATACTGCTGATGATGGCATCAAGGCATTGGATCGATATCATGAAAGCCAATACGATCTTATTGTTATGGACTGTCAAATGCCCAATATGGATGGATTCGAGACGACACAAAAAATCCGTGAGCTCGAACAAGAAGAACTCAAAAAAACACCCATTATTGCATTAACAGCCAATGCGATGGATGGTGACAAAGAACGCTGTATTGCAGCAGGCATGAATGACTATTTGAGTAAACCCATTAATAAAGAACTTCTAGCGGATGTATTAAAAAAATGGTTAGAAGTCGCACATACTTAGAAAGTATAACTCACACTGATTGATGGGCCGTGTTGCTCCCACTTGTGTTCGTAGTCAAAAGTCGTATGGGCTACCAATAACTCATATTCAGCTGATATTGTTACTACTTCACTAATTTCGTAAAAAAATGCAGGCTTAACAAATAGTGATTTGTGATTATCAAAAATTGCAGTACCCACATCAAGACTCCCAGTAACATAAAAAACTTCTGTAAAACGCCAAGTGACATGTCCACCTATAATCCAATCCAACCAAGATTCATCGATCTCAAAAGCCGATAGAGTTTTATCTGGAAATTCAACATCATAATATCTAAAACCTGCGTACCAGGACACGTTCGGTGCATAGGGGTGACTGCGATAAAACAAGCCTTTCAAGATGTTTAGTGAAGCCGTATGCTCGGACTCATCAGCTGGTTTATGTTTAGCACTCATTAAACTTAGTTGGTAGCCATATAAAAAATTATTAGCATCAAGGCTCAGAGCCCAACTTGGTGATTCCGTTTGAGAACGCTTTTGTTGTTGCTCATCTTTCTTGCTATCCATACGCTGGTATCCCACTGTTGTACTCAAAGAGTACTCCCAACTACTGACACCAAAAACAGCTGGACTAAAAAATACAAGCATAAAAAGCTTTTTTTTCTTATTAAAAAAGACAAACGGCATTGTAAGTTTCAATGTAATAACGATTATTGTGGTTTATCAAAAACAATAGATTTGAGGTCTTCAGCATTCGTCCAAATGTCACATTGACCTGTGCCAATCACTGTAGAAACTTCCCAATTTTCTTTGAATGCTATCTTGACTTTTTTGGCCAAATCGCCTTTTGCGGGAGTAGCATAACGATGTGTTGAAGCACATGAAGGCATAACTTCAGGTTTTCCTTTTATTTTAAAGATAATGATGTTATTTCCTACATTTGCCATAAACTCAATGGTTCTTATACCTGGTTTTCTGTCAATAATAGGTGTCTTATTTGACAAGGCATCAACTTGATGACTTAACCCAAAAACAATTATCATTAGAAGTATTGCTTTTATCAACACCATTCTCCTTAATTTCTCAGAATAAACGGATTAACCATAAGACATAAAAACACAAAGTTAAATTTCTAACATCGCTTCCTTATAATAGCTTGCAACATTTAGCTTTGAAAATGCCTCCTCAGCTAAGAACAGATTTTATGCAAATTATGAACTACTCACTAACGACTGATTGGCAGACTCGATTTAAAAGAAAGCCTTCATCTATAAATAATGTCTCTGAAAATACAAAGTAAACAACATTGGAAGAAAAAATGACAACTCAACTATTTAGTAGCCGTTTTTCATGGCAAAGGTTTTTCGAAGAGTATTGGCAACGTAAACCACTTTTTATAAAAAATGCCATCGATCTTTCGCAGATTTCTTTAAATAAAGATAAACTGATCCAATTAGCGTGTGAGGAAGACATTGAAAGCCGTATTGTTAAACACAAAGTAGACTCATCTAGCTGGCAAGTGGAGCATGGTCCCTTCGATGTTGATGATACATTTTGGCAACAAGAAAATTCACCATGGACTCTGTTGGTACAAAGCATTGAAATTCTAGATGATGACTTTTCACAGTTATTGAAACAAATTCCGATTCCCCGCTGGCGGATTGATGATATTATGGTGAGCTACGCTTCCGATGGTGGTGGAGTTGGTCCTCACATCGACCAATACGATGTTTTTTTGATTCAAGGTTCAGGAAAAAGACATTGGCGAGTAGGCGATAAATCCCAACAACTCAAAGAAATTTTTGTCGATGATGCATTAAAGCAAGTTTCATCATTTGAAGCAACTATTGATGTGATTACTGAGCCTGGCGACCTACTTTATATTCCACCAAATGTAGCTCACCATGGCACAGCTATCGATAGCTGTATGACTTTTTCTGTGGGCTTTAGAGCACCTAACCTTCAAGAACTATTGCCCCACTACACTGAAAATTTATTAGCAAGTCTAGAAAAATCGGCACGTTATACCGATGCTCAAGGCGTCCCATTTAACGATGTTTTACATGTTGATGAATCATCATTTGCGAAGTTTGCCACTGATTTTCAGTCCATTTTATGGGACGCTTTAGCTTTAAAAGAAGCCTTCTTGGCACAAGTTACGCAACAACGAAACGATTTCCTCTTTGAGGATGAAGAGTTAGATAGTCCAGTCAATCCTACCACAATTTCTGAGCTAAACTTATGTGAGGCTATGATAGGAAAACATGACAGAATAGCCAGTTTGCGCCACGAAAACCAGATGCTTATTGGTATTAATGGGGAAGTTTTCTCAAGCTCAATGACATTTTACAATTGGTTGACAAAACTTTATAACACACCAGAAACATGGGTACCTATATCGCTTGATGATGATGCAGATAAAACCTTATTGTGGTCACTTTATGAATCTGAACTTGTCCAGATTCAAACCTTTTAGAGCTGAATCAACATTTTTAAATACATAATACTATGACGAAATTTCAATCAACATCTGAAAAAATCTTAAGCGCACAAGAAGCATCACTTTCTGAAGATATCGTTTTACAGAGCTTAGAAGAGTGTCGACTTGCTACACAAAAAGCTTTTGAAATAGCTAAAATCAACATTCATTTATTTTGCCAAAATTTTGAGCCTCGTATTTATGACAACAACAGTTTAATTAACCTTACTTCTGAGCTACTTCGCTTACAGCGTAACAGTAGGGTTAAAATATTGGTTCAAGATGGTAAACAGCTAGTCAAAAACGGTCATCGTTTTGTCGAGCTTTCGCAAAGGCTTTCTAGTAAATTTGAAATCCGAAAAATCCATCATGATTTCTCAACTCTCACACAAAGCTTTTTAATAGTTGACAGTAAATGTTTAATCTACCGCCCTCACTTTGAACGTTTTGAGGGTACCATTAATTTTGCTGCGCCACGCTCTTGTGACGACAAAGAAAAGCTTTTTCAATCCATTTGGGAAAAAAGCGAACCCGACAGTGAATTACGCCGGCTTCATTTGTAGAAATGTGAACTTTATATGCAAATCGTACTAAAAAAATGTTATTTTTTTATATTTACTCTTTATTTTTCAATGGCTTACGCACAAAAATTAGAGTTGCGTATTATCGATCTCAAACATAGACCAGCACATGAACTTGTTGACACTCTACGAGCTTTTGTGGGTGAAAATGAAAGCATTCAGGCGAATAACTTTCATCTTATCGTCAAAGCTTCAGAAGACACTTTCACTCAATTGCAAACGATGGTGGAAAAACTCGATCATGCGCCTGTAAGCTTAACTATTTATTTTCGCGAAGGTAACAACTTAAAAAAACATGACAGTTTCCAAGTTAACAGTGCTGAGTCTTCCAGTCTATTAGTCAAAAATCATCAACAGAAATACTACAGTTCTATGCAAAAGACGCATGTTATAAGAGCCGTTTCTGGTATACCTGTTTTCGTGAGTTCACAGCGCAGCTTACCCGATTTGTTAGGTTGGCAAAAACCATCAAGACAGCCAATGCGTCGCTATCAAACTACCCAGTCAGGTTTCTACGCTATCATTTATGTTTTAACTGATGACAAAGTACGTATTTCTGTCACTCGTCATAAAGAAAGTTTCGACAATCAACATCAACTCAGCGGTGTATCAGGTAGCCATATTGAAACAACTGTAGTGGGTTATATCAATCAGTGGATCACTATTGGCAGTACCCAAAAATTGATTAATCTCAATCAGCAAAAAGTTTACTCTACTCATCAAAGCGACAAGTTAGGCATTGGGCTTCAGGTAAAAGTAGAAAGAAATCCTTGATTACCAGAAAAACTTTACTTCCAATGTTTATCGGAATTAGCTAGTTGATACATTTTCTCAGCATTTTTCACTAAAGTTTCTGCGTACTCTTTTTGTAAATCTTTATTTCCAAACAAAGTCTGCTCTGATTTTAATTGATACAGTAAATTTTCTGCTTTCAATTGCCATGACAACGCAAAATGATGGAGCGCATCTCGAGGATGATTAAGATTGGTAACATTTGTGTGATCAGAGGGTAAACCACCTGTTAATACCCAGATTGTTCCTCCATTTTTAATTTCTACCTTCCACAATGCAATAAAAGGTGCTAAAAAAGCACTCTCTTTTTGTTGAACACGCCATAGACCCAGCTGGTATTGATTCAAATATTTTCCCGCTTTATGGTATTGCTGCTTTAGCCATTCATCATGATTATGATTGCTACTGGCTTTTGCTAAGGATTCATTCAAAGTTTTTTCCCTCAGATTAATGTAGGAAGCTATTGTTGAATTGTTTTGTCATTCGGATAATAAACTTGTAAAGACTTATAGGATTCAATCTTTTTTGTATAAGCTAAATGGGCCTTTTTTAGTAAACCCACTTCTTTTTCAGTTAATTCCCTAACTACCTTTCCAGGACTCCCAATAATAAGAACATTCTCAGGGTACTCTTTTCCTTCAGGAACTAATGTATTAGCTCCCACAATGGAAAAAGGTGAGATTCTTGCGCCATTGAGAATGGTGCTTTGTATACCAATCAAACAGCTACGACCAATATGGCACCCATGTAACATTGCCAAATGGCCAATAGTAACCTCGCTTTCAACTATCAGTGGTATCCCAGGATCTGTGTGTAATACGCAACCATCTTGTACATTACTTTTTTCACCGATGATTATCTTATCGTTATCTCCACGAATTGTTGCATTAAACCATACACTGGAAAAGTTATGCAGTTCAACATTTCCAATTACTCGCGCGTTATCAGCAATAAAAATATCTTTACCCAAACAACTGGGATATTTTTCATTGAGACGAAAAAACACGGCATGCTCCTTATGTTTTCTTATTTTGTACAATTACCATTCAGAATAGTATTGATACAAGACCTAAACAAATGTTTGAATATCAAAGGTTTATTGACTGTGCAACGCAACATTAAACAGATAAAGTTGCTAAACTTACCGTTAACGTTAAGGTTAATTTACCCTTAAAAACAATAGATATACCAACAACCTAGAATTAATTCTGCACTGCTTATAAGGCTGCAATCAATGCTAAAACTAATTTTTTTTTGGATTCTGTTAGCGCCGGTGGTAAGGTTGCGCCAAAATTTTTGCCGTGTCTTTGCGTAACTTTTAAGCTGAGATGTGTAGTAAAACTAGCTTAACTTTGTCAAATTCCTTATCGAGAGGACATCTATGGATTTTCTCAAAACATTAGGTATCGAGCCTATTAATTCTGGTGGATGTTGGTCTGCAACGAATTGGACGCCCATCGAAGGCCAATCCTTAATCGAATCTTACAACCCAACAACGAGTGAACTCATCGCGAAAGTGACGGTGAACACACCCCAAGAATATGAGCGTATCATTTCTCAAGCCGAAAAATCATCATTAATTTGGCGTAGCATTCCTGCTCCTTTACGTGGCGAACTGGTTCGTAAAATAGGGCAAGCATTGCGTGCAAAAAAATCGGCTTTAGGGTCTCTCGTCGCTTTTGAAATGGGAAAAATAAAAGCTGAAGGCGATGGTGAAGTACAAGAAATGATCGATATGGCTGACTTTGCCGTTGGCCAATCTCGCATGCTCTACGGTAAAACAATGCACTCAGAAAGGCCCGAGCATAGGATGTATGAACAATGGCATCCTTTAGGTATTATTGGCGTTATTTCTGCGTTTAATTTTCCTGTAGCGGTATGGTCGTGGAATGCATTTATCGCAGCTATTTGTGGTAATGTTACTGTCTGGAAAGCTTCACCTAAAACCCCTCTTTGTGCGGTTGCTGTACAGAAAATATGTAATCAAGTCATGGAAGATTCTGGTTATCCTCCCATTTTCTTTTTATTCACTGACGATAACAATAATCAATTAACCCAATCCTTTATTGAAGATTCTCGTATAAAGAAAATTTCTTTCACTGGCTCTAGTGTTGTAGGAAAATTGGTGGGAGTAAAAGTTGCAGAACGGATGGGCAAAAGCCTGCTTGAATTATCTGGTAACAACGCCTTGATCTTAGACCAGTCTGCCGATATGAAACTGGCCATTCCTGCTATCACTTTTGGAGCTGTTGGCACCGCTGGGCAAAGATGCACAACCACTCGCCGTCTTATTGTTCATGAACAACTCCTAGATAAAACCTTGGATGCGCTCAAAGCCGCTTATAGCTCCGTGAAAATTGGCGACCCATTAGCTCCAACCACTTTGATGGGCCCATTGATTGATGAAACTGCAGTTTTGAATTTTGAGGAAGCTGTTAATAAAGCTGAGAAGTCGGGCGGACAGGTTATTTGCGGTGGTCAACGTGTCGCAGGCGCAGGAAATTTTGTTGAACCAACGATTATTCGTGCAAAAAATAATTGGGAAGTTGTACAGAGTGAGACTTTTGCTCCCATTTTGTATGTCATGACCTTTACGCATATTGATGAAGCCATAAGTATACAAAATGATGCTAAGCAAGGCCTATCATCAGCAATTTTTACCAATGATATTAAAAATGCAGAAAAGTTTTTATCCAGTGTTGGCAGCGATTGCGGCATAGCTAATGTCAATATAGGGACATCTGGCGCTGAAATCGGGGGGGCTTTTGGTGGCGAAAAACAAACAGGAGGTGGCCGTGAGGCTGGTTCAGATGCCTGGAAGGCTTACATGCGCCGACAAACCAACACAATTTTCTGGGGCGAGACACCAACATTAGCACAAGGCATAACATTTGACCTTGACTAGTGAAAGTTCATCTAACGGTTTCTGCGCTCTGAATTTACCTTAAAGAGGAGGTTTACTACATGTCAGTATTTAATTTGCGAGCCTATGACGATCACGAACAAATCGTTTTTTGTAGTGATAGTCAGTCAGGGTTAAAGGCGATTATCGCAATCCACAGTACAGCATTAGGTCCCGCTGTTGGCGGCTGTAGAATGTGGGAGTATAACTCTGATGAAGGCGCGCTAGTTGATGCTTTGAGACTTTCAAGAGGCATGACGTATAAAAATGCAATGGCAGGTTTACCTTTTGGTGGCGGCAAATCCGTTATCATAGGCAACTCTAAAACGATGAAATCTGAGGCTCTCTTTCGATCATTTGGCGAATTCGTGAAAAATCTCAATGGCCGATATGTCACTGCAGAAGATGTCGGTATAACAACCGATGACATGGGAATTGTTAATAAAGAAACACAACATGTTTTAGGACTCGAAGGCAAGTCTGGCGACCCATCTCCTGTTACTGCTTATGGTGTCTACAAAGGGATAAAAGCAGCTGTCAAACACAAGTTGAATAGAGATGATCTTGAAGGTCTAACAATCTCAGTTCAAGGTGTTGGCCATGTAGGTTACTACTTATGCAAACATCTACAAGAAGAAGGCGCTAAGTTAATCGTTACTGACATTAACCAAGAGTCTATAGACAAAGTTGTTGATGAATTTGGCGCTACAGCTGTCGACATTGACGATATTTACACACAAGAAGTTGATATTTATGCACCTTGCGCGCTTGGAGCGACCGTCAATAACAATACGATTGACAAAATTCGAACCAAAATCGTTGCAGGGGCTGCCAACAATCAGCTCGCTGAAGATCGTCATGGTACTGAGTTAATGAAAAAAGGCATTCTTTATGCGCCGGATTACGTCATTAACGCTGGAGGAATTATCAATGTTTCCTTTGAAGAAAATTATCAACTCGACAAAGCGTTAGCCAAAGTTGATGAGATTTATGATACCTTAATCGAAGTTTTCCAAGCTTCTGACTCGAAAAAAATTCCCACAAACATCGTTGCTGACGAGATTGCACGCCAACGTATATCATCAGCCAGCTAGATTCATTTCGTGGCTTAAACCGGCGCTTACAGCCCTCCTAGCGCCTGGTTTAAGAAGCACCTCGGCAAACTCATACATGATTCACAAAAAATAGCCTTGAAATCCAAATTATTCTGCTTTTCTTAGGCAACATCCTTGATCAACTCATCATCTGACACTTTCACTTTATAACTCCATTGGTATAGAGCTGCATTGCTACAAACTTTCAGTCTCCCGCACCATCTTTTTCAGAGCTCGATAGTTTCAAATTGAGAGATATTTCTTAGTAAGCGAACTCATGATTTTTATAAACTCGATAATGACGAAATGAATTTGTAATGACGACGTTTTGCATATTCTTGAATAGTAGTGTTTGTAGTTTGAATACCAGAAGTGGAGAAACAACTGATTAATATTATTGGTATTATAAACAGTTTAAGTGATGAGGTACTTCTCGATTTACAATAAAACGGTACTGCTTTCTTCCAGGTAATGAGAGTTATTTAATAAAACCCTTATTCATTTCAAAAAAAACCCGGCTAAGCCGGGTTTTTTCGAAAATCACGTTTGAAACATCAACTATGCTGCTTCACTCGCTCCTTTCGCACGTTTTTTTCTGCGTTTTTTTGTTGTAGTCGAAGTTAAAGACTTCGTCAAACGTGTACGCAGCTTTTCAGCTTCAGCTTGTGCCTTAGCAACCGCTTTTTCATGGGCAACCTTGGCTTTGCTTTGGATTTTTTCGATATCTTTAGTAGCTTTATCCATAATTTTCTCAGCTTTCGCTGTTTCTCTTGCTAAGAAAGATTCGACACGTGCATCCATCGCTAGAGACTTTTTTGC
>JBCCZV010000109.1:0-13112 GCA_039187085.1 Pseudomonadota bacterium
AAGTTTTTGTGTCAGGTAAGTTTATTAAAACCTTTTCTTTCAGTAACTCCATGACCGCATCAGCATCTTTCATTTCTTCAGGATAGACAAATAACACTTGAAAGTTATTATACATTGAAAGATTGTAGCCTTTGATTTGGGGAAATTTATTTTCATGCATGTAAGGATGTAATCGCTCAATAATAGGCTCTGCCACTTCTTTTCGAAGTGTGAAGACGCTCGCGCCACTAGGTATTTGAAAATTATTAGCAATACCATCTGCTTTGGTTTGAGGTAAAAAATCAGCTTTTGGAGAAAAATGCCAAGCTAATCCAGGTAAAACACCAATAAGCATGACAACCCAAATAATTTGTTGCCACTTTTTTTGAATGAGTTGATTGATCCAATTAAAAAAACGAGTCCAAGCACGATGTTCTGTTTGAAAGTGGCTAACACCCTTGAATTCCTTTCTTGTCCATATTGCATTAATAGCCGGCACTAATGTCATTGCCGTCAGCAAGGATGCTGAAACAGCAACGGATAGGGTTAAAGCTAAATCAGCAAATAATTGCCCTGTGATTCCGGCCATAAACAAGATGGGTGTAAAAATTGCTACTGTGGTAATGGTTGAAGCTATCAAAGCGCTGGAAACTTCTGTTGCACCTTTGACTACAGATTCTAATATAGACAAGCCAGACTGCCTTAAGCGAACAATATTTTCTTGTACAATAATGGCTGCATCTAATACCAAACCTACAGCAAATGCCAAACCAGCCAGTGATATAATATTCAATGTACGACCGGTAGCATTTAACAAAATAATACAAACTAAGAGTGATACGGGAATAGAAATAGCAATAATCACCGTCGAACGCCAATCTCTTAAAAAACTATAAAGAATGATAAGAGCTAGTGCTATGCCAATAATTAAATTGTTTTTTACCAGCTCAATAGCTCGACGAATATGAATAGAAGCATCATAACTTAGTGCCATTTTAAGCTGTTTTTTAGCTAGTGGGCCTTGGTTTAATGTCTTAATAACTTGATTGAGTTCATCCAGTATTTGAACGGTATTACCACCCACCCCTTTTTGCAATCTAATATAATAAGCTGGGAATCCGTTACGATATGTAAATCCCTGTATATCAGTGGGCACAACTTCGATATCAGCGACTTCCGCTAACTTAATCGGGCGGTTTTGGCTGTAAGCAATAATCATTTTCCCATAATCCATTGCTTCATAACGGCCATTAAATCGAACGGTATAGCGTCTTCGGCCTACTTCATGAAATCCACCAGAAAAGTCACTAGATTGCGTCACTTTATTTCGAATATCATTAATAGATATTCCTAATGCCGCTGCACGATAAGCATCAAAATTAATGCGTAACTCCAAAGGTCTGGCACCAGCTAAAACGACATTAGCAATTCCGGGAATTTGTCGTAACCGAGATTCAACTTCATTTTCAAAAAAATTTTGATAACCACTAAAGTCTTCTCGTTCATTGCCTGGTAAAGTATGTATAAGTAAGCTAGCAACAAAACCCCCTCCACTTCCATCAACGAAAACAAAAGGCTCGACAGCATCAGCTGGTAAAGGAGGCGCTTGGTTTAGTCGATTGATTGTATTGATTAGTGCTTCTTGCATATTGGTTCCTACTTCAAATGCAAGATTGATATTGCCACCACTTCGACCGACAAAAGCGTTAAGCTCGATAACACCAGGTACATGCTTTAAAACATTTTCCTGAGGTTCGATAATTGTCGATTCAAGTTCTTCGGGGGCAGCACCTGGCCAACCGGTGTGGATATGGATTTGTGGTCTTTCAATAGTGGGTAACAATTGAATCGGCAGCTTCAATAATGCCAAGACACCCAAAATACCAATCAAAGTGAGTATTGCAAAAGTACCAAAAGCATTTTTGACGCTCAATGCCGTAATATTCATATTCATCGGCCTGTATTAATTATTACAAAGAAATGTATTTCGGAGAAACCCTAAAAAAATATACAGTATCTGATTGAGTGATTTTAGAAAAGTTCATCAAAGAAACGATTTTTTTTTAATGATTTTAATTCGTGCTTTTAGAAAAAGATAAGGATAAGGCTAGACGGCTTAATATGATGAATTATTACCCAATTAACATTTGCTCGAAAAATTTCTTTAAATTAATCTTAAACTCGTCTGGTTTGACGCTACATTCAATACTATCGCGTGCATGAGAAGCAGATAAATCAACCTCTTTCACGGCTGTAAAATGCTTTTCTTTAGAACTATAAAAAAGTTTAACTAAGGGTTTTAATGGGTAATCGTCATTGGTTTTCACAACAACACCTACTTTTCCTGAACGCAATTTAACAAGTGTACCCACAGGGTATAAACCAATGCATTTAACAAAATGCTGTACAAGTTCACCATCATAAAGATGGTTCGAGCCTTTCATTAAAAATTTCAGTGCTTTACTGGGTAAAATAGCATTTTTATAACATCGGTCAGCGGTTAACGCGTCATAAACATCAACAATATTTATCATTCGTGCATATTCTGATAGCTCATCACCTTTGAGATTATAGGGATAGCCTTCACCATCAAGCCGCTCATGATGATGAGCGACGACATCTTTACAGATAGGATTAAGCCCTTCAATGTCTTTGAGAGCATCGACGCTGTGATGAACATGGGACTTCATAATATTGAATTCTTCTTCAGTCAATGCACCGGGTTTATTCAAAATCTCATCAGGTATTTTAATTTTACCCACATCATGGAGAAAAGCACCTGTAGCTAGATGCTCGATGGTTTCACGTTCAAAACCCAAGTGTTTAGCGAAAACTGTCATGAGTATGGAGACATTGAGTGAATGTTGAAATAGATATTCATCTTTGCTGCGAATTTGCGAGGCAAAAAGCATAGCATCTTTGCTCGTGAATATAGTATCAACGATGCCTGACGTGGTATCTTGAACAGCTTTTAAATCAATGGTTTGATTTTTGGCAAGGTCACTAAAAATTTTATTTTGTAAAGATTTAGCATTATTGTAAATATTATAAACCTTTTCGATATCCTCATCGAGGCTACGACTTGGTTTACTGAGTTTAATCTCAGATTCTTGTTTAATATCAGAGGAAGTGTCTTCTAATGTTTTATCCGTATCGATAACGACTTCCTCAATCCCTAAATCAATTAAACGCTGAATAGACTTCTGCGTTCTTACCCACCCTTCGTTATTAACACCTACACTCGTTTGTTGACGTGATATCCGTATGACGAACATACCGGGAGACAAATCATTGACGTGTATATTTTTTTTCATCAAGAAACCGTCACTATTCAAACCAATGATAAAAGTGATTAATCAGAAGAGCTTAACTCTAAAGACAAGCTTTTCTGTAATTATAGTTCAGACTCTCGAAGAAATAAGAAGAATTCTCTTAATACTTATTGGTTATCAAGTAAGTATCTGGCGTGAAAACGAATATGATCTTCGATAAAACTAGCAATGAAAAAATAACTGTGATCATATCCAGGATGCAGACGATAGGTTAACGATAGCTTTTTTTGTTCCGCAGCTTGTATCAACTTTTCGGGCATAAGCTGGCCTTCAAGAAACTCATCCTGCTCACCTTGATCAATCAAAATAGGCAAACTCACAGTTTTCGATAAAATGAGTTCAGTGGTATCGTAGTTTGCCCATGTCTCAGCATCGCCCCCCAAATAATGGCTGAAAGCTTTTTGTCCCCATGGGGACACTATGGGATGACAAATCGGGGAAAAAGCCGATATTGACTGATAGGACTCAGGATTTTGAATGCCAAGTACTAATGCACCATGTCCACCCATTGAGTGCCCAAAAATACTTTTTTGTTGTGAAACAGCAAAGTTGGCTTCGACAAGGTTGACTAACTCGTCAGTCACATAGGTTTTCATTTGATAATGTTGGCTCCAAGGTTCTTGAGTAGCATCAACATAGAAGCCTGCACCAGAGCCAAAATCCCAATGCTCATGTTCTTGAACTAAATCAGTCCCCCTAGGACTGGTATCAGGACAAACCAGAGCGATTCCCAGTTCACTGGCATATTTAAAAGCCCCGGCTTTTTGTACAAAGTTTTCATCCGTACAGGTCAAGCCTGATAACCAATAAAGTACAGGACTCGGCTTGCTTTCAGATGATTTAGGTAAATAAATAGAGAAGTTCATGGGCGTTTTTGTTGATGTCGACTCATGCTGGTAACGCATGAGCTGACCATCAAACACACGGTTTTGACTCAAAAGCTTCATTTTTATACCCTTAGAAATATTGGCGTGTTAAGATTAAAACATAATAACAGAACGAATACTTTCTCCTTTATGCATCAAATCAAGAGCTTTGTTAATATCCTCTAATGGCATCGTATGAGTGACAAACTCATCTATTTTTATTTCTCCGTTGATATAGCGCTCCACATATTCCGGCAACTCACTACGTCCTTTGACACCACCAAAAGCTGAGCCTCGCCATACTCGACCCGTGACAAGTTGGAAGGGTTTAGTGCTAATTTCTTGGCCAGCACCAGCGACACCAATAATCACAGACTCGCCCCAACCTTTGTGGCAGCATTCTAATGCCGTTCTCATGACTTCAACATTGCCAATACACTCAAAGGAATAATCAACCCCACCATCCGTCATATCAATGATAGCTTCAACTAAAGGTGTGCTAAGAGATTTAGGATTCACACAGTCCGTCGCACCTAATTGTTTGGCCATTTCGAATTTATCTTCGTTAATATCAATGGCAATAATTCTTTCTGCTTTAGCCAAAACAGCCCCTTGAATAACCGATAAACCAATGCCACCAAGGCCAAATACGGCCACTGTAGAACCTGGAGTTACTTTCGCGGTTTTCAAAACGGCACCGATACCAGTCGTCACTCCACAACCCAGTAAACACACTTTATCTAAAGGGGCTTGGGGATTAATTTTAGCGACAGCAATTTCTGGCAACACGGTATACTCTGAGAAGGTTGAGGTTCCCATGTAGTGAAAGATTGACTTGCCATTGAGGCTGAATCGACTGGTTCCATCGGGCATGACGCCCTGGCCCTGTGTGGCTCGGATGGCTTGGCACAAATTCGTTTTGCCCGAAAGACAAAATTTACACTTTCCGCATTCAGGCGTGTACAAAGGAATAACATGGTCCCCTACTTTGACTGAAGTAACACCTTCACCCACTTCCTCAACAACAGCACCACCTTCATGTCCTAATATCACGGGAAAGAGCCCTTCTGGATCATCGCCGGAAAGCGTGTAAGCATCAGTATGACAAACACCTGTGGCAACCATTCTCAGCAGTACTTCACCTTGTTTAGGCTTAGCCACGTCAACTTCTTCGATACTTAGCGGTTTACCTGCTTCCCAGGCTACAGCGGCTCTTGATTTCACTCAACATCTCCTCAAAAATTAAAAATCGATAAATTTAGACTTGGCCAGGTCGTCGACTCTACAGTTATTAATGATATTTTCCAATAGAGTAATCTAGAAAATATATATGAAAAAAATGCATCTCACCGACAAGGCATTTATTTCATGTTAACTTTGGTTTCAAGCCAAGGACTAATTAAGCACTACAATACGTAAGTCATTAGTTAAATGGATGACAAAATACTAATAATCAATCACTCATTAACAAATCAACCATATTAACACCTTTAAGGCCCTTGATTTAACCACTAACAGCTTGTTTAAGCTTGAATATTGTCAAATCCTTCTCCAGGCTGCACAATGGACTCTCGATAATAAAGTGTCGAATTGGAGTCTATGCATGAACAAACACTACTTAGGTTCATTATTCAATCCCGAATGTGTTGCCATTTTTGGTGCCAGCGATAAACCCGACTCACTCGGCACGCATGTGATGGCCAACCTGATTGCGCATGGGTTTCAAAAAGATGCGATTATTGCTATCAACCCTAAGTACAAAGAAATTCAAGGTTGTCCTTGCTTTGCAACCCTGAAAGAAGCTCAACAACGTCCTGATGCCGCAATTATTACCACACCTGCTCGAACTTTATCAGCCATTGTTGATCAATGTGCAAAACTGGGCGTGAGGCACGCTGTACTGTTAACCGTTGATCTCGGTAAGAGCGAGGAAGATGTCGAAAAATTGCAGAATCATCTTGCCAAAAAAGCATATAAAAAGAACGTACGATTATTGGGCCCTAATTCACTGGGTGTCATTTTTCCTGCTTATCGCATGAATGCATCCCTTTATCCAGGCAAAGTCGCTTCGGGCGAAATTGCTTTAGTCTCGCAATCAGGCGCTGTTTGTACAGCAATACTGGATTGGGCAGCAACTCAAAACATTGGTTTTTCACGTGTGATTTCTACAGGACATGCGCCAGATATCGAATTCGGAGAAATTCTTGATTTTTTAGAAAGTGATGAGCGCACACGCAGCATTTTGCTTTACGTCGAAGGCATCAGAAATGCCCGTTCTTTCATGAGCGGTTTACGTGCTGCATCACGCGTAAAACCTGTAATCGTTTTAAAGGTTGGTCGTTACTCTGAAACAGCTATCGCTGCTCGACGTCATTCTGGTGCTTTTGTCGGAGCCGATAGTGTTTATGATTCATCTTTACGTCGGGCGGGGGTAATTCGCGGCAAACGCATTAACGATATGTTTGTAGCAGCAAGGGTGGTTTCTCTCGCTAAAAAATTACAAGGTGAAAACCTAACAGTCCTATCAAATGGTGGAGGTCCCGGTGTGATAGCAAGTGATAGCGCTGGCGATTATTCCATTCCACTAACACCTTTATCCTCAGAGGATACTACCCAGCTTGACGCACTGCTGCCAGAATCCTGGTCTCGCTTTAACCCCATTGATATAAAAAGTCGAGCCACTCCTGATCACTATCAGGAGGCCTTTGAACTATGCGCCAACAACCCCAATACTCACGGCATTTTAGTGATTTTTACACCTCATGCTTTAGGACATGCCGAAGCTTGCGCACAAGTCATCATTGACTCTGCAAAAAAATTTAATGATAAAGTCGTATTAACTTGTTGGATGGGAGGAAATGATGTGATGGAATCACGAAAACTCTTTACAGAAGCAGGTATTCCTACTTTCTACGCGCCTGAAGGTGCAGTGGCAGCCTTTTCCTATTTGACGAGTTTTTTTCGTAACCAAAAACTGCTCTTGCAGACGCCTCCTCCCCTCGAAAACCGACAAGCTATCGATGTAAAACAAGTCCAAACACTCATCTCTCAATCATTACAACTTGGGCATAAACAATTAAGTCGCGAAGAGACGTTACATATGCTCACATTATTTGGTATACCTACTTTACGCTCAAGAGTTGCACATTCTCTTGATGAAGCGTTAAATCATGCCAATACCATTGGTTACCCTATTGCTTTGAAAATTTTCTCTAGCGATATTTCTAGGAAGTCCGAAGTTGGTGGTGTAAGAACAGGAATATCAAACCGCGATGCTTTGATACAAACCTATCATGCTCTGGTGAAAAATGCCCTGGCTTTCAAACCCCATGCTAAAATCGACGGCATGATAGTAGAAGCCATGTACGCATCTACTCAGGGACGTGAACTTAGCTTGGGAATTTTTCATGATCCCGTTTTTGGTGCTACGGTTTATTTGGGTGCTGGAGGCTCAACAGTTAAATTTATTCAATCTCGAGAGGTCGCTTTACCTCCTCTGAATGTGATTCTTGCCAAAGATATGATTTATCGCTCTGACATAGCGCCTTTCCTACAAGGTGATGCCCAGTCACCGCCCGCTAAAATCGATGCGTTGATAGATATCTTAATGCGAATATCGGAGCTCGCTTGTGAAGTACCTGAGATTCAAAGTCTAGAAATTGATCCTCTTATTATTGATGAAAATGGGGCAATCGCTGTTGAAGCAAGGACCAGAATTGCTGCTCAACGTTCAATTTCTCGTTACAAAGTCAAAGGACGTTATCGCCATCTCGCTATACACCCCTATCCTTCTTATATTGAGGAAACTTCCCAACTTAGAAATGGGCAAAGCGTATTGCTACGGCCCATGCGCACAGAAGATGCCGAAACTGAAAAGCAATTTTTCAAAAGTTTATCACAAGAATCTCGTTATTTTCGGTTTATGTATAATATAAAAGAACTCACACCAACCATGGTTGCTCGATTTACACAAATTGATTATGACAAAGAAATGGCTTTGGTCGCCGAGCATAACCATGAAGCGATTGGCATAGCCCGTTATGTTACTAATCCTGATGGCGAGTCTTGCGAATTTGCTATTGCTATAGGTGATGATTGGCAACATTTAGGTATAGGAAGACGTTTGATGGAAAAACTATTAGATTGCGCACGTGCGCAAAAACTCGAAATTATGGAAGGTAGTGTATTAAGAGAAAATGTGAAAATGTTAGAGTTTTGTCAACGACTTGGTTTTATTAGCGAAGGCATGAAAGATTCAACAACAGAAGTGTTAGTGAAGAAAGCTTTGTCGTGAATTTATTCGATGATGATCAAAAACAATGGCTTTCGTTGATTGATGAAGCTGGCGAAGTATGCATTCTACCTAACTGTTTTTCTGAAGAGGAAAGTCAGCTGTATTTTTCACAAATCTATAATGAAATTGCTTGGGCTGAAGAAACTATAATGATGTTTGGTAAACCAGTGACTGTACCGCGCTTAGTCGCTTGGTACGGCGATCCTCAAGTGAACTATCAGTATTCAGGTCTTGAACACACGCCTTTACCTTGGTTGCCCGTCTTAAATAACATACGCTTAACAATCATGCGGGAGATAAATCGTTATTTTAATTTGCCTGTAACTTTTAATAGCGTACTTTGCAACCTTTATCGTAATGGCCATGATGCCATGGGTTGGCACTCAGATAACGAAGCCGAATTAGGAACCGATCCCTTCATTGCGTCTGTATCCTTTGGAACCACACGTTTTTTTGATATAAAATTGAAAAATCGCCCTCGCCACGAAAACCAACAACAGCGTTTTGCCCTCGAAAAAGGAGCCTTATTAGTCATGAAGGGGCCTTTCCAACGCAACTGGTTACATCAAGTGCCTAAACAAAAAAAAGTTTTAGAACCTCGCATCAATTTAACCTTCCGTTATGTAAAACCTTCCAATAACGCTTCAAACCCACACTGAGCCACTTCCCAAACTCAACTTTAAATGGATTTATTACAAGCCAAGCATCCAACCGATTCTCAATAAAGTGTCTAGAATGAAAGTGTCATTTGTGCGCAGCGATAAAATTAGCTAGAATGCGCGCTCTGTCAAAGGGACAGAAGAAATAGGGACTCTTCCCTCAGAAATCAATTGATAGATGAGACTTCTCAATCCGGCTATACGTCAATTTTTTACATATTTTCAATTAATTATACAGAGAGCAACTGATGTTCGAGTTTAAAATCAATAAGGTGTCGTCAGTCAAAGCTGATGTCTTATCTGGGCTAACTGTCGCTCTAGCCTTAGTTCCTGAGGCTGTTGCCTTTGCTTTTGTTGCTGGTGTTGCACCACTCGTTGGCTTACACGCGGCATTTATGGTGGGCTTGATTACAGCTGTTTTTGGGGGTCGCCCCGGTATGATTTCAGGAGCCACTGGGGCTTTGGCCGTCGTCATGGTGTCCTTAGTGGCCGATCATGGTATCGAATATCTTTTTGCTGCTGTTGTGCTGATGGGCATTATCCAGTTAATTGGTGGGTGGTTAAATGTTGGTCGCTTTATTCGGATGGTACCCCATCCTGTTATGCTAGGTTTTGTCAATGGTTTAGCTATCGTTATATTCCTAGCACAACTCAGTCATTTTAGTGATGGTGGCGATACAGGTTGGTTAAGCGGAAGTGCCTTTGAAGGGAGTATTATTGATGTTTCTTGGATGCCTGGTAACGAGCTGGGCATAATGATAGGGCTTGTGTTACTGACCATGGCTATTATTCATTTTTTGCCTAAGCTAACGACTGCGATTCCTTCGTCACTAGCTGCAATTATTACTGTTACGCTTATTGTAGTATTTTTCTCTGTGGATACGCGCACCGTCGGCGATGTCGCTTCTATTGAAGGTGGTTTCCCCGAATTTCACATTCCTCAAGTTCCACTCACTTTTGAAACGCTTCAAATCATTTTTCCATATTCATTAATCTTAGCGACAATTGGTCTTATCGAGTCCATGCTAACGCTTCGATTAGTTGACGAAGTCACAGAAACCGTTGGACAAGGCCGTAAAGAAAGTTTTGCCCAAGGTGCCGCTAACTTTTTCACAGGCTTATTTAGTGGTATGGGTGGTTGCGCTATGATTGGTCAGAGCATGATCAATGTGAACTCTGGTGGTAGAGGACGTTTATCGGGCATAACAGCAGCCGTTTGTTTATTGCTTTTTATATTAGTCGCTTCGCCTCTTATCGAACAAATCCCTATTGCGGCATTAGTTGGCGTGATGTTTATCGTTGTACTGGGTACATTTGAATGGAGTAGCTTCCGTATTATTAATAAAATCCCACGTGTTGATGCTTTTGTGTTGATTTTAGTATCAAGCGTCACAGTAGCAACAGACTTGGCCGTTGCTGTTGTTGCAGGCGTAATTGTCTCGGCATTAGCTTTTGCTTGGCACCATGCTAAGCACGTTAAAGTTGCACGAGAACATACCGATGACGAGCATACTTATTATCGATTAGACGGCGCATTGTTCTTTGCATCTGTCGATGAATTTGTGGCTGAATTTAAACCCAAAGATGATCATCATATTGTCATTATCGATTTTGAACGCTCTCGAATTGCTGATCATTCAGCAATGCGCGCCATTAGAACCTTGAGTGACAAGTATATTCAACAAGATAAGAAATTACATTTATTAAACTTAAGCATCGACTGCCGTGAGCTTATCGAAGGCGCAGGACCTTTGATTAGCGCAGAAATTATTGATGATCATACTTTGTATTTAGATAAGCAAAAAACACAATCTGCATAAGATATTTTTAATATCCTAGCTTGACTCACAGGTTATCTTTTCATGGAGATAACCTGTGAGTGATTTTTTCCTATTATGCTGTTGACTTTATTTGGTTTATTTTTAATAACCATCATTTCCTAAAACACATGATTTGCTAAATGACTGGTATTTACATAGCATTTATTTTACGGTTTTTATATTAGGTTATTTGTTAGCAAAAAATAAAAAGCTTTGGGATGAAATTATTGCTGTTCGTCGTTGGTTCCTATTACCAGCAATAGGTTGTTATTGTATGTTAGTTTCTATTCAGCAAAATTGGATGACGTATCATCACGATATTTTGATTGAACATCTTATTATTCAAACCGTCGTATATACTAATGTTTGGCTTTGGTTAATGACCATTATTGGTTATGGCGGTGCTTATCTCAATTTTTCAAACAGAATATTGGATTATTGCAATCAGGCGATTTTACCCATTTATATTTTACATCAAACCGTAACCATCATTTTGGCTAAGCAGCTTTCAATGTTCGATCTCGTCCTTGGCATTGAAGTCGTTTTACTCATTGTTTTAACCATCGTAACTTGTTTGGGAGTTTTTGAGTTAGTTAAGCGGATTCATTGTTTGAGATTCGCTTTTGGCTTAAAAATACATTCAAAGTCAAGTTAACTGTGGTTATCAAGTAAACAATAGGTTCTATTTTATAAAATCACTTCGTTAAATAAATGTGAACTTGTTGTTGCCATTCTTTTTTGTCGTCACCACTAAACGTTATTATCAAATCTTTTTTGCCATCATGATTAAAATCCATCGTATCAACATTTTGACCGTTTTTGGGTAAATCTATTTTAATGGTAGATTCACTACGCTTAGCAAATAAGCGAGCTTTTTGACCCGGATAAAACTTCAATTTAGAAGTAGAAGACTGAATCAATAAGTCACTAATCCCATCACCAGTAAAGTCATCAACCAATACGGAAGGCATACTGATATTACCTGATTTCAAACTAAAGCGAATTTTAGCTTCTTTACTAAAGTCAGCTTTTTCAGAATATTTATGTTGATTTGACATTGGGAAAAAATTAATGTCCATACCTGTACTACCTGTGATTAACGCGGAAATAATCGAACCTATGCCAAGCTCGATATTGGGAGAATAAAAATCTTTTAAGCCATCATTATTAATATCTTTAAATTCAGCACCATATTGACCACCTCCGACATGGATATTAGCAATGGGTTGTGCTTGAAAAATAAGCTTGCCTGAGTCCATCGCTCCTAAAAAAGCTTTAAAATAGCCGTCTTGATTAGTGATACCTTCCCAATCAGTTTTTACTGTAACCAAATCGACAATACCATCAGCATTCAGATCTTCAAATCGATTAAACTCCTCTATCGTTAATTCATCAAAGTTGCGTCCTTCACCGTTTTTAATTTCTGCTTCATAATTATTAGCCAATTGAATAGGCGTAGAAATCATGAAAGGTTCTGATTGAAAACTCAATGCTTCATTTTGTAAAAACGCGAGGACTTTTCCATCAACGTGAAACAATACATCAATAAGATTATCACTATTCACGTCATAAAAATAAGGTTTTTCAGGATAATAGGAAACACCACTTCTGCGTATTTCTGTTGTTGATAAAACGGGTAAACTCTGATATTTGAACTCTCCATTATTTTTTTGCATATAAACATGCAGCTGTTGAAAATCAGGGATCAAAAAATCAGACAAGTTGTCTCCATTAATATCCATACTAAAGTCTAAATGGGATAAACGCTTATGATAAGCGATTTTATATAAGGAAGAAGTATTAAGTAACGGCTCAATTTCATAAGTTTTTAAATTTAATTGAGACAATCCCGATTTCCCTAAAAACACGATAGTTTCTTCTGAAGAGCCATATAAGCGTGCTTTATCAAAATATTGTAAGCTCGAATTCAGTGTAATAGCTTGTGTCTCATTAATTTGATTATCCATTGGATCGATAGCTATTGATGTTAACCACCGATTTTTCCAATTATAACCACTTATGATAAAGCGATTGATATTATCGTTATCTTTTTTAAGTGCTAAAAAATCTCCATTGCTTGGGTGTTCCAACTGATAAATCACTTTTTCAAACTCTAATGCATTTATTTGTTTGGTAAAAAAAATAAAAATCAAATAAAAAAA
>JBCCZV010000110.1:0-13067 GCA_039187085.1 Pseudomonadota bacterium
ATTGCTGTTATTTGTAATTGTTTGGATTGCAACTCTTGCTTTAACAACTCATAATTACGCTTTAAAGCATTGATATTTTTGCGTTTTTTTTCAAATAGAGAAAAATCTATAGCCACAAACATTAAAAAAAATAAAGTAATAATTAATAAATATTTTTCTCTTAAGCTTAATGTATTCACTATTTTATTGAATGACTGAGGAGGATTGAAAAACATGCGTAGTTTATTGAGCATTAAGAGTTTGATTAGAGAGAACAAAGTCGAAACGCTGATGTGTTTTACGCTGAATATTTAAATAAGGAAAGTTTAAAACATCTAAACCAGTCACTTGCTCAATACTGCTAACCCATTGAATAATATCTTCTGTTGTAGGGGCATAGCCTTGAACCAAAACCCAATTCTTTTTAATGTTAATTTTGGTGAGTTTAACTTCCTCTCTAGCATGATTTTTTATCGCTAATAAAAGTTGTTGATGTTGACCTTTTTGTGAATCGTTAATAATTTTTCTAAGTTTCTCTAGAATCTCCTCGTGATAGTCAACTTGTTGCTCTAATCTGGTAATCTCATTACTGTATGATAATAGTGGTGCTTGCTTAGCAGTTTGTGCATTATACAGAGTAATTTTTTCTGTCATTTTATCAATTTTATTTTGTAACGCATTAATATTGTATTGTTCATGATTTTCCATTTTTTTAAGTTGCCAGAAATAAATAACACCCAAAAAAACACTGATCATGAAAATGATTAATGTAATCCTAAAACTCCAATTCACTTCTTCTGTAAATCGATGATTGTATAAGTTTATATTTTGTTTGATATTATCCATATTGACGACAAGCAATAGCTAAGGACTTTACACAAGAATATTGAGTAGGCGCACTCAAAGGTTCGACATTGTTAAAGAAAGTGTTGATGTCAATAGAGCGAACAGCTATCGATAAGTTTTCTGTCAAAAACTCACAAAGTTCACTCACATCAACGATCAAGGGTTGTAGATAAATAGCACCAATTTTGATATTAATAAGTTGGTTTCGACAATCATTTAGTGTTTTTCTTAATTCATGCAATAATTGCTTTTTTGTTTTTTCTCCAGAAATTTTATCTGTTACTTCTTGTAAGTTACGAATATGGCTCAGTGTACGCACTAACAAGAGTTGATTTTGGGCGTAAACAGCAAATATCACCCTGTTTTCGTTGTGATACATCCACCCAGTCGCTTCTTTCATGCTTATTGAACTAAAAAAAGCCATTAAGTTTTTACATGCTAATTCAGGAATATCGATAACTTTCAAACGCAGTCCCGCTTGTTGAATCCATTGTGTAATGGGTTCCACATTTTCCAAATTGCTACACACCACATTAATTTTCCCACGGCAATTTTTCACATATTGAGGAGGAAGTTCATAATAATCCAGTAAAGCACGAGTCAAAGGAAAATCAATAAATTGCCTAACTGACTTTATTAAAACAACGGGGAGATTCTCGTCCAAAGTTGTGGGTTTAACCACCTGAAAAACTCTATACCAATGGGTCGGTAAAACCAGATGAGCAGAACATCCTCGTAGTCGATATTCACGTACCAGCCTTTTTAGCACGTATCGCATCTCATCCATTGTTTTTATCGCACGATAAGTGCTGAATTGATGATACGGAGCATTTCCTTGTATGTGCTTGACAAGAGAAATGGCTAAAGCGTGAGACTCGATACTGATTCCCAAAGTCAGCTCCTGATTGCGTTTTACTGTCAACCTATTGATTAAATCGCTGAATAACATCGATAACCCACTTTGTTCTTACACACTGAAGTTTAGTTGGTACAACAAAATGCCGCCAAATCATTACAAGGCTCTTTTATTTTTTGAACGCTCAATTTATTTCAAATTACCGCCAAGTGTTTCTAAGATTCGCTGAAAGGGTTATAATCGACGTGATAGTAGTTTCAGCATAAGCTGCATTTGCGGATGCTTTTGGCCATATCGAGGAGTTTTCGGTGGATAAATTGAGTAAAATCTTGGCAGTTTTAGCCGTTGCTGGTGTAATGTCAGCTTTTGTAACTGATTTAAGTGCCACACATTTAAGTGAAGAAGAAATTAAAAAGCGCACCATGCCTGTGGGTAAAGTCTACCGCGAAGGTGACGATTTACCGGCAGCAGCTGCCCCAGCGCCTGAAGTTGCAACAGGGCCTCGTAGTGGAGATACCGTTTACAATGGTTTTTGTATGGCATGCCACTCAACTGGCGCGGCTGGTGCCCCTAAAATCGGTGACGTTGCAGCATGGCAGCCTTTGCTTGCTAGAGGTATTGATGACTTAACGGCTTCTGCCATTGCCGGCAAAAATGCGATGCCTGCGAGAGGCACTTGTGGCGATTGTACTGACGAAGAAATCAAAGTTGCCGTCGAATACATGGCCAACAAAAGCCAATAAATCGATTCTTGTACAATATTTAAGGGGTTTCTGAAAGAAACCCCAGATTATAGAGGTGAATAGCTTTTCACAATCATTTTATCTTTCACTGCAAACCACGCCTTCTTTATTCACAAAAATCAAATAGCGATCATTCCATTATCAAAAAAGAACGATTTATTCGTGCGACTTTTTATGACTCAAAGCGAGTTCATCTTGAAAATTACTTTCACTTATCGTAGATATGTTCACTGCTGTGCTGATTTCAAAGTTAGACGCTTACTTTTATCGCTATTCCATCACCTAGCTGAGGAAATATAATGAAGTTTTTCGTTGTTATCTTTTTGTCTGTATTTTTGATGCTATTCAATATTTCGAGCAGTTACTCAGAAGACAAAACATCAAAATGGGACGTCAATACTCCTAATCTGTCTACACAAAATATCCCCATAAAAACCCAAGAGGGTACTTGGCTAAATCTTAGCGTACACCCCAGTGGGAAACGTATTGTGTTTGATATGCTGGGTGATCTATACGAACTTCCAATCAATGGAGGATTAGCCAAACCGCTTACGCAATCTTTAGCCTGGGAAATGCAACCACGTTACAGCCCCGATGGTACAAAAATCGCCTTTACATCTGATGCTGAAGGGGGAGATAACATTTGGGTAATGAATGCAGATGGCACAACCGCCAAAGCCATAACGAATGAAAAGTTTCGTCTTCTCAATAATGCGAGCTGGTCACCGGACAGCCAATTTTTAGTGGCGAGAAAACACTACACGGGCACACGTTCTTTAGGGGCAGGAGAAATATGGCTTTACCACATTAATGGCGGCAAAGGCGTACAATTAATTAAAAGACCGAATGACCAAAAAGATCTCGGGGAACCAATTTTTTCTGCCGACGGCGAAAGCGTCTATTACAGCCAAGATACAACACCAGGTCAGTACTTTGAATACAGCAAAAATAGCAACTCGCAAATCTACGAAATCAAAGCTGTTAACCGCATTACCGGAGATGTTGATACCATCATTTCAGGTTCGGGTGGAGCTGTTCGTCCTTCTCCTTCACCTAATGGACAGTATTTGGCCTTTGTACGTCGTATCCGTGATAAAACGGCACTCTTTCTTAAAAACCTGGAAACTTCCGAAGAATACCCGATTTATGATGAACTAGATCGTGACATGCAAGAAACCTGGGCTATCCATGGTGTTTACAGCAATATGGACTGGACACCAGACAGCCGCAATATCATTTTTTGGGCTAAAGGAAAAATACAGCGTATTAATGTTCAATCACTCAAAGTTGACGAGATACCCTTCACCGTTAACCATACCAAAAAAGTGGCAGAAGCTTTACGATTTCCGGTGGAAGTATGGTCTCCAAATTACTCGGTTAAAATGCCGCGTTGGCTAACCATGTCACCGAATAAAAAACGCATGGTATTTCAAGCGTTAGGCAAGCTCTATATTCAAGATACCAACGCAGGAGAGGCTCGCCGCCTTACCAAACAACACAGTAATTTTGAAATGTATCCAACATTTTCGAATGATAGTCGCTATATTGTCTACACGACTTGGAATGATCAAAATTTGGGGTCTATCTACTTGGTCTCAGCCTCTGGCGGCACTCCCAGAAAGTTAACTCAAAAACCCGGTCATTATATCGAGCCTGTTATCGACCCGGCTGGCAAGTGGGTTTACTATCGCGCTATACGTAATAGTGCGTTAACTGCCCCTAAATATAATCAAAAATTAGGGCTCTATCGTATTCCACTTAGCGGCGAGAGTAGCGCTCCTGAACTCATCAGCAAACAAGGTTTTGCACCCACCTTTGCTAGCGATCAAGCTTTGTATTATTCACAATCCCATTGGGAAAAAGCACAACATTGGCTGCAATTGAAACGGATGGACTTGACCACACGCCAAACCCGCGTTATTGCAAAATCACCTTTTGGCACAGAATTTAAATTATCACCCGATGGCAAATGGCTAAGCTACATCAATGGCTTTAGTGTTTATCTTTCACCTATCACTCCGACCAACCAAGCTATCGAACTTGGCGCTAACCATAATGCACTACCCACGTACAAAGTTTCTAAAGAAGCGGGAGACAATTTGCATTGGTCAAGTGACAGCCAACGCTTATATTGGTCTTTAGGCCCAACACTTTTCGAAAAAGAATTACCAAGATTAACACAGGATTTACCTGATTTTGAAAAGAAAGCATCTAAAGAATACGCGGTAAAGTTAAACTTCAAAGCTGATAACCCCAACAACTATTTTGCGTTAGAAGGTGCGCGAATTATCACTATGAATGGTGATGAGGTTATCGAAAACGGCACCATAATAACTCGGGGCAACAAAATTGTAGCCGTCGGTAAAAAAAGTGCGTTAAAAGCGCCCAGTACCGCGTACCGTATTAACCTCTCTGGCAAAACGATCATTCCTGGATTGGTGGACGTGCATTGGCATGGTTCTCAAGGTAACCAACAAATTATTCCTCAGCAAAATTGGGTTAATCTCGCTTCTCTCGCTTTTGGTATTACTACATTACACGACCCATCGAATGATACACTTGAGATATTTGCCGCAAGAGAATTGCAACTTGCTGGCAAAATTGTTGCTCCACGAATATTTTCCACAGGTACTATCTTATACGGTGCCAAAACACCTTTTACCGCGAATGTTGACAGTTTGGAAGATGCCCGTTTCCACATTAAACGTATGAAGGCTGTAGGCGCTATTTCCGTTAAAAGCTATAACCAACCCCGTCGCGATCAGCGTCAACAGATATTAGTCGCCGCTCGGGAGGAAAAAATGATGGTTTTGCCGGAAGGCGGTTCCTTGATGCAACATAACCTCACCATGATTGCCGATGGCCATACTGGAATCGAGCACGCCTTACCGGTTGCCAACATTTATGAGGATATCCGTCAATTTTGGCAGCAAACAAAAGTCAGTTATACACCAACTATGGGCGTGGCTTACGGTGGAATTTGGGGAGAACATTATTGGTACCATCACACCGAAGTGTGGAAGCACCCTTTGTTAACACGCTACGTACCAGCACATATTTTAGAAGCACGTTCGGTACGTCGTGTTATGGCCCCCGAAGAAGACTACAATCATTTTGCTGTCGCAAAAATTGCTGCTGAATTACAGGATCTTGGAGTAGGTGTACAATTAGGTGCGCATGGCCAACGTGAAGGTTTAGCGGCTCACTGGGAAATGTGGATGTTTGAACAAGGCGGCATGACACCCCTTGAAGTGATTCAAGCTTCGACCATTGACGGTGCAAAATATTTAGGAATGGAGAATCACATTGGTTCGCTAGTCCCCGGCAAATTGGCAGATTTAGTGATTTTGGATCACAACCCATTAGAAAACTTACGTAAGTCTGATAAAGTACATGCTGTCATGCTAAATGGTCGCCTTTACGATTCTGAAACCATGAATGAAATTGGACCTTACATTCAAAAACGTGCACCTTTTTATTGGGAGTAAATTATTTCTGTTTTATCAGGTGCCGAAGAGTACCCACTTGTCTTATATCATGGAAATCCAGAGCATGTTTCGCATCTCACTCAGCGATTTCCATGGTTAAAAATCGCAGATTCAGCGGCTGGCTCTCACTTTGTTTATCAATCGCAAGGTCTTGAATACCATGATGGTGAGGCCAATATATCTTTGGCCTTTGATAGTAAAGCGTTGCATTATCGCACCGATCGCATTGCCAATGAGGGGCTGAGACAAGCCCTCAATGTAAAAAAAAACCCACAAGGGCTTATTGTCGATTTAACGGCGGGAGCAGGAGTTGATGCGGTACTCATGACGCAGTGGGGTTTTACAGTGATTGCCGTGGAACGGCATCCAGTTGTCGCTTGTTTACTCGAAGATGCTCTATATAATTTGGCACTCGAACCCGGTTTTGAGACACTCCAAGAAACCTTGACCTTGGTCCATGCTTCAGCTCAAGATTTTTTAGCAGACCATCACAACTCACCTACTATCGATATCATATATCTCGATCCTATGTTTCCCAGCAAAGAAAAATCAGCCGCAGTCAAGAAAAAAATGCGCTGGATACAACAGCTGTGTGGTCCAGATTTTGGTAATCAAGGATTACTGCATTTGGCACGAAAAAAAGCCAGGGTGAAAGTTGTCGTAAAACGCCCTAACGCTGCCCCTTTCCTTGACGACACTCAACCTAACTATCAGGTACCCATGAAAAAACATCGCTATGATGTTTACTTACCTTTGCAAGACTTAACCCGAGCAACACTACGTTAGATACTTCACGTCTTGATGAACATTGAGCTGTCGGTGGCATTGACTTCGGCCAATAAGTAGCTCACATCACCCGCTTGCTTTTTCTTGATAACGTCTAACCACGACGGTAGACTTTGCTCATCAAATTCCTGTTCCACTTCGATGTAGATTTTACTTGAGATTTTGACGCGTTCTAGCGTATATAGCGCATCCAAAACCGGCTTCAATAACCCTTTACGAAAAGGTGGATCAAGAAACACAATATCGAAAGGCTTTTGCTGATGTTTTAAATATTTATCGGCTTTGGTGTGAATAACATCCGCATTAAAACAAGCTAATGTCGCTAGATGCTGCTTAATGGCCTGCACACTTTTTTCAGAGGTATCAATAAAAACGAGATGCGTTGCGCCTCTCGACAAAGCCTCCAAGCCCAATGCTCCACTACCTGCAAAACCATCCAAACAGCGTGCACCAGGTATATCAAACATTAACCAATTAAAAAGTGTTTCACGAACTCTATCAGGTGTTGGTCGTAAACCAGGAACGGTGGGAAAACGTAGGCGACGCCCTTTCCACTGGCCACCAATAATGCGTAAAGTATTTGAGTGCGATGGTTTTTTAGACATAGTGTAAAATGAAAGTATTAACCCACTTACATAAAAGTGATAGTATAACGCGAAACATGGCCAGCCGGTTAATAATCATTTAGACTGACGAGTTGATATCGCCATGAGCCTCTTACCCAGATTGAGTTAGCAGAATGACAGACACACCGAAAAAGAAAAAACGTGGATTCATTAATTGGCTTCTTGGAGGTGGGCAGAAATCAGCAGATCACTCTGTTAAATCGGAAACCGTCAATGATGAAGTGTCTTCTGAATTACCTGAAACGACGACTCCTGCTATGGAATCCTCCGTAATATCGGAAGAAACACATCACGAATTACCCTCTACCCTTGACTCATCTGTTGAGCCATCTGCGGAGTCTGCCGAGCCGCCCGCGCAACAAACAATACCCGAGCCCGAGTCACCACTAGCGCAACAGCCAGAGCCAGAGCCAGAGCCAGAGCCAGAGCCAGAGCCAGAGCAAACAGTATCGCTGCAAGATGAAGTCGACACAACATCTGCCGAAACAACAAAAACGTCAATGACTACTAGCACGGTAAGTACACCTCGTGAGAAGCCCGCACCCAAAGGCTTTTTCTCGCGTTTAAAAGCAGGGTTATCGCGCACACGTAGTCAATTCACGCAAGGCATTGCTGATCTTTTACTCGGAAAAAAGAGCATTGATGATGATCTCTTAGAAGAGATAGAAACACAGTTGTTGATGGCGGACGTCGGTGTTGAGGCCACCCAAGAAATCATTAGTGTGCTCACTCATCAGTTAAAGCGCAATGAGTTAAAAGATGCTGAAGCCCTCATGGCCGCCTTGCGCAAAGTATTACATGACATGGTACAGGTTGCCGAGGCTCCCCTCGAAATCAACGCTTCCCAGTCTCCTTTTGTTATTTTGGTGGTCGGCGTTAATGGTGTTGGAAAAACCACCACTATCGGTAAATTGGCCAAAAAACTACAAGCCAATGGCAAGTCCGTTATGTTAGCTGCTGGCGATACTTTCCGCGCAGCGGCTGTAGAGCAGCTGCAAGTTTGGGGAGAACGCAACCAAATACCTGTCATCGCTCAACATACGGGAGCAGACAGTGCTTCAGTAATTTTTGATGCAGTACAATCGGCAAAATCCCGAGGCGTGGACGTCCTTATTGCAGATACAGCGGGGCGCTTGCATAATAAATCGAATCTGATGCAAGAGCTGGCGAAAGTTAAACGCGTTATCCAAAAAATTGATGACCAAGCGCCTCACGAAACCTTATTGGTACTTGATGCTGGCACAGGACAAAATGCACTCAATCAAGCGGAACAATTTAGTCAAGCCGTCAAATTAACAGGGCTGGTATTAACCAAGCTCGACGGTACAGCTAAAGGCGGTGTTCTCTTCGCCCTCGCTAAAAAATTTGCTTTACCCCTGCGCTTTATCGGCGTTGGCGAGGGCATTGATGATTTACGCCCCTTTATGGCTGATGAATTTATTGATGCGTTATTCACCGCAGAAAATCGTGAAGAGAGCCCCTAATCTCTATAACAAACACTTATGATCGAATTTACGAACGTCTTTAAACGCTATGATAATGGCCATGAAGCTTTAAAAAACATCTCCTTTCATTTACAACAAGGGGAGTTAGCGTTTCTTACCGGTCACTCTGGCGCAGGCAAATCTACCTTACTGAAACTGATCAGCATGATGGAACGTCCATCACGTGGTCATGTGGTGATTGATGGACAAAACTTAACCGACACAAAATCACGGCAAATTCCTTACGTTCGCCGCAAAATCGGCATGATTTTTCAAGATCATCGTCTTTTATTTGAACGAACAGTCTATGACAATGTTGCTTTACCCCTTATCATCACAGGGTTCCCTCATCGGGAAATCGGTCGACGCGTAAGAGCAGCGCTGGACAAGGTAGGCTTGCTCAGTAAAGAAAAACTTTATCCCATTATGCTCTCCGGCGGAGAGCAACAACGCGTTGGCATTGCTCGTGCTATTGTTAACAAACCCCCCATCGTTTTGGCTGATGAGCCAACTGGAAATCTCGATCCCCAACTCTCTTCAGAAATTTTTAGCCTTTTCGAGCAGTTCAACCTAGTCGGTGTGAGTCTATTAGTCGCCAGCCATGATTTAAGTTTGATTGCCAAAATGAAGTTTCGCACTATCACGCTAAAAGACGGTACTATCATCAGCGATGGCATGTAAATCGAGGAGTTATCTATCTTATGATTAATAAAGAGCCAGGCGCTAGAGTTCATGCTGCTGACTTCTCCTCACGCTTGTCCATGTATCTGCGTAATCACATCGCTGATTTCAAAAGCAGTTACCGAGGTTTAATTAAAAATCCACTATCAACATTGATGACCGTGATGGTTTTGGGTATTGCCATGGCTTTACCCAGTGGTTTTCATGTTTTGTTAAAAAACTCACAACAATTAACCCAAGGCTGGGATGGCAACGCCAAATTGTCTTTATACCTATACCGCAACACGTCACCTCAATCGATTGAATCATTAATGGGCGAATTACGTACTCGTAAAGAAGTTTCTGACGTGAGTTATTTTAGTCCTGAAGAGTCTTTAGCGTCTTTTCGTGAAGAATCTGGCTTCGGTGAAGCACTCGCTTTTCTTGATGAAAACCCATTGCCTGGCGTTATCGAAGTGGTGCCTTCATCCCGATTCAACTCTCCTCGCGAAGCCGCCTTCTTGGTTGACTCACTTCAAAAGATCCCTGAGGTTGAAATGGCCCAACTGGACTTGGAATGGTTACGTCGCTTTCATGCCATGTTAGATGTGGCTGAACAAACCAGTGAGATTCTCGGTATTTTATTTGGTTTAGCTGTCGTACTGATTGTGGGTAACACCATTCGTCTTGCGGTACAAAACCGTAAAGAAGAGATCGAAATCATTAAGCTCGTTGGAGCCACCAACAGTTTTATACAACGTCCCTTTTTATACACTGGTATTTTGTACGGCTTTTCTGCAGCGGTGTTTGCTTGGTTGGTTGTTTCATTTTCCATCAACTGGATTCAAACGCCTGTTCAAAACTTAGCGGCTCTCTACAACAGTCAATACTCACTGTCAGGTATGTCAGTTAGAGACGTCGTGTTTCTTTGTTCAAGTGGCATCGGGCTTGGGCTTTTGGGTTCTTGGGTATCGGTTGTAAAACACCTAAAAGAAATTGAGCCGCAATAACCGTTTGATTTTACGATCATCCTTATCGTGTTTAGCAACGTAAGACCTCATCTAAACCATCACATCGTAATCAACACTTGTGGAACTTTTGCGACAATTGGCAGTCTGCTAATAAGACTGCTAAAAGCATTGGCAGTCTCGAAACGAGAGTGCTAGTATTCAACAAGACTTATTCCTAACCCTGGAGCTATCATGAGCCACAATTTACAAAATATGGCCCTTGCAGTACCTCAAGGAAGTATTGATGCCTATATCCAAGTCGTTAATGGCATTAGTGTTCTAAGCGCTGAAGAAGAGCGAGAGTTAGCCACACGCTTCCAAGACGACGGTGATCTTGATGCTGCTCGTCAACTCATTATTTCTCACTTGCGTTTTGTTGTTCACATCGCTCGTAGCTATTCAGGTTATGGTTTAAACGAAGCAGACTTAATTCAAGAAGGTAATGTTGGCCTGATGAAAGCGGTTAAACGCTTTAAACCTGAAGTCGGTGTGCGCTTAGTTTCTTTTGCTGTTCACTGGATTAAAGCAGAAATTCATGAATTTGTGCTCAGAAATTGGCGAATTGTAAAAGTCGCCACGACGAAAGCCCAGCGCAAACTCTTCTTTAATTTACGCTCGCAAAAGCGACGCTTAGGTTGGTTTTCAAACGACGAAGTGAATGCTGTCGCTAAAGATCTGGGTGTAACGCCTAATGAAGTCAGGTTGATGGAAGGCCGCCTCAATTCTCGTGACGCGTCATTTGATGCTTCTGCTTCCGATGACGATGAATCCAGTGCATTAGCACCTGCTAACTATCTTGAAGATACACGCTTCGACCCAGCGGCTAATTACGAAGAAGAAAACTGGAAGCAACACCATGAAAATAAGCTTCACTTAGCACTATCGAAGCTTGATGAGCGTAGCCAAGATATCCTTCAACAACGCTGGTTAAGTGAAGAAAAAGCGACGTTACAAGATTTAGCCGCTAAGTATGGTGTGTCTGCTGAGCGCATTCGCCAACTTGAAAATAATGCTATGAAGAAAATGAAATCTTCGATGCTTAGCCATTAATGCGATAAAGCCTCCCATCACTTCCCAACCCAACATTTCATTCAATACTCTATTAGTGAAATGTTGGTGACCACTCTCCCACTTGTCTATATTTTGTTCGCTTTCGTCTTCATTCGATTGAGATAACATCTTGTAATCATCCAAAATTGTTTGATTTGAAAATTTCGAACAAATTCTCACCTGATTTAAGTCATCAGGGCAAGGGCGTGGGGTGATGCGAAAAACGGTTAACTATCAGCAAGGTTTTTCCCTGGTTGAGATTATTTTAGCTTCAGTCATTATCGGACTACTACTCGGGGGAGTGCTTAAAGGCTCTCAAGTGCTTGAATCTTCCAAGCTAGACAATGCGATTGAGCAATTTGAAAAAACGAGCACAGCTTTTTACGCTTATCAAGATCGTTTCAATCGCATACCCGGCGACGATGGTGATTTGAATACTCTACAATCGCGGGGTGAGCGTTGGTCTCAAATCACTTTGGCGGGTAACAATAACGGTCGACTTTCGACTAACCTGCAACAAACCTTCACTGGCTATGGAGAAAACAGTAGTTTCTGGCAGCATTTGAGAGCCGCGGGCTTTCTCAATGGCGATCCGTCGTTGAAGTTCGATGATGCGCTACCGAGAAATGCGTTTGGGGGTTCTGTGGGAATCACTAACGCTGTGATTGCCGGTGGGCTTAGTGGGCTCAAAATCTGCATGTCACAAGTGCCCGGTTATTCTGCCATAGCACTCGACGAACAACTGGATGACGGTTTAGTCAATACAGGCAGAATGCGCTCAACACATGGTGACGAAGGCTATGATACACCTCCATCATCACAGGCTATTTCTGTGCCTTATGACAAAACGCTGCAATACACCTTGTGTTTGCAAATCTAACAATCGTGTAGGACTAATTTATTGTCCGATTGGTCGCTGCTGTATAATCATCACTTTGGTCGTTTGGTTGGTTTAAATTGGTAAAGATTGCCCTATTAAATTGTTTATTATCCAGTAGAGCCGTTACTATTTTGTGAATGACATTAATATTTTCTTTAGCCGACAAAGTTGCTTCTTCCGAATAATATTGAGGATTTTGTAACACTTTATTGGAAAAACGCATCTGGCTTTTCATGTCATCAATAATTTTTTCTAGCTCACAGGATTTATATTTTTCAATTAAGTCTATTTCCAGCCGATTTTCATGGCTAGTTTTTAAATCTTGAATACGTTGATTAAACAAATCATACACAGTGCTGCTTTTCATCATGTCTACACCTCAGATTCCATGTTTTAAAAGACATTGGTACAAAGTATTATGTGGAGTGATGATAATGATTGATTCATAGTATTTGTACCACATGACTTTTACTATTTTCTTAATGCCATGTGGATGATGATGTTATATGAGTTTTTTGTTAGTAATCAATACAAAATCATTACTGTTTTTTTTTAGCAAATACCATAGAACTAATAGGAATCTAAGGGTTTTTTTCAATGACTAAGCATAAAGAATGATCTTTTCTAAATAAATTTCATTCTCTGCAAAATCAAAATAA
>JBCCZV010000111.1:0-12839 GCA_039187085.1 Pseudomonadota bacterium
CAAAAAACAATAAAGTTAATGATATTGATTCTCATTTTTTTCATTGCTATAAATATGCGCACTTAATCGTGTATGTTTTGTTTTAAATAAAGCATCACAATGTATCGTTATACAATTTTCAGTTGGATAAGTGTCATGAAATCAATTCAAAGTCTGTCGGTAGCTAGCATACTTTTTGTAACTTTAAACTTAACAGGTTGTGACGATGACGACGATAATGTTGTCGTTGTCCCTACACCAGTACCATTACCATCAACACCGCCAGAACTTGTTGTGCCTACACAATATGAATTTGCGAGTCGTGGGGATGCTAATGCTAGCAGCGTATCTTATTCTGGCCAAACAATTCGACATATTTTAATTAACGACCTTAACAGTTACATCAATATAGGTTTACAAGAAGCAATCGATAACAATGACTTTGTTGCAGCCACGAAAGAAAACATCATAGAAAACTTTGATTTCTATTTTCGTTTTAAAACTAAAGGCGATTCTACAGTAGCCATTCGTACTTCAACCACGCCAAACAGTCTACAAGCTTCATACGGTGATATATCAACTGATAAAGATCTTCGAGAAAAAATTGCTGGTAATGATGAAGTTGGGCAAACGGAAGATTGGTCTGCTGGTTTAATCGGTTGGACAACAACAGAAGGTAGTGCTGTTACCCCAGAAGGTTTGGTTGATATCTTTTTTTCAGAGCTTGCAGATAATGTCCTTGATGCAGTTGGCGGCACTGTCAGACAAGATCCATTGGGTAATGCAATTTCTTCAGTTTACGTAAGTACCAATGGTCGCGATTTAAAACAACTTATACAGAAATTTTTACTCGGTTCCGTTGCTTTTTCACAGGCGGCTGATGATTACTTGGATAACGACGTTGATGGCAAAGGTTTGTTAAGTGATCACACGACTTTGGTTGAAGGCAAATCATACACGGCGTTAGAGCATCAGTGGGACGAAGGTTTTGGCTATTACGGAGCAGCGATAAATCAAGCTGAGTACACCGATGAAGAAATAGCAAGCCGAGGTGGACGAGCTGATTTTCAAGGGGTGAATGATACCGATGGTGACGGTGCAATTAATTTTCTCTACGAATATAACTTCGGAAATTCTGTTAATTCAGCAAAACGCGATTTAGGCTCAAGCGACACGGCTACAACGGATTTTACAAAAGTTATTTTAGAGGCATTTTTGACAGGACGAGCCATTATCTCTCATGCTGAAAGTAGCTTAACAGAAGAACAACTTGCGGATTTAGTAGCACAACGGAACATCGTTATAAACAACTGGGAGATGGTGATTGTGGCTACCATTGTTCATTATATCAATGATAGCCTTCAAGATATTCGTAAGTTTGGTACACCTGAAGAATCGTTTGCAGACTACGCCAAACATTGGTCAGAACTTAAAGGATTTGCTTTAGGTTTGCAATTTAATCCATTTATGAAATTGACAAAAGAAGAGTTTGCTGTGATCCATGATCAAATAGGCACTCAGCCCGTATTGTCAAACGCACCTCAAGCAGATAGAGATGCTTTTGTTGACAATCTGTTAGCCGCTCGCGCTAAGTTTGCAGAAGTTTATGCAATAGATCCTTCAAACGTTGGTGATGAAAATGGAGAAAATGGTTGGTAATTGACTTTAAAAGAGAACAGCGGTTTTCGTTTCACCGAAAAACCTAATGGCACAAATGATTTTAAAAATAGTTTTTGCTTGAGGAATGATAATGCAAGTTAGTCAATCATCAAATTTTCTTTGTAAATCTCTTGTAACCACTGTCGCTTTTACTGTTCTCATGGGGTGTGGTGGTGGTGGAGGAGGTGATGGAACACCTGAACCCGCTACCACGCCACCCCCTACAGCAGAGCAACCTGTAATCGGCGAGGATAATTTTGATGGCAAAGCGGCATTGTTGGCGAATATTGTGCAGTCAATAATTACCCCAGCCTTCACCAAATTTGTTACGTCTTCTAATGATTTGTCAATCTCTGTCACTGACTATTGTGCGGGTTTAGGTGGAGCAGAAGAAACTGCTCTCTTAGATGATGCAAGAATAAAATGGCAAACGGCGATGCTTGACTATCAGAAAATAGAACTGATGCAAGTGGGGCCTCTCATTGCAAATGACAGTGAATTACGTAATCGTTTTTACTCCTATCCCGTTGTCAGTACTTGCGCGGTAGATCAACATGTCATTAATTTCGAAAATAATGTCCTCAGCAATGGCAGTGCTTTCGATATCAATTTAACGGAGCCGAATCGTTTAGGTTTAGACACGCTTGAATATTTACTGTTCAATAGGGTACTTACCCATTCTTGTCCAGATCAAGTCACAGTCACGAGTGATGATAACTGGAATGTACGCACTGACGCAGAAAGAATAGCATTGAGGTGTAATTATGCTGAAGAGGTTGCTAAAAAACTCAATACGGATGCCAATGCCTTAGTTGCAGCCTGGGATCCCAATGGTGTGAATCAATTTATTAATGCAGGTTCAGCAGATAGTGCTTTTGCAACAGAAAAAGTCGCTATCAATGCTATTTCAGACGCCTTATTTTATTCTGATACCGTTTTGAAAGATGAGAAGCTAGCAAAAGCTATTGGTATTGCTGCCAACAGTTGTAGCGGAGCAATTTGCACCCAGGATCTAGAATCTCAATTCGCTAAGACTTCAAAAGAACAAATTCTTGCTAATCTTCAAGCTTTACAAGAAATTTTTTTAGGGAATACGGCGAGTGCAACTGAAGAAGGTGTTGGGTTTGACGATTACTTGATTGCTTTGGATGGTGAGACTCTGGCATCAACCATTGCTCAAGACATTGCTAAGGCCATTGCATCAACTAATAATGTTGAGGGAAATTTATTTGATGCGTTAACAACGTCGCAAGCTCAGGTTGAACAGATTCATGACGATATTAAAACAGTAACCGATCAATTAAAAACCGATTTCATTAATCAATTAGGTTTGGAGTTGCCTGCAACGGCAGCGGGTGATAATGATTAAAAAAACATTCATAACCGTTTTCTTCTTAACATTCAGGTATTGAGAGCCATCATGAATCGAATAAATAACTCTAGAAACTGGTTAGTCTTTTTTTCATTGACTTTTGTGGGGAATGTTTCGAATGCAGAAGAGATGGGTACTGACCCAAGCTCTAAAAAAAACCATCAAGATGAAACTATTTACATCATCGGTTCTCGAAATGTGCTGCCAACTGAGCCAGGTTCTGCTTTTGTTATTTATGAAGATGAGTTAGAAAAGTATGAATATAATGATTTGCAACGTATTCTGCGTAAAGTTCCTGGCGTTTATTTTCGTGACGAAGATGGATATGGCCTACGACCCAATATTGGCATTCGTGGAGCTGCGGCGGAACGTAGTCAAAAAATTGTTTTAATGGAAGATGGCATTTTGATTGCACCAGCTGCGTATGCCGCACCATCGGCTTACTATATGCCATTAATGACAAGAATGGTGGGTGTGGAAGTTCTAAAAGGGCCGGCATCTATTCAACACGGCCCGAATACTGTAGGTGGCGCTATAAATTTGGTATCACGCAGCATTCCGGAAATCCAAGAAGCTATGATTGATCTGGGTATTGGCGAAGATACGTTTTTCAAGTCTCATGTTTATTATGGTGATGTGACGGAACAGTTTGGTTGGCTTATCGAAGGGGTTCACGTACAAACGGATGGATTTAAAGATCTTGAACCTTTCGGTGACACAGGCTTTGATAAAAACGATTTTATGGGTAAGTTTCGTTGGAACACGCATGAAGACGCAACTTATTACCAGTCGCTCGAACTTAAACTGGCTTATGTTGATGAAAATTCTGATGAAACCTATCTTGGCTTAACAGATGACGATTTTGAAGACACACCAAATCGGCGATATGCTGCGAGTCAGCGCGATAATATGGACTGGGATCGTCAACAATATCAACTAACACATTTTATTGATTTCAACAACGGCCTAACGTTATCAAGCAAATTTTATCGAAGTGAATTCACTCGTGCTTGGGAAAAATTAAATCGTTTCAATACCAATCGAACTTTACAAACCATATTGGCAGAACCAGATTCTGGTTTGAACAGTGTTTTTTATAGCGTGTTAATCGGTGAAACCGATACGAGCAGCAGTGCAGAAACCTTGTTAATCGGCACAAATGATCGTGATTTTTATACGCAAGGTATGGATTTTAAACTGTCAGGTAGCGCGGATTGGTTTGATATCGATCACGATTGGCAGATCGGCTTACGATTACATGAAGACGAAATTGAAAGAAACCATACCGAAGATGGTTTTTTAATGCGTAGCCGTTTGCTCGTTGCTGACGGAAATAACACGCGAACGGTTTTACAAAATCGCGATTACGCTGAAAGTCTTGCCGTTTTTTTGCAGAATGCCATGGCGTTTGAATCATTAACCGTAACTCTAGGTTTGCGGGGTGAATTCATCGATTCAGAATCAACCAACATTCTCGCAGGAACACCCTTGGCAACAGGATCGGATGAAGTCCTGTTACCCGGTATAGGAGTGTTTTATCAATTGAATGATGCGTTAGGGGTTTTAGCGGGTGTTAACAAAGGTTTTGTACCTAATAAACCGGGTCAAGCGGATGTAGATCCTGAAAATTCGTTAAATTATGAATTAGGGCTGCGATTTGTAATGGGAGAAACACAAGGTGAAGTTATGGGTTTCTTCAATGATTATGAAAACTTATTGGGGATTTGTACTTTCTCAGCGGGGTGTGTCGATGATGTCGATAGAGAATTTAATGGTGGAGAAGTACATATTTACGGCCTAGAAGCCCTTTTAAATCACACAGTATTCCTTACCGAATCCTTACAACTTCCCATGTCAATGAGTTACACCTTGACGCAAACTGAGTTTCAAACAAGTTTCCAATCGAATTTCAGCCAATGGGGCAATGTGCAAGAAGGTGATGAGCTTCCTTATGTTCCTGAAAACCAATTGACTTTTAACATAGGTTTGCAACAAGAGAACTGGTTGCTTGAAGTGAGTGCTGCTTTTGTTGATGAAATGCAAGAAACAGCCGGTGTAACGGAGACCCCTTTTGATGGCTTAACAACAGAAGCGCATTGGATGTTGGATTTGACCGCTAACTACTCGTTAAACAAACATTGGAATGTTTACGGTAGCATTGAAAACTTAACGGATACACAAGACATTGTTTCTCGTCGTCCTTTTGGCGCTAGACCAAGCAAAACACGACAAGCCTTTGCTGGTATTAAATATCAATTTTAATCTTTATCGATAGACGGAGGAGAGCTTGTTGGAGTATTTTCAAGAACTCGGACAACAGGTGGTATCGCTTGCAACCTATCCTGTTGACCCTAACAAGCGCATTTTTTGGGGCTATCTTCTCAGTGCGGTATTTTTAGCCTTCATTGTCTTTTTTATTTCGGTAAAGAAAAAGCAGCCTCAGCAATCTTTCTTAAAATTCTTGTTACCTCACGATGTTTGGTGGAATGCATCAGCGCGCCTCGATTACAAAATGTTTATTGTCAATAAAATTGCTAAGGCTATTTTTATTGCCCCTTTTTTGTTGACTATGCCAATGGTCGCGTTATCAATTATTCATTGTTTAGAATTTTTATTCGGAACTACTCATCCCATCATTCTTGATCCTGTGGTCATTACTATCATCTTTACATTAGCCTTATTTATTTGTGATGATTTAACCCGTTTCTTATTGCATTACATGCTACATAAAATCCCTTGGCTGTGGTGTTTTCATAAAGTGCATCACTCGGCTGAAGTATTAACACCCATGACAATTTATCGCTCACATCCTGTAGAAAACTTACTCTATGCCTGGCGTATGACCATGACGCAAGGCTTTGTGGTAGGAGTCAGTTACTATTTATTTGGCACCCAAATTCAAATGCTGGATATTATTGGCGCGAACATGTTTACTTTTGCTTTTAATATTTTGGGTTCAAACCTGCGCCATTCGCATATTTGGCTTCGTTTTGGTCCAACAATAGAAAAGTGGTTTATAAGTCCGGCTCAGCATCAAGTTCATCATAGTCTTTTACCCAAACACTTCGATAAAAATTTTGGTACATTTTTAGCGGTTTGGGATCGTTGGGCTGGAAGTCTTGTCACGGCTGAAAAAGAGAGAAATTTTGATTTTGGGATTTCAAAAAAAGATTTCCAGTCGCATCAAAGCTTAGTTGATATTTATTACCAGCCTTTTAAAGAGGTTTTTTATCGTTTTGATTTAGTGAAAGAGAAACTAAAATCTATTGGATAGCATCATTGATAAATGAATACAGACAATACCCTTTAATCCAGTATTGTCTGAGTGGCAGAATGGATTTTATTTATGGATAACGGTTAGCGTCTTTAATAATGTATCGAAGACGTAGTCAGTTGCCCCAACTTGAAGTGATCTTCCATCAGAACAAGATCCAAAAAGAGGTTTGGACTCGCAACCGTCATAAGTTGTTCGATCATGTGATATACCTGTAGTGCGGACACAACAAAATGTAGCTTCAGTTATCACCGGACCACCACCATCATCATCATCGTCGTCTGGCCCACACCCTTCTCCAGGACCGATTCCAAAATCATCGCAAGGTTCGATATTAGAGAGTTCATTAGCGAATGCTAAAGATGGCAACATTAAAACGGCGATAAAAACTGTGATTATACTTTTCATTATTTTCTCCTTCGTAATTACAATTGCATAAAAGCACTTTCACAATACAGCGAAAATCGATGTTGTAGCATTCTCAAATCGGACAAAGATTTATGCTAAACGGTCTTGTTAGCCTAATAATGTTGAATTTATACAATCTATACAGTCAAAGAAGCGCAAAACAAGATAAATCGCTCCCAAAAATCCTGTTAGTAATATCAGAAGCCATGAAGAAAGATTTTTAAAGGCATTGGCAGGGTGATGGTGTAAAAGCCCATGCAACCCAACGTGTATAACGGCAAAAATAGCAACACCAGTACGAAAATTATCGGCTATCGCTAGATGCTCAACCCATAAAACCACAGTAAATAAAGGAATATGTATCCAGATAAAAAGTAGGGCGGATATATTTTCAGGAAGTTGTTTAAAGATCGGTAAAATACGCCATTCTTTTCGCTTAACTGCATCCAATTCATGCGTAAAAAAAGTCCCGATCAACAAAAAATAAACGCTATCAATCATAAACTCAGAACAACCTCAATAATACTTGAAGCTCTATCTTTTAGATTTCTAGGCTGACTTGTAATAACTATAGGATAGGGTTAGCTAATCAAGTGTACGAATAGAGTTTCAGAAGAAAATTTTAGGGGGATCATTAAATTAAAAATGGTAATTAATGTTTAAGTGACTGCTAAGGTATCTTTAGAAAGAAGACGTTAGAAGGAAACAAGCATGGAGATTCATGATCTAATTTAGTTTACGACAACTCGACAGATCGGAACCATTTCTGGGAGAAACTCCATGCTTGAATTTAGATTATGCACGAAATTCTTCAAAAAGTCTTGTAATTTTTTTTATCAGTATTGAGTGAACGATTTATTTTAAATAGGTGGCCGCTTGATAAATAAAGACCAAGTGTTCATCAATGGGTGCATATACTTTGAGAAGGCAAGAACATATTATTACGGTTAATCCCCACGTGTGTGATGGGTGAATATTGGCAACCAAAAATTACATTGGGGAAAACTCATCTCTATAAAGTGAATCTGGAATGATAACTACAATTTAAGCATTTCAATATAATACTAGCCGTAGAAAAAATATCGATAAATTTAAAATAAATCATTCATGCAATTTTTAGAAAATCGATTAGAAATTGCTTCCAATCTTGAGGAAAAAATAGCAAGAATTTATAGGCTATGTCAGGTTGCATGAGCTTTTCCATGACGTTTAATACCCCCGTCATTCACTAATTCACGCAGTCGTACTTTTAAAGTATTTTGATTTGCGCCGCTCATACTCATGAATCTTAATCTTGCCAGCTATACTTCTCTCTTACAAGTCATTTAAAAGTTAAAGGTCACTTCCGCCATGAAAAACCCCACGTCATCACCTCCTGCATCTTCAATCACATCACCAGCAAAAAAGTGGTTATAACGAATATCCACCGCCATATGGGAGTTGATCTCCCAATCAATACTCAGTTGCGGTACATGGGTAACAAAACGACTGCTACTGTTTGCCGTATCTTTAATTGGGAATAACCCTGCCGTATAAACCCCATCTGCCTTGTGCTGTTTCCAGAAGAAATTCCAATCCAGTGATACACTGACGTCATTATGCGGATATAGAGTGATACCAGGTTGTAGGTTCATAAAATTCTGCGGTGACAAAATCGCAGCTTCTTCAAAATAAAACAGGTTAGGAAATAGTGGATTAAATGTATTTAAGTCACCATCATTCGGATCATCATCGCCACTAGCGATATTGGCACTTAATCGCACGCGAGGCTGCCATGGTATATCCTTAAGGTGATAATCCGTGATGGTCGCTACCGTCCAAGCACTGACATCCGCGTTGCCAAAATCACCAAACTGATAGATCCACTCATAGTTCCAATTCCACGCTCCTCGTGTTCCAAAAAAACGCAACCCCAACGAGTGGCGCTCATCACGATCGACACCTTGTACATATTGCTCAGTCGCACGATCGCTGCCGAGGTAGTAGACGTCTATGTTGGTAAGTCGATTAACATGACCCCAGGTGGTATAGAATCCCCATAATTCTTCATCTTTATTATTTGTATCATCGAAAGCGCCTTCCTTGACTTTGACTTCTTGCAAGTAAAATACGTTGGTCTCAACATTCTCAACATCGACAATGATTTTCCCGCCATCGAACGCACGGCGAACATTGGGTCCATCGCGCACACTCACCAACCGTGCTGATCCAAAGGCAGATTCCTGACGCCCAGCGCGCAGAGTGACGACGCCATGCCTAAGATCAATAAATGCTTGTTGTAGGTTGATCTCATTTTCATCGAATGGGCCAGGTTCAATATCATCACTACCTTCCGCATGATGGGAGCCAAGTTCAATAAAAACACGTGACTGCTGACCTAGATGCAAATCGCTATGCAGTGTTAATCGATTGAGCCATAAGCTGCCATCTTCATTTCCCAATAGATTAAATCGGTCATTATTCATAGCGTTAAATTGTGACCGTACTTGCCCACCAAAAGAGACATACCAGTCTTTATTATCGTTGCGCAAAGAGACATATTTAATATGCTGATAGGGAGTGCGATCCGGTTTTTCTGCCAAATGCTTCCAGTCCTCATTGAAACGATAAAAATTAAAATTCGACTCTTTTGCTAATACCGGAGCATGGATACTGACAATGAAAATAATTGCGATAATTGACTTCATGACTTTCCCCAGATCTTGGATCCAGAAGGGTAGATGAATGTATAAACTCTCTTGCAGGTAAGCGGAGTGAGGTAACCGCTTACCCTAACAGACGTCATGACTCATAACCAAATCAATACCCAATCAACTCGCTACCGGTACTTCTTGTTGAAATTTGCCTCGCTGCGGAGAGCCATGAACACGCGTATAGGCATAGTCCACACCAATACCGTATTCCCCGCTGTGTTCACGCACGATATTCATGACCGGTTCGTAGGTTTCACGTCGAGCCCAATCACGCTGAAATTCCAACATGGTTTGTTGCCATGTACGTGGCTGAGCACCCTTCTGAATCATTTGTTGCACGGCCATGTCATGCGCTTCCTTACTGGTAGCACCACAACAATCGCTGACAAAAAAGACCTCAAAGCCATCTTCTAAAGCGCATGCTGCTGGAAATGCAATACAAACTTCCGTCCATAAACCTGTCAGTACTAATTTTTTTCTACCAGTGGCTTTAACCGCACGCACGAATCCTTTATCTTCATAAGAATTCATTGAAGTTCTTTCCACAGTTTGCTGGCCGTCCAGTGCTTCAATGAGTTCAGGCCAGGTATAGCCAGAAAAGCTCTCAGTTTCGACTGTTGTCAGCACTGTCGGTACGTTAAATACCTTACAGACTTTCGCCAGCGCTACAGTGTTATTTTTAATGGTTTGAATATCGTGGCTGCGAACCCCAAAGCTCATTTGCGGCTGATGGTCGATAAAAGCCACCACACAGTTATTTGGGGTTAGTAGATTCCCGATTTCAGGATATATTGCCATGTTAAACTCCTATGAATTGATTACTAACAATGCCTCACCCGCGACACCTAACGATTTGGCGTGTAAGTGGATTTACCTTATATGAATAATGAAAAATCTCCCACGGCAAAACGTACCGATCTTGCGGTAATCGACTGCAAAACGAACCAATCTTGCGGTTCTTTGTAGAAGGTAACAGAGTGAATCTATATAGGATTTACTGATCAGGTGGTTTTGCAAATGGTAGCGCCTTTGCTGCATGGAAAAGGCGACCTAGAAGGTTGTCTATAGCAGTCGACCATTCTGTTTATATCAAAACACTTTAGCTTGTTTTCGATAACTTCGAGGGCTGCATCCGACGTGTTTGTGAAACACTCTTGCCAAGGCTTGCGTGCTTTGATAACCAACCTTACGAGCAATTGAGGTCACAGGTAGGTTCGTGGTTTCTAGAAACAATTTGGCTTTTTCCAGACGGAGAAAAGTCAGATATTCATAGGGTGCCATGCCCGTAGAATACTTAAAGGCGCGCGCCATATGCCAAGGAGAAAGATCGACGGCTGTTGCTATCCTTTCTAAGCCACCTTCACAGGCAAGATCGGCATGCATCAAATCTATAATGCGCTTTAATGCCATTAACGACAGACCACCTTTAAACAATTTCGTTGATGAGTCGCCTTTTAAATACAGCAAACGCGCTACCATTTGCAAAACCACCTGATCAGCATAGAGCGTACCGTAAGGATGATCATTGGCTGCCTCATCCCATAACTTATGAATCATCAGTCGAGTGACAGGATCACGATGGCAGCCATAATGTAAATGACCAAAATTGCCATCATTTGGCAATAACTGCTCGTGATGCAGCATTGTTTTAAGTTCTTTGTAAGGAATGGCGATGGCAAGCATTTGAATAGGTTCAAATACTTCAATGTCGGTGGAACAGTATGGTGGTATCAGAAAAATATCGTTGGTGTAGTGAGGACCTTCATAAAAGCCTGCACCTAAATTCGCACGGGCTACAAAGTTGGTACCTAAATGTGTTCCTAGCACCAAATCTGATGATGGTGCATCAGAACAATCCCCAGCCTCATGGAAGGATTTAAACATAGAAACGGAGATACGGCTTGCGGAACGTTTCTCAATCAATGTATGGCTATAGACATCCTCATAAAAATCAAGATAGCTGCCGTAATGCGTTGTGAGTTTGGGTTGACTGGGTTTTGTCATAACTTAACGCTCTGCTTTCCTAATGACTGCAATCATTGATCTGTCGCTAATAACTTCGAGTTCTATATCCACATGTTTCTCTAACACTTTTACTAAGGCTGGTGTGTTTTGATAACCAAACCCGTGTGTAATTGTGTTGATAAATAGCTTTAAGAAGCAGCTTGGCTTTATCCAGACGGAGACAATTCAGATATTCGTAGAGTGTTATGCCGTTAGAATATTAAAAGGCGTGTGCCATATACCAAGGCGAATGATTCTCCATACGACTTGTCTTTCAGCTAACATTCCAAGCAATATTCATATAATTAATAAGCCGAGTCAATAATGATTTCTTTCAACTACGGTTCCACACGCTATATCATGTAATGAATAATCATCGCTTTTGCATAAATTTCCGTGAGGGTTAATCCCCACGTGTGTAGGGAACAGTAATCATAAGATGATGTTTTTAAAGAGCAAAACAGACTCTTAAAAATCTTATTTAAATCAAGCCTCAACGCCTCTCAAACGTATGGAAAAAAATGATCAATCGTTTTGCTATTTAAAAAATTCGAATACTCAAATGAATCGATGTGATTTAAAAAAATTGTTACCTGATAATGATGTATTTATTCCGCATGATGACCAAAATTTTATCCCTCGATGAAACAATAGAGCATTTAGATGCTAAAAATGAAAAAATAATTAATTTTGCTATTGAGAGTCTCAAAGTAACTAACGTTGTTATTGCGCGTAGATGTGAAACTATATTATCCTGCGATAAAATATTTCGTTTAATTAATAAGGGGTTAATAAATGTAACGAGCGAATTTAAAGTAGAAAAAATAAAACATGGTCAAGACACGATGAGCTTTATGGAAACTCAAATGAATACTCAATGAAGATGCAATACAGTGAACAAATTTTTTTTCATCGTCTTTATAGGTTGGAGTAGTTTTGAAGCTCAATCACTTAACAATAACGTTTATCTAAAAAACAATACACTGCACTACTATGGGAAAATTACAGAAAATAATAACGAGGAATTATTTACAGCTTACCACAAGGCAAGTAAAAAGCCTTCTCGGTTAAAAATTACGAGTAAGGGTGGAGACATTAAACATGGTATGGCATTGGGAAAGTTTGTTTGGAAAAATAAACTGGATATCGAAGTAGGAGAGTATTGTTTGTCTTCATGTGCCAACTATGTATTTACTGCGGGTAAAAGAAAAATATTAAACCAAACTTCTACTCTGGGTTGGCATGGCGGCGCTGCCAGTGAAAATTTGATTTAATAGGATTTGAAGATGCACTAACTCAATTTCCTGAAGAACAACGCGCATTACAAAAAGAAAAATTAATGGCTGGTGTAAAAGCCAAAATTGCTCAAATGAAGCAAATCGAAAAAGATTTTTTTCATTTGATCTCTGTAAATCCTGATATTGTGACGCTAGGGCAAAACAAAACTATG
>JBCCZV010000112.1:0-12796 GCA_039187085.1 Pseudomonadota bacterium
GGTGTACTGGATAGCGCCAGTGATTTAGGTTATGACACAGTCGTTGTCGCTAATGCCTTTGAAACGGTTGGCGTCGATACTTGCGGCTATGATGGCGACAATGGTGGTGGAGGCGGTGGTGACGAGCCTTCCTTAGACAATGGTGTACCTGTAACGGGAATACAGGGGGCGCAAGGTGAAGAAGTTGAATTCTTTATGGAAGTTCCGGCTGGAGCCTCTAACTTGTCGTTCAATATTTCAGGCGGGTCGGGTGATGCAGACTTGTATGTAAGATTTGGCTCTGCACCTTCAACCTCACAATACGATTGTCGTCCTTACATCAATGGCAATATTGAAACGTGTCAGTTTAATGCGCCTTCGGCAGGGACTTACTACATTATGTTGCGAGGTTATCGATCATTCTCAGGTGTCAGCCTAGTAGGTAGTTACGACTAAAAGTAAACTCCGCTTAAACATCCAGGAGTGACTTCCTTGTCACTCCAAGCAGGCGATGTTGGTTAATTAAAACCGCTAAAAAAGCATCGCTTGTTTTTTTCTACATTTTGTTAAAGCCAACCTTTATTAAAACCAATCGTCCAATTCGGTGATTTTAACATTGCTTTTTGTAAAGCCTAAGGGAAAGCCTTCAATCAACTTGTCTTCTTCTAACAGCGCGGCAGGCTTTTCACTGTTATATTGCAGCGATGATAGTTCTCCACTCGTCAAACGTTGTTTTAAGTCTTTAGCATCCGGTGTGACAAACGTAAACTGGATGTTCTCTGCTTGCAAATGTGTTTTAATAGCACGGTTTACCGACTCCAGCGTTAAACTTTTCAAACCTTCGCGCACATATTGACTGAAAGGCTTGATGCCATACAAGGTGTTATCCAACGCATAACCTAACTGCCTATCCTGACTATCTACTAGTTGTGGTACGGCGTTATACAAGAAATCTCTTGTGGTTTCGAATTGCTCTTTGGTTAAACCCTTTTCGACAAGTTTATTTAACTCATATAAAGCAGCGCGTGTTGCAAAAACAGCGTCATTATTAGAGCGTAATGGGCGTAACCATACTTGGAAAATTTGTTGGCTCCTTACACGATTAGGTCCTGGCTTGGTGGTAAACATACCATAAGGGAAATATTCAATGTAAGCATAATTCCCATAATTCATACCGCGTTCTGCACGGATTTTTTGGAATAGATAGCTGTTAGAGCTACGGTGCTCACCAAACCAAGAACGCACTAACCACAGCGCAACCCAATCAGGGTGGCTACGATTTACATCAATGGGGAAACCAAAAGAAACAGCCGTTGATCGTGTTTGCTTTTCAACTAAAGTGGCTTTAAAACCTTTGGGCATTTTGGGTGCTTCTATTGTCACCGCTTTTTTACCAGATTTTGGGAGTTGAGCTAAATCCGTCAAGATTTGCTGTTTAAATTGCTCCGTATATCCACCAGCTAATGCTAATCTAATACCCTCTTGGACAATCCTTGAACGATAAAACATTTTCACATCCTTTATCGTGATATTTTCAATATCTTCTACTTTGCCAAAGTTCAAATCACCATACGGATGATTACGATAGAGTTCCACGTAAAGTACTTCTTTACCCAGTTCTTCATCATTACTGGCTTTTAAATCACTTTTAATCGTATTAATAGCATCCATTTTAATGCGTGCAAAATCATTGTCATCCCAAGCTGGCGTCAATAACTGTGCACTAATTGTTTGATACCATTGTTCGAGATTGTTTTTATGAATCCGTCCTGTAAATGTCAACATTTCTTTATCAAGCGTCCAACTCCATTGTCCAGCTAATGGATACATTTGACGTTGAATTTCTTGATAACTTGCAGACTCACTGCCCGCTTCAGTTAACATAGCACCGAGAAGATTGGTAATACCCTTTTGACCTTTAGGCTCACTTGCCGCACCAAAAGGAAAGCTAATCGCAACATCAATTAACTTAGATTGCGAAGGCAATTCGATCAATTGCGCTGTAACTTGCTGTGGATTTTTTGTTTTTGCAAGACGGTTTTCAAAATCAAAGGGCGCTGAAATCCCTGTTTGTTGTTCTAAACTCGACATAGTCACCAAGGTTTGTTGGTCTTGCTGGAGATATCGATTGGCCACCGCTTGAATATCTTTTTGAGTCACTTGATCAAATTGTCGAAAGAATTGATTGATAGTTTCAGGATCGCGATCAAAATGTACATAAGAAGCTAGGGTATCAGCAATAGAATCTGAGCTGTCTAAATTACTAAGCATGGCATACTTAATGCGGCTTTTTACCGCTTGAATTTTTTCCGGTGCCAGCAACTCGGTGCGAGCTTTTACAAAAGTGTTTTGAATAGCTTCACTGACTTTTACCAAGTTTTCAGCCGAATCCGCCTTAGCAAACAAGGAAATTAATCCAGGATCTTTACGGTTTGGCGCGTAAACAAAGAGCTGGGAAGCCCATTGCTTTTCAATAACCACCTGTTGATAGAATTCTGATGTTTCACCAAAATATAACTCATTCATGATATCCACAGATGCTTTTTCACGAGATTGCGGATCAAAATGAGGCCCATGAAAGCTGACCACCAGCCAATGATCGGGCACATCAAATTGTATATGCTCATAGTTGGGAGCCGTTTGCTCAGGTTCCTTTGGAATAGTGATAGTATTCGTTGTTACTTTCCATTCGCCCCAATATTTTTCCACCCATTTCAATGTAGCTTTAGGCTCGACATCGCCAACGATAATCAGTGTCGTGTATTGAGGGGTATACCAGCGTTTAAAAAATTCTTTCGAATAATCAAATTGGTTTGGCATCTCTTCGATGTCTTTAAAGAAACCCATCGTGGTATGTTTATAAGTATGCTCTTTGTAAGCAAGATCCCTTGTGCGCTCTAATAAACGACGCGTCGGTGATGAAAAATTCTTGAGGTATTCACCTTTAACAGCCAGCGCCTCGGTACGGAATGTCGCTTCATCGTAAGCGAGATTTTGAAAGCGATCCGCCTCAAGTTTGAGTATCATCTCCAAATGATCTTTAGGAAAAACCAGATGATAATTGGTTAAATCATCACTGGTGTAAGCATTGTTATCTACACCCGCACTTTTTAATAATGCTTCGTAGCTTTCTCTCGGATAGTCTGGTGTGCCTTTGAACATCATGTGCTCGAAAAAATGCGCAAACCCTGTTTTACCCGCCTCTACTTCATTACGGGAGCCCGTTTGTACGGGAATTTGTAAGGATACGAGATCAGGGTAATCGGTTGGCATGATGATAACTTTAAGTTGGTTATCTAATACATGCTCGGTATAGGGATACTGAATCACACCATCGCTTGCTGATAGTGAGTTTGCACTCATCAATAAACAGAGAAATGTGATTAAAGAGAAGCATCTCATGGATAAAGCCTCATAAAAAAGATATTAGTGAAAACTAACTTATCAGTCTAAAAGATCATTATCAGTGGATCAATGCACAGCTTGTGCGTAACTGTAACGAAACTTGTGTAAAAATTTGTTTTGCTCTTTTTCAGCCATTTTTATAGAAAAAAACCATTTCTTTTGCATCTCTTAGAAAAAAGCTCATTCTAAAAATGATGTTTTTTTGTACAATGCAAAATGCCGCTTTGTAACATAGCTGTCATGCGGCTTACGCACTTATTCGCTCTATTACCCCAGGTTAAGTCACAGAAATATCCACCGATTATGTGGAAAAGATTTTTTATACTTGGCGATAAAGATTTTTCTCGCCTAACCAACGTGCAATTAATGGCTGAGTAAGGTGTGGAGTCTGTGTGAATATTTGATTAGCAATATGTTGAGCCTGTGAAAGCCAACCTTGGTCACGCATTAAGTCAGCAATTCGATAACGCGCCATACCTGTTTGTCGTGTTCCCAATATTTCACCTGGGCCACGAATCTTTAAATCTTCTTCTGCAATCAAGAAACCGTCATTAGTATCACGGAGGGCGCTTAATCGCGCTTTACCATTTTTTGAAAGTGGTGCATGAAATAATAGGACACAATGACTTTCAATAGCACCTCGACCTACACGACCTCGCAGTTGGTGTAATTGTGCTAACCCCAAGCGCTCTGGATTTTCAATAATCATCAAACTGGCATTGGGTACGTTTACACCGACCTCAATCACCGTAGTTGCCACCAATAATTGAATCTCATTATTTTTGAAGGCCTCCATCACTTCTTGTTTATCTTGAGGTTTCATACGCCCATGCACTAACCCTACTTTGATGGGTTTTGTGTCATCCGAGGGATTAAGTTGCGTCTCCAGCTCTTCAGCGGTACTTTCTGCCGCTTGACATTGCAACACCTCAGACTCATCAATTAATGTGCAAACCCAGTAAGCTTGGCGACCTGTACGACACGCAGCTCTGACACGATCGACGACCTCATGCCGTCGCTCATCTTTTATGACCACGGTTTTTACGGGTGTACGCCCAGGCGGCAACTCATCAATAATGGATTTATCCATATCCGCATATTCAGTCATGGCTAAAGTTCGAGGTATTGGCGTTGCTGTCATCACGAGTTGATGAGGGCTCCATGTCGCTTCGTTTTTGGATTGTAACGATAAACGTTGATGGACACCGAAACGATGCTGTTCGTCAATGATCACTAAGCCTAAGTTTTGATAGCTAACTGTCTCCTGAAACAACGCATGAGTACCCACAGCAAGCTGGATAAGCCCTAATGCAAGATTCTCTAGCGTATCGCGTTTCTGTGCTGCTTTCATTTTACTGGCTAGCCAACCCACACGAATACCAAGAGGCTCAAACCATTCCTGAAACGTATTGAGGTGTTGTTCTGCTAAAATTTCTGTCGGTGCCATAATGGCCACTTGATAACCAGCTGCAATAGCACTTAAAGCCGCCATGGCTGCGACCCATGTTTTACCCGACCCAACATCGCCTTGTACTAAGCGCAACATCGGATAAGGTTGGCTAATATCGGCAAAGATTTCTTGAATGACCCGTTGCTGTGCTTTTGTTGGTTCAAAGGGCAATGAGGCTTGAAACTTTTGATGTAAAACATCATCTTGTTTTAATACCTTGGCCTCTTGTTGTTGATGTGATTTTTTGTACAATAAACGACTCAGTTGATGCGCGACAAACTCTTCAATAATTAACCGTATCTGGGCGGGATGACCCATGGACTCTAATAAAGTGGTCGAAACATCGGCTGTTGGGTTATGTAAAAATAATACTGCCGCTTTAGCTGTCCAATTTTTACAACTATCGGGTAAATAATCATTGGGAATCAGCTCATCTACCGCTGCTTTTTGAATATAATCGCAAGCCAATTGCGTGATTTTACGCAAACGCTGTAATTTCACGCCATCTGTTGTTGGATAAAGCGGTGTTAAGGTTTCGTCCAGTGGCTTTTCATCACTCGCACCAATGACTTGGTATTCAGGATGAATCATGCTGAGTTTGTTTCCTACTCGGCGAACTTCCCCAAAACAACGCATTAAACTACCTTGAGTCATGTTAGCTTTTTGAGCTTGATTGAAGTGAAAAAATCGAATTTGTATTCGTGAGTCACCTTCTTGCAAAGTCACCACTAAAGAGCGCTTTCCTCTCAGCGTCACATTAACTTCGAGAATTTCACCTTCAATCGTGGTCGTCATCCCTGATTGAACATGTCGTAGAGGATAAATACGTGTTCTGTCCTCATAACGATAGGGAAGATGGAATAAAACATCTTGGATAGTGTAAAGGTGAAGCCGTACAAGCTTTTGGGCAAGTTGCACGCCAACGCCTTTGAGTTCTGTAATAGGAATACTACTGATTGAAGCTGGGGAGTTCATGTCGGTGTATCAAAGAAATTCTCTTATTGGCATTTTATACCATTGTACACACCGTTTTCATCATAAGAAAAGACTCGCCTACTGCTATATGACGAGATTAGGGTAACCTACAGGGCACTTTCGTTTAAATATTCAACCCCAAAGATATCTGTACGCCGTATCGCTTGTATTAACAGCTCAATAGCTTTGATACGTGGAAAGCTTTGTCGATAAGCAATAGCCACTGTTCTGGATGGTTTGATAGAATCCATAGGGCGACACACCACCAACGTATTTTCCATCATCAAAGGTTGGCATGCTGATATCGGTAAAATGCTAACACCAATACCCGAGCCCACCATCTGTCGAATGGTTTCTAATGAACTCCCTTCAATCAGCTGTTGGCTAGGTACATCATTCGCTTCACCATTCACTGTTTTCAGGCAATGGTCGATAATTTGATCGCGAAAACAATGCCCTTGTCCCAATAGTAAAAGCGAGCTTGAAAGTAATTCTTTTACACTAATAGAATCTTGTTGCACACGAGAATGCTCTTGAGGTAATAAAGCAACAAAAGGTTCTTTGTAAAGTCTGACTGCGTTGACTTCTGCTTCATTAAAAGGTAGAGCAACAATAATGGCATCTAAATCACCATTACGTAATTTTTTTCTCAAGTTAACTGTAAAGTCTTCTTCTAAAATTAACGGCATTTTAGGTGCGATAAGTTTAGCTTGCTTAACTAAATTCGGTAATAAATAAGGACCAATTGTGTGGACTGCACCTAACCTAAAGATACCTTCTAATTGATCGTGACTCTCTTCAGCAATTTGTTTAATTTTTTCGGCTTCTTCTAATACGCGTTGCGCTTGCGCAATGATCGTTAAGCCTTTAGGGGTCACCTTAATACTTGTTTTACTTCGTTCAAAAAGTTGTAAACCTAATTGATCTTCTAATTTACGAATAGCAACACTCAAAGTAGGCTGGCTCACATAACAGGCATCAGCCGCACGGCCAAAATGTTTTTCTCTTGCTACCGCAACAATATATCGAAGTTCGGTCAATGTCATACATTCTTCCCTTTTAAGTAGCGGTTAAATTTTTTACCAAAATAAAAGATGTTTTATAAAATGATCCAATTCTACACGATTTCTTATCTGGCGTTAGATCTTTCTATCAAAGTTATGAAAAATTTTATTCAATAAAAATTGACTACTTATAAGAGATTTCTTTTAATTGCAACAAACGAGTTAACAGGTCTTCCATCTTCTAGATAATCACAAGTGTCTCTTTCAATATGATATCCGCTAAATGTCCTATTTAACTCATGCTCTTTTAATAAATATCGGGGGTTTTTAGGCTTCCCAAATTTTTCAGCTCCCTCCAAAAACGTTTGCATAATCAGAGCACCTCCTGGTTTTAGCCAAGCTTTTAATCGTGGCCAAAGAGGTCGATGTAGATAACGCATTACAATTATTAAATCAAAAGAAGCATTCCATAGAGGTAATTTATCACTTTCTAGATTCAGGCATTGTGTACTAATAGATGTTTCCAATCGCTTTGCTAATTGTTCAACTTTATCAAGATGAGAAGATTGATAATCAATAGCTGTTACCTGCCATTGTTGAAGTGCCAAATAAACCGCATCTCGACCTGAACCACAAGCAAGATCTAAAGCCTGTCTTCCTGTAACTTTTTCTCCCAGGGTTTCAAGACTCTCTCTCAGAAGAAAGTTAGGTTCCCATAAATATGAAAAACTTTTTCCTGTTTCTGTGAGTTGTCGCTGTTGCAATTTTTGCCATTGCAATTCTGTAATAGTTAGACACTTGTATAGTTTATAGGTAATCGCGTTGAGTGTGAGAATGAGTTGATTTTTTTCGGATGGGTCTACGATAACAAGAAGAGGTTTATCTCGACGGGGTAGCTCGTAAATACGCTCGTGAATTTCTGCGAGAGGGATATTGTAGGAGTTCACCAAATGGCATTGTTGAAAGGCTTCGACACAACGCACATCCAGTACCGCTTGTTGTGTCCACTGTTTAAAATCTTCTATTTCTACATTGTCACTCACTGAGACTCTGCCTGATTTGATGCCATTTTTCATCATCAATATCACCAGCATCATTTAATTTAGGGTAACGAATTTGATGCTTATCACAGAATTTTTTTATCTGTGGATGGTACCACTCAAACAGTTTTTGATTTACGGTGTTTTGATCAAGTCGCTGTTCATCATACAAACCTTTTTCACTACATTGGCGTTGTGCTTCGTAGAGAATTAAAGCATTGGCGACGGAAACATTAAGCGATTGCACCATTCCTAGCATAGGAATAATAATATGGGCATCTGCTTGTTCAATGGTCGTGTTGCTTACACCATTTTTTTCGGCACCTAAAACAATGCAGGTTGGCAAGGTGTAATCAATTTCTCGAAAATCGATCGCTTTATCAGAGAAATGTGCCGCAAGGACTTGTTGTTTTCGGGCACGTGCGCGTTGATACCCGGTTTCCAAATCTTCCAATATATTGACATCAACCCAACGACTACTACCCGCCGCGGTATGACGGCACTCTTTCAATAAAGGTTTGGGGAAAACAGCATCAATTTCACCGATCCCCACAGCATCACAGGTTCTTAAAATGGCTGCTATATTGTGAGGCTTGTGGACATTATCTAACAATAAATTGAGATGTGTTTGTCGTTTGTTGAGAGTTTGCCTAAAACGTTCAAAGCGGCTACGACTTAATGCCAAGTTATCTACTCCTTAATCATTAATTACAAACAGCAATCGCATCCATTTCTACTAGAGCACCTTTGGGTAATTCACGCACACCAACCGCAGCTCGTGCGGGATAAGGTTCTGAAAAATATTCCGACATAATTTCGTTGACTCGCCCAAAATTTTGTAAGTCCGTTAAATAAATATTCAATTTAGCAATGTTCACAAAAGAGGAATTTCCTGCTTCTAAAACTGCTTGCAAATTTTTAAACACTTGATGGATCTGCTCTGAAATATCTTCGCTGATCATAACCATGGTTTCTGGAACCAGGGGAATTTGCCCCGACAAATATAAAGTTTTGTCGACACGAACAGCTTGAGAATAAGTACCTATAGCTTTGGGGGCTTTTTCGGTTTGGATAATCGTTTTCATCAAGGCTCCTAACAATCGTTTATCAGCGATGGAAAATATGTTTTAAGAAGGCATGCGTGTAATTTTATTGGTGAAGGGCATAACCCGAATTTTTTTAATAATGGTGGCTAAATGTACGCGATTACTGACACCTAGTAAAAAGGTAATCACATTATGTGAACCGTCTCTTTCATCAATTTCAATATTAATAATATTGGCATCTTGATTCGAAATCATATTGGTTAGTTGAGCTAAAACACCACGACGGTTAAAAACATCCACCATCAAACCCACCTTGAAGTCACCCTCTGTGGTATCTTCCCACTCGACGGAAATACATTTTTCTGGTCGTTTTCTCACATCAACAATTTTCTTACATTCACTGCGATGAATAGCAATACCATTGCCTTGATTAATGACACCAACAATAGTGTCACCTGGAATTGGACGACAACAATGACTAAATGTGAGTATCAGGCCCTCTGTACCTTTGATAGCGAGTGGTTTAACGCTTTCTGGTCGAATATCATGCGTTTCATCAGAACCACTTGAAGCTTGGATCAATTGCGTCGCCATGATAATAGGCGAAATCGTACCTAACCCAACATCAGCAAACACAGATTCTATCGAACCTTTTTTCATCGCTCTTACCACTAAACGAATTGTGTCTTCAGAGAATTGATTTAACGTCATGGGATCTAGGGCTTTTTCTACCAACTTTTTACCCAAATTGACTGCTTCGTCATATTTCAAATTTTTAATGAAATGGCGAATATTAGAACGCGCCTTGCCGGTTACCACAAAGCTCAACCAGCTGGGATTGGGTCTCGCTCCACTGGCAGTGATAATTTCAACAGTTTGCCCATTCGATAAAGGTGTTGAGAGTGGAACTAATTGCCGATCAACTTTAGCGGCAACACATGAATTGCCGATATCAGTATGGATATGAAAAGCAAAATCCACTGGCGTCGCGCCCGATGGCAGTTCCATAATCTTACCATGAGGTGTGAAAACATAGACTTCATCAGGAAACAGGTCAATTTTGACATTTTCAATAAACTCGATGGAATCACCCGCATTTTTTTGAAATTCAATCAAGTTGCGCATCCACTCGCGCGCACGAATCTCAGCCTGATTAGTTTCGACACCAGATTTATAAAGCCAATGGGCAGCAACACCTGAGTGCGCCATGTAGTGCATTTCCTGAGTGCGAATTTGAACTTCAACATGAACGCCGTGTGGACCAACTAATGACGTATGCAAGGATTGGTAACCATTGGCTTTGGGAATAGCAATATAATCTTTGAAGCGCCCAATAACAGGACTATATAAATTATGCATTAAGCCTAGAACACGATAACAACCATCCACCGTATCGACAATAATTCGAAAACCATAAACATCCATGATGTCTTTAAATGCCATACGTTTGCCACGCATTTTTCGGTAAATACTCGAGAGCAACTTTTCACGACCTTCCACTTTGCAGTGCAAACCCGCATTAGTAATACAATTCTCAATTTGTGATTGGATTTCGCCGACGAGTTGTTTGCGGTTACCACGGGATTTGATAACGGCTTCTTTTAATACTCTAAACCTTCCAGGATGCATAGTATTAAAGGCCAATTCATCCAACTCCGCTCTAACATCATAAAGACCTAAGCGATTGGCAATGGGTGAATAAATTTCAGACGTTTCTTTAGCGATGCGACTGCGTTTATCCAAACGCAGAGCACCGAGGGTACGCATGTTATGCAGACGATCTGCCAATTTAATCAAAATGACACGAATATCCTGAGTCATCGCCATCATCATTTTGCGGAAGTTTTCGGCTTGTGCTTCCGCACGGGAACGAAACTTTATTTGCGTCAGCTTAGTCACACCCTCTACTAAACGGGCGACTTGCTCACCAAAGTCTTGCGCTATATCTTCACGAGTTACATCCGTATCCTCGATAACGTCATGCAGTAATGCCGCCATAATACTTTGAACGTCAAGGCGCATTTCTGCCAATATGCGAGCGACTGCAACAGGGTGAGTGATGTAAGGATCGCCGCTGGAACGCAATTGCCCCTCATGTGAGTCTTTTGCTAAACAGTAAGCTTTTCTAATTTGGTTTACCTGTTCTTCCGACAGGTATTCATTAAGTTTTTCTTCTAAGCCACTGAATAAATACATATTTTCTCACTCTGCACACATAACTCCAACAAAGAACTGAGTTTTAATACTTGACTGCACAATGGTCGCAAAGGTGTTCTTGTGAAATTGAATTCGTTTTTAATGGGTTTCAGATGAGAAATCGAAACCTATTTCGGGTGAATACACAATTGAAGAATGGCAACCATTAAGTTGCCATTTTTATAGAAGAGATTCGCTAAGCGAGCTGAAAGATTAACTTCCTGCTAGCTCGTGTTCCATCATTTCTCTTTGTTCATCAGCTTTCATTGAAGCTTTGCTCACGTGTCCAAGCTCGATTTCTCTTAGGGCAACAACCGTCGACTTGTCGTTATCCCAATCAAGTTGTGATTCGCGGGTTCCAGTAGCCAATTGACGCGCTCTTTTGGAGGCTAACATGACCAAATCAAAACGATTTCCCACCTTATTTACAGCATCTTCTACAGTAACACGAGCCATTTACTAATCTCCTCACTCTAAAAACTGACTTTTTAACATTTTTACTGAGTAAACGTCTAAATTTCAGCCAGCTACATCACATATCAATAAAATACCTCGTACATATCATCGTGGTACTAAAAAAATGCAATAGGTAAATCTGAGCTGCTAACGTTTCATTGTATCGAAAGCTTTACGGGATTGACAACAATTCGTTAATCAAATCGTTTTTTTCTAACTGAAAGCGAGAAACATGTAAGCGGTTACTTACAAAAATAGCTTTTAATTCGCTTAATGCCACATCAAAATCATCATTAATAACAACATAGTCATAATTTTTGAAATGGGCTATTTCTTGTTGAGCTTTCGACAAACGTTTTTGGATGGTTTGCTCATCATCTTGGGCACGTTTTCTTAATCGACGGTTGAGTGTGTTGATTGAAGGAGGAAGTATGAATATGCTCACCGCATCTGAATATTTCTCTCGAACTTGTTGAGCACCTTGCCAATCAATTTCTAGAATCACGTCAACCCCTAAGCGGGTTTTACCTTCTACACTCGTGGAGCTGGTTCCGTAGAAATTATCGAACACGTTCGCATGTTCAATAAAAGCATGGTGCTCTATTTTTTCCTTGAACTGGGTTTCGGAAATAAAATGATAATGCTTACCGTCCACCTCACCTTCACGAGGCGCTCGTGTCGTATGCGATACCGAAATTTCGATATTGGGCAGTGTCGCGATAAGTTGGGCCAGTAAACTGGTCTTTCCTGCGCCAGATGGTGCCGATATTATGTATAGTTTTCCAGAATTCATTGGGGCTAGATTACTCCAGGTTTTGCATCTATTTGTTTAGCGACAGATTTGTATAGCGCTTTTTCCTAAAAAAATTGGGCAACAAACCGCTGCAAATTTATGCAATATTGCCGCTTAACATTCACCTTTGGCTTTTAACACAGAGTGTTAACATTCAAAAAAGTGCTGCTATTATACAAAACCTAGGCGTTGTTAACAGGAAGTAAAAATAGCAGTTTTAAGCGATTTTTTCGAGTCCATATCAACTGAGCTCGCTCAAGAAAGGCCTCATTGGCTTATTTCATCGAGCAATCTGTTTAACGATCCAACGAACCTAGTCAACCGAAGCGAACAATCTAAAGAAAGAAATACAAGCCAATACTCTTGTTGGCATTATAACCAACATCCTGGAATGCTATAGAAATCCTTCTTGCCAAAGAAAAAATGGGAAGATAGCAAGAGTAAATTTTGAC
>JBCCZV010000113.1:0-12786 GCA_039187085.1 Pseudomonadota bacterium
ATAAAAACAATAGTAACTAAGAATCAGAATTATCTATTGTTTTTTTATGTTCGTCAGCAATGATGCAAATATTTTTTATTAGAGGTTTTATCTATGTTTGTGTCTAAGAAAATTGTAGTAGATAAAGAAAAAGAGATGGCAAACTACCCTTATAAAATATCAAGAGAAGAATTAAAAAAGATTTATGACATACAAGACAAAATCAATAAAGAAGAAGAAAAATCTAAGAAGATTATTGACGAAGCCAAGAAAAAAATACAGCTATTACGGAAAAAAGTTATTGAAGAGACAAAACGAGATGTTTGGTTAGAAAATAAAAAAGTCTTTGATGAAATTCAAGACTATCAAGAGAAACTTAGTGAGGAAATTGTTCATTCATGTACCAGCATTGTGATTCAATCGTTACAATCTATTGTAGAAAATATACCAGAAACATTAAAAATTAAATCTTCAGTCATGTCAGTACTTGAAAATTATCAAGATAACGAAACGGCTCTTTTATTAGTTAATCCACAACAATTAGAAACTGCAATGACGCTCATCAATCATCAAATGCTGAGTGTTGAAGAAGATGAATCCATCAATATTAATGAATGCTTACTAAAATGTAAACATACTTCTTATCATTCATCTTTTACTTCTCGATTGAATTTATTAATCGAGGCTTTTAAAAACACGGAAAGCTAGAATTTCATTGATATGACTAGAAACGTTTTTATTTTATTAATTTTACAAGATTGAGAATAATATTAAGAAAACTTGTTTGAGTACATTTTATCTAGCTTTGCAATTTTTTTAGCGTTCACGAATCACTCTTTCCTCTTTCTAATATTTTAGTTAATCGTTTTTAGGAAAATTGATAATAAATTTGGCACCGTTCCATCGTGAAGATTTAATATCTATTTTCCCTTGATGATGATTAACAATACGCTCAGCAATTGCCAAACCTAGGCCAAATCCTTTTTGACTTTGCATTTGTGTCAATTGATGAAAAGCCCGGAATACATCACTACGCTTTTCTTCAGGAATTCCTGGACCATCATCTTCAACAACCACAGACCAAAAGTTTTCAAGGCAATCGAGAATTACCGTCACTTGAGTATCAGCATATTTTATGGCATTGAGCGTGATGTTTTCAATAACACGCTGGATTAACAAAGGATCAAAAACCGAAGTATAATTTGCAGGCTGCATTGAGAAGTCCCAATCAACTTTACAATGCGGTTGACGCTGGATTTGCTCTAAAACGCCCTCTAACCAAGGTACAATTTCTACGCGAGTTGGATGCATGGTGATATCACTGCTTTCAAATTTGGCATATTCCAACATCTCATCGATACGATTTTCAATATCTTCGATATCGCGCGCGATTTGTCGTTTAGTTTCTTCTATTTGTGTATTTTCAGTTTGCATTAGGGCTAAACTAAATTTAATACGAGCCAATGGCGTACGCAGCTCGTGAGAAACACCGTAGGTTAATTCTTTATGTCGAGCCATCAGCTCTCGCACTTGCTCGGTCATTTGATTGAAGCTTTTGGCTAAGTCTTTTACCCAAGGGATAGAGGATATTTCAATGCGCTCGTGTACATCTCCCGCACCAAATCGTTGCAACTTCCAAGCAATGACTGATAAGCCTTTGACTAATGGCCAAAGTATCAAAGCGACTAAAATAGATGTCATAGCATAAAATACGAAAGGCACCCAAATGATTTGATAGGAAGGCGCTTGATGGATAGGTCCTATCTGCAATAAATAATCAGGATTGACAAGAAAATAGAGAAAATTTTTACCTCCCGCGGTTTGGACACTTAAAAAGCCTTCATTATCAATTTCTTGAAGGGCAACAATATCCAAAGCGACGTTTTTTCTTAGTAACAATTCACTAGGCCATGGAAAATTTTGTAAATGTGTTAATAGCATTTCAGGTTGTGTATTATGTGCTTGAAAAAGAGGGGCTAAATAGGGCCAAAAAGGTGCTTGGATGACAGCGCTATCCTGAATCTGCAGTTTCATTTGCACATAATCAATGCTCAAACCAATAACCAGTACAGAAACCATAATGATAAAAAAGAGCTTAAGAAAAAGCGGGAAGTGAGAACGGATTTTTTTATGTGCGTGGATTGGCGTTTTTGGTGTCATACATCTTGCCAAGCATCTTTGACCAATAAGTACCCCTTACCCCAAATGGTTTTTATTTTCTCTGGATCAATCGGATTATCATCAAATTTTTTACGTAAACGTGAAATTTTTACGTCAACTGTACGATCCATTCCGTCGTACTCAAAACCACGCAAATGTTGGAAGATGTGATCACGGCTTAACACTTTACCTGCATTTTTTACAAGAATTAACAGAAGCTCATATTCCTGCGAAGTTAATGTGACTTTATTTTCTTTGTAAAAAACGCTTTGAGATAACTCATCAATTTTCAGTTGCCCACAAACTAAGACGCCTTCATTAGATTCAGAAGTTTGGGGATCGCTATGCGATTTTTTTTGAATACGTCGTAATAAAGATTTAATACGCGCCAGTAAGACAACAGGTTCTACAGGTTTTGCAATATAATCGTCAGCCCCCACTTCTAAACCAACCACTTGTTCAATATCACTGCCTTTAGCGGTCAGAATAATAATGGCAACGTCGCTATTGACTCTTAGCCGCCGACAAATGTCGATACCATCGCCTTTCGGTAGATTAAGATCAAGGAGCACAAGTTGCGGTGTGTGCTGTTGCAGGAGTTGTTCAACTTTATCGCCCGCATTATCATGAATGATCGTAAAACCTTCATTTTCTAAATAGGATGAGATAAGTTGCGCCAGACGCTCGTCGTCTTCAACCAATAAAAGCTTGGTTTTCAAAGCTGGGTTATCCTTTAAAAGATTGATTAAAATAAACTCCACGCATGACGACGGCGTCGACGAGTTTGTCGATTTTGTGTTTTAACCACTGACAAGGAAGCCGAGCCATAAGTGTGCTGGCCATTAGGCGATTGCATTAGAAACGTGATATCCTGCTGGGTTTTTTGTTCCCATTCAAACTTGCCTTCTTTAACATCACTCCAACAGAACGCAAAATTGTGGTCAACATCAACAGCTAAACAAACATTGAGTGGTGCTCGACTGCGCCATTCTACAACAACAGCTTCATGGCAATAATCGTTACTACGCCCAATCACGCAGACTTTAGGTACAATATCTAACTCAAGTTGATAGTTTTCACGAGCACAAACCGAGCCCGTAGCAAGCCACGCAACGCCTATTCCCCTCAACAACCAGCGCCATTCCATGAAATGAATCAAGTCGTTATCGTATTACAATTGGAATTTCACACCAATAAAGTAGGTTTTAACCTCATTTGCAAAAACGAGTGGACTATTTTTAATTCCATCGCCCAATGCCTCATAACTGAATACGCCTCCGACTGACCAATGCTGATTTAAGTGATATCGAATACTCCAACGCGCTTGAGGACTGAAAGTGTTTTTTCCTTGATATTGGGTAAGTGTTGCTGTTGCTTCTTGCTCATCGATGCCATAGTAATAATTGACAAAGTCTTCACTTTTCCAAGTAAAGCCCAATGAAGGATAAGCTTGCCATTTTCCCCAATGCAAAGGGAGACTGTAAGCTCCCCATATTTCATGTCCACCATGCGTATTGCTGATGTCTTTTAACCATTGCAGTTGCCATTCACCTAAACGAGAGTCAACAAGAATTTCTATACCACTTTGAATGGCATAATCACGATTGGGTATGACAACTTCTTGCTCAACAAGGTCAGGAACCTCATCTTGATCAACAGGTGCCGGATCGAGAGGCTGAGGCTCACCCGAGCCTCCTCCATCCGACGAGTCATCAACAGAGTCATCGTTTGCCACTCCTTCAGTAGGAGGTGGTTCTGAGATAACGTCATCGGCATTATCGCGACTCAAGTCCAAGCCCAAACGCTGAGAGCTCAAGTTTTCGTAATATTCTCGTTCGTTGGTATAAGTTAGCAATAGGTTGAAAGACAATGACTGAGACTCGTACAAATATACGCCTAAATCACCATTATCAAAGAAAAAGTGGTCACCAAAATACGCAATATCAACCATCCAGTACAAGTCAATATCATCTGAGGCAATCAAAGGGTTAGTTCGTTCTCCGTACCCCACCGCTAGACCTAAATGCCAAGGTGATTCATCGGTAAGATTATCATAAGGCTCGCCCGCAGAAGGCTCAGCTAACAACGAACTTTGTGCATGCATCACAAAGGTTGTGAACAGGAGAAAACGCTTTGAATAATATAGCGCTTTACTTGTCACAACAGCTGGTCGAGATTGTTGAACTGAGTTAGAGGATAAACGCACAAATGATGTTCCAGAGTCTGAACTTACCTTACTATTTTCTGTAATAAAAAAGGGTATGTCTGTAAAAGTTACGTCATTAATTTGTGCAATTTTGTAATCAAAGAAGTTACATTTTCGCAAAGATTACAAAATCCATACAAATTGATTCAATTATACAATAACTTTCAGAGAGTTAGAAATGCATAATTTAATAACAAGCCCAATCAATATCACAAATGTGAGACTGACTATGCCAGCAAAATTCCACTACTCTTTGATAAGTTTACTGTTATTGACAGGTTGCAACAGCAGCAATGAAAATGATTCGAGCCTTCTACCGATTACCAGCTTGCTTCCTCCTACCCAACCTGAAGCAAGTCTGAAAACGTTGATGCCTGTTACTGACGCTATTCAACTCGAACGCTTCTTAAAAAATGGCTTAAACTGGCGCTTCTATCAATATTCTGATGATTATAGCAGCATTGACGAAGTCACCGATGATAGTGGTGCTCAAGAAAATAGCAATGGTTCTTCTACTTATACACAAGAAAGCGGTGTAGATGAGTCCGATATTATTGAGTTCGATGGTGAGCGCCTTTATATTGCCCATCAAAAAGCCGATTCAATTGACATTCGTGTTGTCAATTCGAACTCACCAACACCTTCAGTGACCCCTTTAGCTACGCAAACAATCGAACAAAAACGGCTAGATGGAATTTACACGCTAAAGCAAGAGGACAGAACCATTTTGTCGGTGCTGTCCACATCTAAAGACTATAAATTTGACACCAGTTCATGGTTCAGTGGCTGGCGCTTTTTCAATACAAGCAGTCAAGTCAATGTCTATCAAGTGACACCTGAAGGCTTTGACCCAGTATCAACACAAATTACTTTTGATGGTAACATTATTGAAAGTCGACGTATTGACAATACCTTGTACATTGTCAGTCGTTTTTCACCTAGTATAGAGGTTCTTGATGAAGCCGATAACGAGAATGCTCAAGAGAATTACGAAACAGAGTTACTCAACACTCCTCTTGAAGCATTGCTGCCACAAGTTCAAGTAAACGGCGTTAGCACTCCTCTTTTTAATCCTGAAGATTGTTACATACCACAACCTGAATCAGCTGAGTCTGTTGAAGGCTATGACAGTATTTTAACAATAATAGCCATCGATTTAACCACATCCACTATTAATAATGCGACATGCATGTCAGGTTTAACGCGAGGGATTTACGTCTCGTCTAAAAACCTTTACTTATTTGGTAGTAAAGAAAACCAAACCGTCATTCATCAATTTTCCCTGGCTAACAGCGTTGTAGACTATGTGACGAGTGGACAAGTTTCCGGTTATTTAGGACGAGGAAATCCCAGTTTCCGCGTGAGCGAATTTGATGGCCATTTACGGGTCATTACCACTGAATACGGTAGCCTCGATGATGATGCGGGGGATATTCATCATTCTTTAAATATTTTAAAAATCGATGAAAATACTTCGTCTTTACCCTTAGTGGCACGCTTACCCAATGAAAATCAACCCACCACCATTGGCAAGCCTAACGAAGATATTTATGCTGTGCGCTTTGATGGACCTCGCGCTTACATTGTTACCTTTCGAGAAATCGACCCTTTTTACGTGCTTGATCTGACCCAACCCGAGTCGCCTACGATTCTTGGGGAGCTGGAAATTCCTGGATTTTCTACCTTATTGCATCCGGTCAATAATCGTTACGTATTAGGGTTTGGTGAAGAGCTGGACACGGGTTCTTTTAGGAACCTTGTTAAGGTCGAACTCTTTGACATTACCGACCCCACTCAGCCAGAATCCATAGCCAAGCAGTTATTAGGTGAGAGTAACAGTTATAGCGAAGCGCTCTACAATCATCATGCGCTAACCATCTATTCACCCGATGCAGACACATTACGTTTTATTTTACCCTATCAAACCACGAACTCTTTCAAAGAATCGCGCTTTGCGACTTTTGAATTATCGGACATCAATAACAAAGCCGAACTGCAACAAGTGGGTGATGTCCTAATTGAATCAGGAGACTCTCTCACAAATTATTACGCCTCAAAACGCAGTATCATTCATGACGATTCTGTACATTTTATTAAGGCAGACGTCGTGTGGTCAGCACTATGGGAAACTCCTGATACTTTGGTAGGGCCTCAATAATCCCTCGACTTTGGTTTTAATCATTAGAGTTCTGTATAGCCCATTAAAATTCCTACCTGATAGACAGGAGTGGAGCCATAATTTCCACTTCTGTTTCTGTGCCCACTACTTGCTAATATCATTTCTTTTACCTTGAATTACTCGCCTTACTCAGACACACTTACTGTCTTTTGAACAACTTCGCAGGCCATCAAACCAATAATGCATCAATCTTTTTCTCCACGTCTCGTGTTAATTGCTGTTTTTACTATGTTTTTGATGAGTGGGGTTCCTGTCATCATTAAGGCGATTTCTGCGAACGAAATATCCATAGGTATTGTTCGTCTTGCTATAGCAACCTTAGGAACTGCAGCTATTTTCACCATCCAAAAAGGCTATCTACGCTTTCAGATAGGTGATTTAAAGTGGATGTTTGCTCTCGGATGTATTTTTGCCGCTCATTGGTTTCTTTATTTCAAAAGTGTTAAAACTTCTACGGCTTCTCTGGCTGCAATAGCAGTGTCGACTTACGGCATTCAGTTATTACTACTCAGCTGGATCAGTTACGGTGATAAAGTACGCTTAATCGATAGCTTGGCTTTAGCCCTCGCATTCGCTGGTGTACTCATTGCCGCACCTCAATTTGAGTTGCAACCCGACGCCTACCATGGGTTTATACTTGGCTTAATTAGCGGTACATTTTACGCTCTGCTGCCTTTAATCAACCGGAAAGCTTATCATTTAGGAACCAATCGTAAAGCGTTGGGCCAATTTGGCTTTGGACTTCTGTGCTTTTTACCCTTTTGGTCTTGGGGACAATGGCAACTCACACTGGATGATTGGATAGGGCTTGTGGTTCTGGGCGTCGTTGGCACATTAATAGCTCATACTTTATGGATCAAAGTATCAACCGAATTACCTCCCAAATTCACCGCTGCTATTTATTATATTTACATTCCACTTACCATGATGTTAAGTGCCATATTTTTGGAAGAGCCAATCACAGCAACTAAAATTATTGGCGCACTATGTATTATCGCTGGCAATTTAATGATCGTGTTAGGCCATTCCGAACCCACTCGCAAAACAGCCGATGATTCTTAAAAACACTCAACCTATACTCAGCCCCATCATTGGCCATCGTGGACTCGCTGCGCTCAAGCCAGAAAATACGCTGTTAAGTTTTCAAGCGGCAGTTGATGCCGGAATTTTATGGGTCGAGTTCGATGTGATGTTAACCCAGGACAAAGTGCCTATCGTTTTTCATGATGACAACCTATTACGAGTCGCTGGGCTTGATCAACGTGTGAAACACTCCAATTGGAGAAACCTTTCTGCATTAGACGTAGGGTCGTGGTTTGATCGAGACTATCATGCAGCCCGTATTCCTTCACTCAAGCAAGTATTAATGTTCTGCGAGCATGTATCGCTTAATATTAACCTTGAAATCAAACCCCATATTGGCGATGAAATCATCACCACAGAAGCCGTTTTACAAGAGTTAGATAATACGAGGTTCAAGCAGCAGATATTAATATCCAGTTACTCTATTGAAGCATTGCGCCACATGCAAAATCACGCACCAGAGGTGCCCCGTGGTTGGCTAAGCGATACGGGAGACAAATCATTAGGTCAAATCCTAGTCATGCTCGAACAGTTGGAAAGCTTCAGTTTTCATGCCGAGCATTCTCAAGTCACACCTCCATTAGTCGCAAGGCTCAAACAGGAACATTATCGAGTACTGGCACATACGGTTAATCAACTTGATGCAGCACGTAACTTATGGGGGATCGGTGTTGATGCTGTATTCAGTGACTTTCCTCTATTTCAACAGCAGTAAGGTATCACTATGAAACGAACGATTAAATTTTTTACTTTGGTAAGCTTAGGATTAAGCTTACCCTTGGAAGGCATGGCTCAAGACTGGCTCCCCCTTTATAAAGATTTGCATCGTAATCCCGAGCTTTCTTTTCAAGAAAAACAAACCGGCCAACGCATCGCTAATGAGTTGCGCGCTTTGGGTGTGGAAGTGACACATCCTATTGGTGGTGAAGGTGTTGTAGGTGTATTCCGTAATGGCAAAGGGCCCACCCTGTTACTACGAGCCGATCTCGACGCGCTTCCAGTCCAAGAGAAAACAGGCGTCGACTACGCCAGTACACAACCGGGAAAAATGCACGCCTGCGGACACGATATTCATATGACCGTACTTGTCGGTACCGCAGCAAAATTGATTGCTGAAAAACAACAATGGTCCGGCACCTTGGTGTTTGTGGGGCAACCAGCAGAAGAAATGGGCGGCGGCGCTCTTGCTTTATTAAAAGACGGTTTATTTGAACGTTTTCCGCGGCCAGATTACAATCTTGCGCTACACGTCAGTGCTGATTTACCCGCGGGTTCTGCTGGGTTTGTAAGCGGCTACGCCATGGCCAACGTGGATACGGTTGACGTGACTTTTTATGGCATTGGGGGACACGGCGCAGCACCCGACAAAACCATTGACCCTATCGTCATGTCGGCACAGTTTATTACCAATATTCAAACCATAGTCAGTCGTAAATTAGCGGCATTAACACCTGCTGTGGTTACCGTAGGTTCAATTAAAGCCGGAACGCAACATAATATTATTCCTGACACAGCACATATGGAGCTAACCGTGCGCTCTTACGCTGATGAAAGCCGCCAAAAGATACTTGATAATCTTCAACGTATCGCTAATGGCATAGCCATTGCCAATGGAGTCGCAGAGGATCGTATGCCTAAAATGAATGTATTAGAAACCTACACGCCATCAGTTTATAACGACCCTAATCTAACCGCGCAAATCAAACAACATTTTTCAGAGCAATTAGGAAAAGAGCGTATTTTTGATTTGAAGCCAGCTATGGTGGGCGAAGACTTCAGTCGTTATGGCCGAGTCGAACCTAGGATTCCAAGCTTAATGTATCGCTTAGGGACAGTGTCACCAGAAAAATACAAAGCTTACCAAGCCGGTGAAATCAGCTTACCCACGTTACATTCCCCGCACTTTTTGCCTGATGCCGAAAAAACCATTAGCACAGGCATCCAAACTTTATCTTCTGCAGCATTTTTATTACTCAAGAAGCCTTAATTCTCATCCTAAGAGGTTCAAAACCACGATAAGTAGTAACGCAAAACTCTTACTTGCGTTACTCGCCAATAGCAATCTTATGCAAGCGCTTTTAAGACACTGACAGCCTCTTCTGGCTCCAAGCGTTTGGTATAATCGACATCCACAAACGCACTCACAATCGTCCCTGATTTGTCGATAACGAAAGTCGCTGCCAAAGGCAATTCAAATTGCCCACTACCATTATGTGCTTCCAACGAAATACCAAATGACTCATAGACAGGGCGCAAAGATTCTGGCAATTCGAAATTCAAACCAAGCGCGCGAGCATATTCAGCACCTACATCCGACAAGACTTGAAACTCTAATGCGTTCTTTTCTATGGTTGAAAGAGAAGCATCCGGTAACTCAGGAGTAACTGCCACCAAATTAGCGCCTAACGCTTTAATTTCACTCAAGACTTTTTGATACGCCCGTAACTCCAAGTTGCAATATGGGCACCAGCCGCCACGGTAAAAAGTTAGAATTATAGGGCCTTTCTCTAGCAGGCCTTTAAGCTCTATTTGTTGGCCTTGATGGTTAGCTAAACTAAAAGGCAATAGTTTTTCACCTTTTTTGGGTGCCTTATCTACAATATTGGCACTAGCAAGATCTTTTGTCGCCTGTTGCATAAGGCTAGCTGCTTCACTGGGGACTTTACTACTAAATTCTTTTTTATAATCATCAAGCTGTTGCGTTAATGTCATGCTTAGATTCCTCAAATTTGTATATAATGAAAACCTCATCTTGAATAATCATTCAAGCAATAAACAGTGTAAAGGTCAAGCAATTTTAAAGCTAGCCAAATGCCCCTTTCTTGGGTTTTAATGAGATGATTGAATCAATCATTGAAACATTCCCTGATTTATTGAATTTTGTTGGAAAGATAACCATGACCAAAGCACAATTTAATCGCAATGACGTTATTAAACAATCAACCCAATTATTTTGGAAAAATGGTTATCATGGTTCTTCTATGCAGCAAATTTTTGATGCCACAGGCTTAAAACCTGGCAGCATTTATTTAGCTTTCGGTAACAAAGAAGGCCTGTTTAAAGAAAGTATTCAATGTTACGGAACAAACTCTCTAGAATCGATTCAACAAACATTGCAAAAATCGCCTTCTATTGGTCTCGGCGTTATTAGTATCTTGGACAAGATGTTGCTTGAAAGTGAAAACAGCGATTACTGCAGTTGCTTTCTCATCAAGAGTCAGTTGGAGTTATCACAAGATGCCACACAACTTAACCAAACCATTAAAGAACAATTGCTACAAATTGAAAAAACCTATGGCCAATTTATTGCACAAGCTTATGGTTACGATAAGCAGCAAATATATGCAACCCAATTAATGCTACAAATTTTTGGAATTCGTGTTTATGGCTATCTTGAGAAATCCACAGTAGCATTAAGGCAAGCGCTGCCAATGAGCTTGCCTTGGCTACCGTGGAATGAAGCAAAGGGTGGTGGTTGGGCTAACTAATCGTTTTGATATCGAAAAGCGTCGGTAGAAAGGTATTGACTGATGAAGTACTATCTTGCACGTCAACACCAAATTTATCTTTTCCAAATATCGACTGATTATCTTCGTATTGGTAAGGTGCTTTAGGTGCGCTTCTATCAATAGCTAAGTTTTTAAAGTTAAAATGTTTTCCGTCTGCCATCTGCGACAATGCAATATTTTGCATTGAAGAGAAAACTTGCTCCACACGTCCCGGATATTGCTTTTCCCAATCTGATAACATGTTTTTGATGGCTTGACGCTGTAAATTTTCTTGTGAACCGCATAAATTACAAGGAATAATGGGAAAGTCGCGCTGCTCTGCAAAGGCTATGATATCAGCTTCTCGACAGTAAGCTAACGGTCGAATAACAATATTCCTTTTGTCATCTGACAACAATTTAGGTGGCATCCCTGACAACTTTGCGCCATAAAACATATTTAAAAATAGGGTTTCCACAATATCATCTTTGTGATGGCCTAAAGCAATTTTTGTAGCATTAATGTCTTCAGCGAAAGCGTACAAAGTACCGCGTCGTAGCCGAGAACAAAGCCCGCATGTGGTTCGCCCTTCAGGTATTTTTTCTTTAACAATAGAATAGGTATCTCGATTAACGATGTAATACTCAATGTTCAATTTATCGAGATAATTCGGTAAGATTTCTTCAGGAAAACCTGGTTGCTTTTGATCGAGGTTGACGGCAACTAACTCAAAGTCAATAGGCGCACTTTTCTGTAAATTCATCAGTATTTCCAACAGTGTGTAACTGTCTTTACCACCGGATAAACACACCATGATACGATCGCCAGGTTCAATCATCTGATAATCTTCGATGGCTTTACCAGTCAGTCGACGTAATCGCTTTTGTAACTTATTGAAATTTACTTTATCTTTTCTATCCAAGGACATGATGAGCTCGCAAATACAAATCTAACCTTTTGAACACTAGACCTAATTTTCATGTTAATTAGGCTGGGGGACATGATACACCCCCATGCGTGGATTTTCGAGCTATCAATCGTGTTAAGAGAGATTAAGTTGAAGGGAGTTATCAGAGGAGTTGTACGAGATAACTGTACTCTTTTTGCAAAGCTATGGCCTCTTGATCAGTACTTTGCCCTAAGATTCCGCGCTTGAATTTTTCAGTTGGCGGTTTAGGACCAATCCAAGCATTTAATAATACAGAAAAAAAACGAGGGTCAATAACACGGCCAAGCACTTTACCATTGAGAACAAAAACAGTCCCCTCATCAGGATTGTATTCAATCAAAATCTGATCACCACGCTTAAACTTGCCTTGAAAACTTCGTAAGAAATTGGCCACGTTTCCTTCTTGAACGCCAATAAATTCCTTATCATTATTCATTCGAATATGATGGGCTAATTCGCGAGCAAAACGCTTGGCAGAAAGGTTATCTTCTATAATTCGCAAGTCCATACGTTTAGCATTTTTTTCACGAAAAAGACTCGCTTCAGTTTGCTCTAGCGATTTTTGATACAAAGCTCCCAGATAAATCGGCTTTTTATGTTTTTTATAAATACCAATGCCGCTTAAATTGAGTGATAACTCACCATCTAAAGTTTGAACTTTCGAGAGAGATGATGCCGTTACATTCCAGGATAATAAACATGAAATGCTTAATAAAAGCACGCGATACCATTGATGCATACC
>JBCCZV010000114.1:0-12755 GCA_039187085.1 Pseudomonadota bacterium
CTGTGATTTAAAAAATTCTATCTTTAAAATCATCTTGATAGAATTATTGGCTTTTAACTCCCTGCAATAAAAATATCACCTTTACTGTGCATCAAAAATAAAATCTTCTCCTTATATTACTGTTTTTTTGAACGTCGACTTTATTGGGAGAACATATATTATGATCTTTTTAAAAGTTCTTATCTTTTTTTTCATGTTTTTATTATGTGGTATGCAACCAACCCAAGCTTCTATTAATGCATCCTATACGCTCTTTGAAAGTGGACAAGTTAGACCTCTGGCTTTATCTAAAGATGGACGATTACTCTATGCGCTAAATACGCCTGACAATCGATTAGAAGTTTTTTCCATTATAAAAAGCACTCAACAGAAAAAAGTTTCCTTAAAACTTATTGCTTCTGTTGTGGTTGGTTTAGAGCCGGTGGCTTTAGCTATAAAGTCACATAACGAAATATGGGTAGTTAATCATCTTTCTGACAGTATCAGTATTGTTAAACTTAATGGTCATCAGGCTTATGTTGCTCAAACACTATGGGTTGGTGATGAACCCAGTGATATTGTTTTTGCGGGTTTAAATAACAACAAAGCTTTTATTACAACAGCCCACAGAGGACAGAACCACCCTATTGAACCTCAACTCACCACGCCAGGTATCGGCAGAGCTGATGTTTGGGTTTTTGATAGTGTAAAAGTCAATTTAGGTAAAACCCAACCCGAAAACATCATCACATTATTCACAGATACGCCTCGTGCTTTGACAATTTCTCCTGATAACAAACGGGTTTATGCAGCGGGTTTTAAAACGGGTAATCAAACCACTGTGATTCATGAAAGACTTTTTCCTGATGGTAACTTACCCAATACCAGAGTTGATGCTGCAGGCGAGCTCCAACCTGAAACCGGATTAATTGTAAAGTATGACGGTTTAAACTGGGTCGATGAAAATAACATAACATGGAATGATAAAATCAAATTCTCTTTACCTGATAAAGATGTTTTTATTATTGACGCTGAGGCGAATCCACCCCAACTTATAACCAGTCAACAAAATTACTATCAAAGTGTAGGTACAGTATTATTTAATATGATTACTAACCCTGTTTCGGGAAATATTTATGTCACCAATACCGAAGCATTAAACGAAAAACGCTTTGAAGGAACGGGCGAGCGTTTAGGACGAGAGAATACCTTACAAGGCAATTTTATTCGTAATCGTATCAGTATACTTTCACCTAAAGGTAGCGTGAATATACGACATTTAAATAAACACATAGATTACAGTCAATGTTGTGCTCCAATTCCTAACGCAGAAAATGCATTAAGTATTGCACAGCCGCTCGATATGGCCATTACTCAAGACGGAAAAACCTTGTATGTAGCAGGCTTTGGCTCACAAAAAATAGCCATTTATGATACAAAAAAATTGGAAAGCGATACATTCACTGCTTCACTCGACCAACAAATTTCTCTGACTGGTGGTGGACCGAGTGGCTTAGTATTGGATGATGATAGAAATTTATTGTATGTATTAACACGATTTGATAATGCTGTTGCCGTGATTGATCTCAAACAACGTAAAGAAATTGCGAAATATTACCTTTACAATCCAGAACCTGAATCCGTAACTAAAGGACGCTCATTTTTATATGATGCTGCTTTGACTTCTAGCCATGGCGATGCCTCTTGTGCAAGCTGTCATATTTTCGGAGATATGGATTTTTTAGCTTGGGATTTAGGCGATCCTGATGCCACGACTTTTAAAAACCCCGGCCCTTTTTTGGTAGGTCCTGCAAGTGATCGAGTAACAGCTGATTTTCGAGCTTTAAAAGGTCCCATGACAACGCAAAGCTTACGAGGAATGGCTAATCATGGTCCCATGCATTGGCGCGGTGATCGGGCAGGTGGCAATGAAGAACCTAGCGCCCAGCCTGACTCCGGTTCTTTCAATGAAGAAGTCGCCTTCAAAGCCTTTAATGGTGCTTTCGTTGGCTTATTGGGTCGTCCTCATGAACTGACAGATGATGAAATGCAAGCATTTACAGATTTTGCCTTACAAATCACTTACCCACCCAACCCTATTCGTCAATTAGATAACAACTTAACCGAATCACAAGCTGCGGGGCGAGATTTTTACTTTGGTGAAGTATCCGACACGCTTTTTAATTGTAATGGTTGCCATACCTTAGATATTAACGGCAATAAAGAGTTTGGCGTTGCTAGACCGGGCTTTTTTGGAACCAGTGGCTTATATTCTTTTGATGGCTTCACACAATTTTTTAAAGTCGCTCATTTAAGAAATATGTACCAAAAAGTGGGAATGTTCGGCATGGCTGAATTTACTACTAACGACTCCCCCATCGATATTTTTCCTGGATATAATGAATTTATGGGAGAACAAATTAAAGGTTTTGGTTATGGGCATAATGGCGCTATCGATACACTATTTCGCTTTATTCGAGTCAATGGATTTATTTTTAGGCCAGAAACGCCTGATTTACCCGGTAACCCTGGAGGTTTCCCAACAGTTCCATTTGATACACCTAATGCCGAAGAAATTAATGCTATTGGCGATCAAATGCGTCGCGATGTAGAACAATTTTTATTAGCTTTTGATAGCAATCTAGCTCCTATTGTCGGTCAGCAAGTCACATTAAATAATGTCTTTTCTAAATCCCAGTGGCAACGCATACATCTTTTAAAAGCTCGCGCCCAAGTTAACGAATGCGATTTGGTCGCTTTCCAAGGCTCTCAAAGCTATATGTACGATCCATATAACAATCGCTTTGATGCTGAGCATAATGCTATCGAACTATTCAATAATTTCTCCCAATCATTTTTTACGCCTATCACTTTTTTATGCGCACCACCAGGCTCAGGATACCGCCTCGCATTTGATAGAGATTTAGACGGCATTCAAAATAGTATCGATACTCACTTGGGTAAATAGCCTGTTAGAGGGAGCCTATTGGCTACCCTCTCTTCTTTTTTTACATTAAGACAAAATTCTTAACATTGCCTTAGTACAATCACTTGTTCAATCACTTTTTCGCCCATAAAATCCAAGCAATATCTACTCAATAGAAAACAAATTGAAAATTTTGTTGTAAATAGGCTTAACTATTTATTATCAGAAAATGCTTATTTTAAAAATAACATCAGGTAAAACCCATGAATTCGATGATATTAAGGCAATCAGAAAGGCTAGCTGAGGCGCTGAAAGATAAAGATCAAAAAATTGTAACCGCAGAATCCTGTACTGCTGGGGGCGTCGCATATGCTATTACCTGCATACCCGGTAGCTCACGCTGGTTTGAAGGTAGCTTTGTGACTTACAGTAATGAAGCTAAAAAAAATTGGTTACAAGTTACCCAAAAAGACCTTGAAGTGCATGGTGCCGTCAGTGAACCAGTGGTACATTTAATGGCATTGGGCGCGCTACAACACACTTCTGCTGATTATGCGGCCGCCATTTCAGGTGTTGCTGGACCTGATGGCGGCACTGATCAAAAGCCTGTAGGTACCGTATGGTTTAGCTGGGCTGATCGCAATCAAAATGTAAAAACCAAACAATATCAATTCGATGGAAACCGTGCTGAAGTAAGAGAGCAAAGCATTGTCATTGCACTTCAAGGATTGGTGGAATGGGCCATTCAATTGTGAGACAATGGTCTTATTGACAGTATATAACCGGTTTGCATGCCATACTTTGATTCTGGTGTCGCAATCCCAATATTCGTAATATTTCCCCCTCCATGATGTGATTGAAGTGTTTTGTCAGTTTAGCCTGCAAACGCTATAAAACCTTCATTGATGGGATCCCATACATTTTAAATCTAAACGTAAAGCTATTTGAGGAGAAACGATGGACGATAACAAAAAGAAAGCACTAAGTGCTGCATTAGGACAGATTGAACGCCAGTTTGGTAAAGGCTCGATCATGCGTTTGGGAGATGCTGATGCAGCAAAAGATATTGAGGCGATTTCTACAGGATCACTCAGCCTTGATATTGCGCTAGGAATAGGCGGATTGCCTAAAGGACGTATTGTTGAAATCTACGGCCCTGAAAGCTCAGGTAAAACCACACTGACCTTACAAACCATTGCAGAATGCCAAAAAGCTGGAGGCACGGCTGCCTTTATCGACGCGGAACATGCTTTGGATCCTATTTACGCTGAAAAATTAGGTGTCAATCTGGATGATTTGATGGTTTCACAACCTGACACTGGCGAACAAGCACTAGAAATTACAGATATGCTAGTGCGCTCTGGTGCGGTTGATTTGATTGTTGTTGACTCTGTAGCGGCCTTAACACCTAAAGCAGAAATTGAAGGCGATATGGGCGATGCGCACGTTGGACTTCAAGCTCGATTAATGTCTCAAGCTTTACGTAAAATTACGGGCAATATCAAACGCTCTAATGCTATGGTCATTTTCATCAACCAAATTCGTATGAAAATTGGCGTCATGTTCGGTAATCCTGAAACCACCACAGGCGGTAATGCGCTTAAGTTTTACTCATCTGTTCGTTTAGATATTCGCCGTACCGGTGCGATCAAAGAAGGTGACGAAGTCGTTGGTAACGAAACTCGTGTTAAAGTTGTTAAAAATAAAGTAGCTCCTCCTTTTCGCCAATGCGATTTCCAAATTTTGTATGGAGAAGGTTGCTCACGTGAAGGCGAAATCATTGATATCGGGGTACAACAAGGTTTCATCGATAAAGCCGGTGCTTGGTATAGCTATCAAGGCGATAAGATTGGCCAAGGTAAAATGAAAGCCATCGAATATATGAAGGAAAATACAAGCATCGCCCAAACTATCGAAAAGCGAATTCGTGACACTTTACTAGTTTCAGGTAAAAGCACAGAAGAAACTGAGCAAGCAACGCCCAAAGATGCTGAAAAACCTCAAGTCGCAACCGGCAAAAAACCCGGTAGGAAAGCTGCAAGTGGTTCAGAAGCTTGAGTCAAAAGTCAATACGTGCCCTAGTTCTCGGAATGATCGCGAAGCGCGAGCATTCTCGGGCACAAATCGAAAACAAATTGCGCTCCAAAGCTTTTGATACTGATGCTATAAACGCAATTTTGGACGAAATGGAGCAAAAAAACTGGTTAAATGATGAACGTTTCGCTGAAATGTTCATTCATGGGCGCGTTAGTCGAGGACAAGGACCTATTCGAATAGCCAACGAATTAAAAGTACGTGGGGTTAATTCACGTATCATACAAGAACAACTCGATGCCTATGATATTGATTGGTTACAACTTTGCCAAGAAACCGCTGAAAAACGTTTCGGTTCTCCCTTACCTAACGATAAAAATGACAGGGTAAAAGTTAATCGTTTCCTACTGTATCGTGGTTATTCACAGTCTTTGATCTTGGAAGTTTACAAGGCTTACCAATCAGCCTAACACTATTTGCCATCCTCCAAAAACCGAGCATGCCCATGCACACCGTAATTTCCGTCTTCCCAAATGTCGTAATATATGCGTAAATAAAGCCCTGAAATTACAACACGCAGCCATTAAAAAAGAGATAGTTAAGAATGATTAAGTCAACGAGTGAGATACGTGAAGCCTTTCTGACTTTTTTTGAATCGAAACAACATACCCGCGTCACCAGCAGCCCGTTAGTACCAGGTAACGACCCTACACTGCTATTTACGAATGCAGGCATGGTGCAGTTTAAAGATGTCTTTTTGGGACATGAAAGTAGGGATTATCAACGAGCCGTCACTTCTCAACGTTGCGTGCGTGCAGGCGGAAAACATAATGATTTGGATAACGTTGGATATACAGCCCGTCATCACACTTTTTTTGAAATGCTTGGCAATTTTAGTTTCGGGGATTACTTTAAACGCGATGCTATCTTTTTTGCTTGGGAATTTCTTACACAAATCTTAAAATTACCCGAAGAGAGACTATGGGTAACTGTGTATAAAGATGATAAAGAAGCCGAAGATATTTGGTTTAACGAGGTAGGTATCGACCAAACGCGTTTTTCTCGGCTTGGAGAAAAAGATAATTTTTGGTCGATGGGTGATACTGGGCCTTGTGGACCTTGCACAGAAATCTTTTATGACCATGGCGAAGAGGTTGCTGGTGGTCCTCCAGGGTCACCCGATGAGGATGCTGATCGCTACATAGAAGTGTGGAATCTGGTCTTTATGCAATTCAATCGCGATGCTTCAGGAAAAATGACCCCCCTACCTAAACCTTCGGTGGATACAGGAATGGGGCTAGAAAGAATCGCTGCGGTCATGCAGTTTGTTCATAGCAATTACGATATTGATATATTTCAACATCTCATTCATAAAATATCATCCATTCTCAATGTCAAGGACAAAACGGCCCAATCCTTGCGAGTGATTGCCGATCACATTCGCTCTTCCGCATTTCTTATCGTTGATGGTGTATTACCTTCAAATGAAGGCAGAGGTTATGTTTTACGACGAATCATCCGTCGAGCTATACGACACGGCCATAAATTAGGTGCCAATGAACCTTTCTTCTACCGCGCGGTACAACCTTTGATTGAAGCTATGGGAGAAGCGTATCCTGAGCTCAACAAACTACAGAGTCACATTGAAAAAGCCTTAAAGCTTGAAGAAGAGCAGTTTTTAAGAACATTAGCTCAAGGATTAAAGATTTTTGAGTCTGAGATTAAAACACTCACCAACAAAGCACTACCTGGCCAAGTTATTTTCAAGTTGTATGACACTTATGGATTTCCAGTCGATTTGACAGCTGATTTGGCAAGAGAACGCGGTTTGTCACTCGAAATGGACGACTATCACAAGCTCATGGATAAACAAAAACAACAAGCTTCTGCCGGCGGTAAATTTAGTGTTGATTTGACCCAAGTTTTCAGTTCGGAGCAAGTTACAACTTTTGATGGTTACGAACAGAACCAATCTGAAGCGACCGTGATTGGCTTGTATGATGATGCGATGCAGCCTGTCAGTGCACTCCAGTCCGGTATGCAAGGAGCTCTTTTACTTTCAAATACCCCATTTTATGCAGAGTCCGGCGGGCAAGTCGGTGATACTGGCACGATACGTTCCGTTGCAGGTGCAAAGCTTGAGGTGTTAGATACTCAAAAAGCTAACCAAGCCTTTTTACATAAAGTTAAAGTCGTATCAGGCCAAATCTCAACAAATGATACCATTGAAGCAGCAATCGACAGCACAAAACGAAATGCAACAGCTCTCAACCATTCCGCAACACACTTGTTGCACGCCGCTTTAAGGCAAGTTCTCGGTGAACATGTCACTCAAAAAGGTTCACTGTGCGATCACGACAAACTACGCTTTGACTTCTCGCACTTACAGGCAGTATCACGGGAGGAACTCCTCAAGATTGAGAGCCTTGTGAATCAACACATTCGCTTTAATCACACCGTTGTCACCGAAGTTATGTCTCCAGATGCTGCACAATCGCGAGGAGCCATGGCTCTCTTTGGTGAAAAATATGGTGAGAAAGTACGAGTCTTATCAATGGGTGATTTCTCATGTGAGCTTTGCGGTGGAACGCATGTCATTCGAACTGGTGATATAGGAACTTTTAAAATTATTTCTGAAATGGGTATCGCTGCTGGTATACGACGAATTGAAGCCGTTACCGGTGAAAAAGCGATGGAATTTATTGCAAGGCAACAGAACAGCTTACAAGAGATTGCAGCTCGACTTAAGTCTGATACAGAAAGTGTTGTCGATAAAGTTTTGCAACTACAAGAAAGAAATAAGCAACTAGAAAAAGAAGCAGAAAGATTGAAAAGTAAAGTTGCTGCTTCAATAGGTAGCGACCTCGCCTCTCAAGCACGGGCTATTGGGGAGGTTAAAGTCCTTATAGCAATTGCCGAAGGAGTAGAGCCTAAAGCGCTAAGAGATACCGTAGAACAACTCAAACAAAAGCTTAAAAGTGGCGTGATATTGCTTGCTTCTCCTCAAAAAAACAAAGTACAGTTGATTGCTGGTATTACAAAAGACTTAACTAAAAAAGTCAAAGCAGGAGATTTTGTTAATCAAGCTGCCGTTATTGTGGGTGGAAAAGGTGGTGGTAGACCAGATATGGCCATGGCTGGTGGTAATCAACCAGATAAAGTCAATCAGGCACTGCAAGTTGCTGAAGAATGGTTACTAAAAACTTTGGATAAATAATGTCTATAAAAGGCATTTTTGATAAATTTTACTTGGAATTGTTGAGTGAGTTGAGCATAATACGCAACTTGCTCAATTTAAAGAGACCATATCGTTGAGTCTTTTTAAACGATGATAAGGTGCAAATCAAATAACGAAATACTTTATATTTCAACGATGTTTGGGTTTAAGATTACTCTGGGTGTTGTTTTGACATCTAATGAGGAAGATTGTAGCTAAGGAGACTAAAAAAAATGCTGATTCTTACGCGGCGAGTTGGGGAAACTCTGATGATTGGTGACGATGTTACTGTTACAGTTCTTGGAGTCAAAGGAAATCAAGTGCGCATTGGTGTGAACGCGCCTAAAGAAATTTCTGTACACAGAGAAGAGATCTATTTACGAATTCAACGAGAAAAAGAAAACGAGAAAAACTCAAATTCTGAGGAGTGAGCTCGTTACACGATAGAGGAAAATTTTTTTCATTAAACCATTGTTTTTTTTCCTCAATCATGTAGAATCTGCACTCCAAGTTAAGGATAGGTGGCCGAGTGGCTGAAGGCGCTCCCCTGCTAAGGGAGTATACGGTTTATCCCGTATCGAGGGTTCGAATCCCTCCCTGTCCGCCATTTTCAACAAGTTTAAGAGTCTTTAAACTTAGAGAAAAAAAAGATTGACAAAGCTTTCACTCAAGCATACAATATTGCCCTCAAAAATAAAGCGCCCGTAGCTCAGCTGGATAGAGTACCTGGCTACGAACCAGGCGGTCGGAGGTTCGAATCCTTCCGGGCGCGCCATTTTTGCTAAGCAAATCAAAGCTTTAAAGCATTCCAAAAAACATCAAGTTTTTTGGGTGGTAAAATTGTGGCAAAACTACAAGCCACTCCACCACTCCAAAAACATAAGTTTTTTCTATGTTGCACCCAGCAAAACTCTTAACTCAATTGCTATTTTTATCTAGTTGAATCTCAGCCAGCTCAACCACGTTCCATTCAATTTGGTGCCCCTTTTTATACTTCTCCGTGGTTTGTCTTTCGTTATGTGCTGCTCGCGCTTGAGCATCAACACCCTGCTGCTCGAACAGAAAAATCAAGAGCGAGCGTATCTCATGAAATGTTGGCGGTGTTTGGCCTGGTGAAAGTTTTTTATAAAATCCTGATGCATCGCGTGCGAGCTTAAAATGATCCATAACCTGATCGTGGGATAATTATGTCGGATGGTCACGCACGTTCATGTAGCCCTTTACCTTCTTGAGTGGCTTTCTATGCACGAGGTACGGTGAAACTAAATCATCGCGACAGCGCTTGATAGTTGACTGCAACTCAAGGCCAATGGGGATCTTTACATAAGCCGCGCCTGTACCTTCAACTTTTTTGCGAATTATTTTTAAATGACTCTCATCCGCATCCTCGAACTTCATATTAACGACTTCGTTAATGCTGTGAGTTGTTTGTAGGGCCAAATCCATGGCATTCTGCAGCCAGGGCGGTGCTTGGGCGTAAATGGCTTGATACCCCTCTATCGTTAAACGAATTCGCTTCTTTTCAATTTTTTTCTTTTTTTTCTTCGCTGCAAAATTTTCGCTGACCACACCATCATCAACCGCATGATTAAAAATATCGGATAAAAGAGAACGAAACGCATTAAACTGACGATCGGTTTTTGATATTGAATTTAGTCCGACAGTGACTTCGCTGATTCCTATATCGTCACAGATAAATTGACTGAATGCTTTTTTTAAATGAACAAGCCGCTGCCTTACATCAGTTCGATATGAATCTGAAAGCTTCTTATTGGGAAGGATTTCAGATTCATAATGATTAATGTAATCTCCAAATGTTTCGAAATGCTTTGCGTTGTGCTCGAGAAGCTTGTCAAGATCGGGGTCGACACGATATTTTGAATTGTAATGATTAGCAGCCGCTATAGCTTTTGCTTTGTTATGACCAAGTCGTATCCGTTTTTTGTCTACACGAAGAAACACAAAGCCTTTTGCATCATGATACAAACCAACAGGCAGGTTTTTGTTTCGCTTGCTCCTTGGTCTGTTCATACCTCTAGAATCCTGTCTAAGTACTCATTCCCTGTTTGATTGATTTCGGCCTCTGCATCTACAAAATACAGCCCGCCTATTTTTTTTCCTGGTATTTCCCCGATCTCAATCGCTTCTCGGATTACTTTTGGGCAGGGAGCCTCCCCTTCCTCAAATCGTCTTTGCTGCCACGTTGATACTCTAATCAATTTACTCACAATGAATTCCTCAGAACAATCCAACGTGATATTTATCAACAAAAAAATGCATCTCAAGACTTATCTTGAGCCTTCTTAATGATATATTGAGGAGTTGAGTTCTTGGTTATTCTGCGAATTCAATGAAGTCGCGGGCAGTTTGCTTAATAGATTCGCGTTTTTGGGGCCCCCTACAGCGATATTCTCCAACATCAAGCAAACGGAAGAGCCCAAATTATTGCGTGTATAGAGAACCTTGGCCTTAATTGAGTTGGGACAAAATGAATTTTTGATATACTCAATTTGTTTATAATGAACACTGTTGCTGTTAATCACGAATGTATTCTTGTTTGGGGTCGACAACATTAGCCTGCAATACTCTTGATTACCTGAAATATCCCCAACAAAAACACCGGCTCTGTCGCTATTTTTCATTATTGAGATACAAACTTCAATCAGCTTGATGATGGCGACTTGAGAGTAATATGAAACATCAAAATCACATGAATCTGTAAAATGAAAACTAATTTTAGTATTTGATAAATGCAAGCTTTTCAATACTGCGACAGAGCTAGCTATATTGTCCGTACTAAGTTTTTTTGGATGTATAATTTGCTGACACTTTTTTAATTCGACCTCAAGCTCAAAAAACTCATCATCATTAGATTTTTTGCTTTCAATCATATCTAAGGCTTTGTCAGTTGCTATAGCCATCCTTTTAGCTACCGACAGTAGTTTATCCGTATTTATTTTGTCGTTAGTTGATTGCAACTCAAGAAACCGTTTTTCCTGTCTATACAGATAAACTCTACTTATCGCTGCCACTAGCTCGCTTTTCTCTGCTTTAGTTTTTTCTATATCAATCAATTTTTTGGTTCTTTGCTTCATTATTAAAACAAAACCTACTAAGAATATAGCTGCGAGAAATGAAAATACCGCCCCATATTGGATGCTGTTTCTTACTGTTAAATTGACTGGCTTAGATTGATAGCCGAATTGATCATTACAACTAAACACCAGCTCTGTGGTTCCACCTAGCGAGAATAGACCTGGCCTATACTCATATAAACCTGTGTCAATTTTTTCTTTAGAATCACCATCAAGGCGCCAACACATTAGTTCGTTAGACGATCTCATGAAGTTGGTATTCAGGCTAACCTCGAGCGTATTACCCCAAAAACCAACCTCAATCTTTTCGTTAGGATTTTTATTTAAATGATTTAAAACAATATCGACAGCTACTGTTTTTTCTACTTGACTCGCACTTAATTTGTAAGTGTTTGCAAATTCTGGCGATACAAGGAACAAAGTTTCGTCATTGTGCTCTTTAATAATATTTCGCGTGTAAGTTCGAGATTTGAACTTAATTACTTTATCAAACTTCTTAATCTAGCAAATTAAAACGCAATATTTCATTTTTAGTAGCATAAAATAAATTCTCTTTTGCCAAAAATAAACCACTTGTACGTAGTGTGGTAGCCCCCCGATTCTTTCCTATTTTTTCAGTTAATTTTAGAGACTGCTTATCAAAGACATAAAACCCTTTTGATTGAGTTGCAATCACCATTTTATCGTTTAATTGAACTATTTCATTGAATTTGCTATCGATGTTCCGCGTGTCTAAGGTTTTAATATCACCATTTTTAGAGATAATATTTATATTTTTTGATGCGGATACCCACAGCCTGTCTTCGTCATCATAAGTCGCATACATAACCTCTGAAGACGAAAGTCCATCTTTTTCAGTAATGAACCTGAACTTACCATTTTGTGTGTTTAGTAAAAAAAGACCGTTTGCTGAGGTGCCGAATAGAATTTCTTCGGGCAATTCCCACTTTTTACTAAACATATAAGGAAGTAAGCCTTTGTGGGTAGCTATCCAAACTGTTTCGAAACTATAATCTACATAGTTAACTAGTTTATCTGCTAAATGAATGTCATAAAGTCTTTCATTGAAAACTATTTCGTCATTTTCTGTACGGATAAGGAACAGTCCTTTTCCCTCTTCCGCTACGAAATATTCGTTATCAGATTTTTTGGTTAAAAAACGATTAACGGGGCATTCCAACTCACTCATTGTTGAAGAAACAGAAAAAGATAACTTTTTCACGCCTTATTCACTAGCAACCCAGACATTTTGGCCATTCGATGAAGAAATTGCGAATACCAAGCCATAACATTTCTTAGAATAGGCTCGCTGCTCTACTTTTCGAGTGCTTAAATTAAGGTCGATTACAGAATTGTAAGAACCAACCAAAAGGTTATCTGCAGAAAAAGGAGAGGCAGAAGCGCTCGAAAGAATTGAATCTGAATTATAAACAGACTTAAGTTTATTTTCGGAAAACTCGTATATTTCAGTTTCACTCAAAACAAAAAGTTTATTGATAGCATA
>JBCCZV010000115.1:0-12343 GCA_039187085.1 Pseudomonadota bacterium
CGAATTCGTTTCTGCCATTGAATATGGCTCTGTTTTAGCAGTTAACATGAAACTAGAATTTAAAAACTCACAAGATAAAAGAGATATTGGTGGTTATTTGTCTGTCGATTGGGTTGGAAAAATTAAAGTTAGTGGTGAGTTACAACTCGTCGATGAAGATGTTAAGCAGTCAGTCAAAATTACTATTCATGCTTTTCAAGAAGGTGGAACACCAAACGAATTGACGCAGATTATTCCTGATGGATTAATGCAATGTTCTTTGTTAGCGCCTGAACCCTGTTTTGAAATTTTTGAAGAAAGTGTCAGATATATGAAAGGCAGTTATATCAATCAATTTGCTACATTAGATAGATATAATGTGCGTAAAGTTATGACAAGTCGCTATGAAGATTCAGGTCCAGATGTACAAGCTTTGGTTCCTATTGAATATACGGATATTACATTTCTATCAAAAATGGCAAAAAAATATCTTGATGATGCTTGGATAGAATCTTTATTAAATAAACGCCGTGCTGAAAATATTTTAGCTTATTATTCAGGTGAGTTAAGTGATGCTGAAAAACAAACCATGCGGGATATTGTCAGTAACGCGAGATACAATGCTTTTGTGTATGCTGATGCTGTTGCGTTTTGTGATCGTAATCCTGTTGGAAACTTTTGTGCAGAAGCTGAAAATACAGCGCGTTCTAACATAAGACCTTATGATAAATCTTCACTTAACCTTTAATCCTTTTAATTAACATAAAGGAATCTTAGCAATGCAAAAGTCACACAATTTTCTCGTGGTGAGTGCTTGTATCAGCCAAGTCTTCACTTCATCTGTCTCTGCAGTAGACACCAGTATGTACGGCGCATGGGATGACATATTAACACCAGCAGAAGCTGTTGGCCGCTTTCAATGGTTAGAAAGATGTTATCGCGGTTTATTGCTCGAAACTTGGGATAATATGTATGATTCAACCGCATTAGTTGCACCTGAAGAAAAGATTCAGCAACTACGTAATGCTTGGCTTTATGAAAATGGTAATTTAAAAACCAATCCGAATTATCTAACTTTGGGTAACGAAGATCATCAAAATCCAAGAAATTGGTATGCTGGTAAGCAAGCCAATGACACTTGTAAATCGATTCCTTCAGATTATCGTTTTACCGGTTTACTAACTAGTTATCCGACACAGACTTATTGTGCGATTAAGTCTATTGATACTGAATGGGAATGGATAGCTGAAGTTAAAGTCGATCAAACATTCAGCACAAGTCAATCTTCTGACTATACGTTTTTTTCTGGTCGTTTTTTCCAAATGCCACAAGGACAAAATATTAGTGTTTCAGTAACTCCTGGGTTCAAGAATGATGAAGCTTATCCTGAATATATAACGATTTGGGCTGATTGGAATAGAGATGGTGATTTCGCTGATCAAGGAGAATTAGTTGCCTCTGCTTTTAGTCACGATGGTGGTACTGTCACACAAACTATCCAGGTTCCACAAAGCGCTAACCCAGGGTTATCACGAATGCGCGTTACGCTAGACTGGCTGGGTAGCGCTAGCGTGCAACCTTGTCGCAACGTCACCGGTGGTGAAGTTGAAGATTACAGTATCTTAATTAAATAGAGGAATCTTAAAGATGTCACTCTTAAGCTATAACCAACTAAGTAAAAATTCTGAATTAACAGTTAAGAATATTATGTTATTGATAGTATCTATTTTTGGTCTTTCACTATCGACCTTGTTTGCACAAGAAAAAATTGAACAAACGAATGCTGCTATGCGTGCTACGACTTTTGGTAGCAGTATCCCCGGTATGGTTAATGATCATATTCAGCTAGGAACGGCTTATCACAGCGGCCGTAAGAAATTTCTTAATCATCAACCTGTTGAAGGCATCGTATCTGAAGAATTCGGCAATGTTAAATTCACTATAGAAACCGGTATCGATATGGGGTATGACCGTTTACTGAATGTGTTAAACGGTAAGATCGATTTAGAAGTGAATTTTCCCGTAGTGCGTGTCGGTGCTGGAGCACGAATCGCTAAAGAATCAACCGCTTCTTCATATTCTAGTTCATATACTTTTAGTTTATATACTACACCGAAAAAGCGTGTGCTATTACCGAAAGATCCGAATATTGGCTTCACACTTTCTCCTGTTGGAGAAAAACTGGCTAATAACTTTCAACTTAATTTGCATGATATGGCTGGTGATGAATTCGTATCATCTATCGAATATGGAGCACAAATTTTTGTAAACATGAAAGTAGACTTTTTGGATGAAAATAGCAAAAGTGATATCGGCGGGTATTTAGGTGTAGATATCGCAGGTGGTGTGGTATCTGTGGATGGCAAGTTAAATTTTTTAGATGAAGATACGAAAAAATCAGTACGTATTACGGTCGTTGCTATGCAAAAAGGAGGGGATCCTAAACAACTCATCCGCATTATTCCTAACAATATTATTACTTGTACCTTAGACAATCCTGAGCCCTGTTTTCAATTGTTTAGTGAAGCCATTCGTTATGCCAATAGTGATTTCAAAACACAATTCAATTCGCTCAGTGATTACAATGTTGTGGGTTATCAAACTACACGCTATGACAAAAGCTCTTTAGAATTATTACGCTTAGTCCCAGAATATCAAGAAATCCGATTTGCTACACGATACAAGATTTTGGAACTGGAAGATGCGTTTAAGCAAGCGGCATTGGATGAGCAAAGGGCTTCTGACCTATTGGTGAATTATTATAGTTGGATGCCAGCTGAACAGCGTGCTTTAGTTGAAGATATCAAAAAAGCAGCTTATGACAATGCGTGGTTATATTTTGATGCTGCACGTTTCTGTAACAACAACCCCTATGGTGATGCGTGTCTTGATTATTGGGAGCAAGTTGAAAACTATTGTACAACATCAGGTAGAGGGTGCATTGTTAGTTATGATATTAACCAATTAGAAGTCGCTTCTCCTGATGTCACACGTTGGTTTCGTTGTGAAGTTGCACGTCAGGTCGCTAGCTACAGTGGCTTAGTCGCTGATTCGCAATCATTGGCGTATCGTAAACTGCGTTGGGCTCCAGTATTTATTGATAATAGCGAACCCAATACAGGCATTTATGAATGGGCACCTTGTGAGTTTGCTTTAACTACGTATGGAGAATATTTTACAGATTAAACCTAATGATTGAAGCGAGTTTTATATTCGCTTCAATCATTAATAAAAAATTGATGAAAACTAGTTTTTTATGTGGTTTTTTTAGGGAAGATAAAAATATGATATCTCACATTCGCTACAGGTGTGATATAAAAATCAAATGACATACCGAACTAAAACTATTTCTTCCTTTATTTTAATATTCTCCATCATAAAAGGATTGCTTAAGCAGTAAGAAAATATCAATAACAATAAAAAATGTAGAAAAATTATTGTGAAAGTAGTTTTTTTAATAAGTTTTATTTTAATCTTACAAAGGAAAATTAATAATGGTATTAAAAAAAATGATATCAGCAATCTTTGCAAGTACTGTTTTTTCTGCAGCCAGTTATGCAATAGATTCCAGTAATGTTTATAGCAGTAGTGAGGCTCGTCAGTTACGCGCACATGTTCTTTCATTAACTAAACGTTCTGGCAATAATAAACTATTTTTAGATTTGAGTGATGAAAAACAATACCAATTTATCTTGCACCGCCTACACGCTTCAAACAATACACCTGAAAATTCTCCACAACTTTATCGCATGCTCAAAAATTTACGTACTAAACATACAAAGAAATTACCTCATCTAAAATCAATGCCGGCGTTACTTTCTGATAATCCTTCAGTAACCGAAGCTAACTCTCATATGATTTTCAGTGCCTACATTTCGGAAGAATCAAATGATCAAACTATTAATACGCTAACATCAGCTAGTAACCAAGCTAAATCTGAAAAAACTCAATATTTAGTGGCTGATGCGCGTTCATCGGTAGAAGGTGGTTCTGATTATAGCTTGGTAGACTTATTAGTATTTGATGCAAAAGGTCAGCAAATAGGTGTTATGGGTGTCAATGAAGCCTTTGCTGGGGGTAAAGATGAACTTGCAACAGTGTATCAAGACATAGAGCTACTACGTCAAACCCGCCCCGAGTTGTTTCCCAGCTCATATGATGTAGGTGCAGTAATTGATGATAACCAAGATAAACCTGCTCATTTACTGATGGCTGATTCGATGAGTGTCGTAGGTAAAACCGTGATAATCAATGGTGAACCGAAGCTTGTTGAAGAAGTGACTTTTAAGGTTGTGGATTTTTATATGCCGGAGCCAGTTGGTCTGCCGGGTGCTGATAATGCTATACAACCAAAATACCAATACGATCATGTACATCCGACAGATCTTGATGGTGATGGCACGGCCATGTTGTGTTTAAATCGTGCTCATGCAGACTGTGACTATGCTATTGATCAAGCCGACCACTCCAATGATAAAACGTTTGTACGTATTCCTTGGGAAGGCACCATGTGGTTGCCCCACAAGATTGACGAAGATAATGGTGTATTGGCTCCAGGCCAAGAACCGGCGGATTGGGACGCACAAACTGAAATTTGGGTATCTAGCAATGATGTAGGTGGGGCAACTAGATTACAATCTCCAGCGGGTAAAAAATTTCATGATTACATCGATGTAAATGTTGATCTAAATACAAAAATTACTGAGTTGAAATGGAAGATTCCACGCGATGAAGGTGTGTTTGCCAATGTGACTTTGTTTGACCGCTATGAACGAGTGCATTGGTGGTTTAATGTTGTTGTCAATACAACAAGTTTTTATTCACGTGGCGAACCGGCATTAGCATCTGACAATGATCGTAACAGGCCTGCCACAGCTTTATTTACTGTAAAAACATTAGTAACCCTAGGGCATCCCCCTTCTTACAATTTTTCTGATGGTATTTTTCCATTAAAATTCGCTTACAGCTGTTTAGCAAAGGGTTCATTAATTACCATGGCAGATGGTACAAAAAAAACTATAGAAACTATCAAAGTTGGTGAGCTTGTTGTAGCCAATGGTGTGAATATGCTGGTCGATGATGTTTCAGTAGGGATAGAAACTATACCAATGACAAGGTTAGTGGATGAAAAAGGGCGTGAGGTGTTACTGACAGAAAGTCACCCAGTTATGAAGCCAGGTAATCGAGCAGTATGGGCAAGTGAGATCAAAAAGGGGGATTTAGTACTGACTGCATCAGGGCCAAGCCGCATTGTGAAAGTCAAACAAGAAATGTTCGACGAAGGCGTCTTCAATTTGAAATTGGCACCAGTCGACGGTAATACAAGCACCTTAGCTGCACATGCAAATGCTTTCTTAGCCAATGGTTTTTTGGTAGGTGATTTGAAAATGCAAGCAGATAATGAATTTAAACATATGAAAACAAAGGAAGAAGATATTTTATCTCGTTTACCCAAAGCTTGGCATGAAGATTACATGATGCGACAAACCACCAAATAAATGCATCACAATACATGATGTTAGATAACCCTTCACTCATAAATGATGAGTATGGGGTTATCTATTTATAACATAAAAGAGTCCTTAGAGCTAACAGAGCTGAGAAAGCAACATGCAAGATTAACGAGTGCGAAGAAAATTACACATTATATTGACTCGAGGTGAAAATATGAAAATAACTCGCTTGGCTCGCCACTTTGTTTTATTCATGACTATTAATTTAAACTTCATTACTACGCAAGCTAACACGTATCAAACGACAGATGCTACTGTGGATTGGCTAGGTCGAGGCTTTAATACGAAAACTGGATTTACAAAATCAACCTGTTTAAATGGAGAAGTCAAGATTGCAGGAAACACACAGGGTTTATTGCGTTATGACGGTAGCCGTACAGTGACGGAAAGAATCGAAGAAAAGTTTGGTGAAGTCAAAGGAAGTGTTAATTTTGTCGTGTTTGGTGGTTCGGTCAGTGTATCTGTCTTTAGCCGTGTTACCGATAGTGTAACGAGTACTTCATCATCCTTGCGTTTACTTTACCAGGAAAAAGATTACAGTTTGGAAAATCGTCAACTCACTACGTTTGGCCAGAACATCAGTAAAAATCCCAATTTCATCTATGATAACTGCGGGAACGAATTTGTTCACAGTGTAAAAGTAGGTTCGGAGTTGTTTGTTACCGCAAAATTGCACTTTCGAACACGCGAGTCTTACGAAAGATTTCGAACAAAAATTAAAATTCGTGTGTTGTTTATTAAAAAAACCAAAACTATTACCAAAGAATTTAGAGAATATGCACAGAATGCCGTTTACAGTATTCAAGTCAATACTGTTGGAGGTGTCACGACAAAATTAAAAAATATTTTGGATAACAACCCTACTCACTGTTTACTCGATACTATTGAAAATTGTTTATTAACAAGTGAGCGAATTTTTGATTATTTGTTTGATGAACAAGGTTATGCAGTAGACTTGTCATCAGAAAATTTGCGAGTAACTGAGTTTACAACGCAAAATTACAAAGATTCAGGTCATTTTGATTTAGTACCAGATTTAGTCGCTTTACCTGACCCTGGATATCGAATACTAGAACGTAAGTTGCTAATAAAAACCATGGAGAGTGAAGCGCTAAAAGAACATTTTTCAGCATTTCTTGCTGTGGAAACAGATGAAACCATTAAAGAGCGAATAGTCAATAAGTTAGAAACTGTAAATGCTAACCTGAACCAATTGCAAGAAGCAATGAGCTATTGTCAGCAAGAACCGACGATTAATGAATGTCGGCATCGTGTTGATCAGGCGCTATTGCAGTTTGTAGTCGTTTCTTATGATATTGAATGAAAAGCTTATATGCTTTCTTTCTATGGTTATTTTTTTAATCTAGCTTTTATTTTTAATAAAAAAATTGACTTATTATTGTTTTTAACGTTCATCACTTCAAAGTTTATGTATGGATGATGAAACAATTGCTAAACTCAAGATGTTAATCGGTTTGAAACTCTCGCGAAATAACAAATTGCTGCTTGCAAGTGAATTCACCCTCAACGATAATTCATGGCAATACTAGATTACTAGTCTAGATTTATCTAAAAAATTAATAACAATATAGACACCTTAATTGAAGTTTCTGCAAAAATATCCTTAATCACATATTTGTAAAAAAATTGTGTTTATGAATAATGCGGTATCGATTAAAAAAAGTAATGTCAAATAGAGATTTTGAACGTTAGCATATAGTCAATTAAGCAAGCCATAAATTCTCGTAACCTGCATGCTTAACAAAAGTCTCTCATTCGACATGGACATAAAATGGAGAAGAGGTATGGGCTTGTTCAATAGCATTACGTTATCAATATTCAAATTTATGAAAAATAGCCATACTCCTTTTAGAGTTGGCTTTATGCTTTCGATTAGCGTTTTATTTGTGGCTTGTGGGGGTGGTGGGAATGATGACGTTCCAGAAATTGATACGCCTCTTACTAATATAGGTGAAACAACAAACCCTCTAGATAATCTTACGACAGCGATAAGTATTACATTTAGCGATAAAGACATCCATGCTGCTGAGTTGGCTGGTGATATTCATGTTGAGCGTGCTGCTGATGAATCAAATATCAATCATTACTTACTGGTATGGGGAGATAGTGCAGGGCAAGCATTATCTAATCTTGAACCTATTAAACAAATTGATACTGCAGATTTGCAAACCCCAAGTTTCACATATGTACTTCCTAACAATACTCTCATTCCAGACAATGCCACTCAGATTCTTGTCGTTTCCAGTCAAAATCAAGAGTTAACAGGTGTATCAATAGGTACATCTTTTGAAGATGTGGTGGTGACACAGTTGATGCCGCCAATCAAAGCCAGTTGGCAAGATACCGTAGGAGAAGTTAATCATATTGGTGGTGAACTGAGTGTTATGCGAGCCACAGAAGAGACTTACATTACGGGTTACGTTGTGCTTTTTGTTGACGCAGACAGTAACCCACTGGAAAATCAGCCTGTGATTGCCGCTTATGATTTAGCTACCAGTGCACAAGATAAGTCCACAACAGATCAAGCAAACTTTCTCACGATCGTTTTACCCAATACGGCTATACCACCGCTAGCCACAGGCATCATGGTCACAACAACCAATTATGATGCGCTCCAAACCACTGGCCCCATTATACCCTTACTTGATTGGCAATCTAATGCACAATTGATAGGTGATGGTGGTAATGTGAAAACTGGACGCATTCGATATGGTGAATCAATATATCCTGCTTTAGATGTACAACGTTACGCACAAGGTGATGGTTTTGAGTGTGTTTTAGATAATGGTCTGGTTGCTGTTATCGATATGCAAAATACGACGGATCCCAATATTGATCCTTTTTCTTCATTGCAAGGCGACACCTTGAATAACTTACATATAATCGAGCCTCTAGCAGAGTTCATAAAAGCTAATCAAGAAGTAACACAAATTGATGATGAAAAATATCCGGCTTTTCGATATGACTGTGATACTAGTAATGAATTTGTTGAGGCAGAAAGTAATGGTGGTTATTCACCACTCAAAGATGCATTTTTCTTTGGCAATATTACACATCAAATGTTTATGGAGTATTTAGGCATTCCTCCTCTCGCGCAAAAAATGCGTTTACGCGTGCATTATGGGAGCAACTTTGATAATGCTTTCTGGGACGGAAATTATGCTAATTTCGGTGATGGCAACATTTTTTTCCATCCTATGACAGTACTGGACGTGGTGGCGCACGAGGTCGCACATGGTTTTGTAGAACGTTTTAGTGGATTACCTTCGACCAAAGAAGGTGGGGCAATTAATGAAGCCTTTGCCGATATGGCAGGCGAAGCAGCAGAATATTATTTTTTTCAAAAATACACGGAAGATCAAACGAATGATTGGGTGCACAACTTCAATGCATGGCAAGTGCCTAATCAAGCGCTCCGGTATTTTTCGAGACCACACGTCGATGGTCGTAGTTTAAATTCTTATCGAGATTATCAAAATGGCACTGGTGCACACTATGGTTCAGGAATATTTAATAAAGCTTTTTATCTGTTAGCTGATCCATTGTCTTTGCACGATAATCGGTTAACGTGGAGTACAGCAGAAGCTTTTCAAGCTTTTGCTTTGGCAAATCAGTTTTGTTGGCACCCAGAAACTAATTTAGTGACTGGAGCTGCTTGTGTTTTTGATCAAGCAGAAAATATAGCTAGCCTACGTGATTCTGCATGTTTAGTGGCACCACAAAGTGTGACTTGTGTAGAATTGGTAAATGCCATTCGCCATGATATTCACCAAGCTTTAGCTGGCGTTGATTTACCACAAAGCATGATGCAAGGTTTACACGCGAGTTTTCAATATATCAACTCAAGCTTGTTGACTGTTAATTTTACTGATACATCACAAGTGGAGGCTAACACCACAATTACTGCATGGAGATGGCAGTTGGAACGTGAAGAACGGACAAACGAACAAATTACTTACATTCCGGTGTTTACTTCTCAAGAAGCCAATCCCCAATTCCTTGTTGATCAAGGCGGTTATTATCGCATGCGATTGTCTATTACCGACAGTCAAGGGCAACAAGATAGTTTCGCACGTGAGTTGTTTATTCAGGAAAATTATTGTGCTGTACGATCTAGTAGTGATAATGCTGAAATTAATCGAGTTGCTTTGGGCGAATCGCAAAAATTATCGAGCTACGATGGTTATGCAGATTTTACCGACCATCACTTTTATATTTCTTCCGTGGATGCACTTGTGCCACTGGTGTTGGAAGCGAATATGGTCGAACCCAAAGCACTTTTCTGGCAAGTCTGGATTGATTTTAATCGCGATGGTGATTTTGAGGATGAAGGTGAGAAACTTTTACCGAGTGATGTTCAAGGATTACAGGTTAATCTCGAACTTGACTTAGCCCAAGCTACAGCTGGGGAACCCTTGAGAATGCGTGTAGGTGTGGGTCAAGTCAACAATCTAACGGACTCTTGTGGTAGCGTGACAGGTGAAATAGAGGATTACAGCTTATTGATTGAGCCGCGACCGATTGCAACGCAGCTCAATTTTGAGGCCACTAGTAATAACTTAAACGTGAGTTTTAAAAATTTATCATTTTCTAGTAGTAACATGATTTGGAAGTGGGATTTAGGTGATGGTCAAGAATTCACAGGTGATAATCCCATTCATAGTTATGCACAAACTGGCAAATATAGAGTAACGCTTAAAGCGATAAATCCTGATAACGATCAAGTTCTAACCAGTTTGACTAAAACGATTTCCGCTACTCTATTCGAGTCTGATACGGAGGGCTATTGTCTTATATCAAGTACGCAGTTTGGTTATGAAGCTATTAACAGTGTGACTATCAATGATTATCCTGCCAATATTTCTGGTACTCCAACGCAAGGCTACAGTAACTTTACTAGCCAAGCATTTACGGTAAACAATAATCAGCCGATAAACTTAATTCTTGAGCCTTGGTTTGGTGGTAGTCAATCCAGTGAATATTGGCGTGTTTGGGTAGATTGGAACGACAACCAAGTGTTTGAAGCTGAAGAGTTGATGGTGGATGAAATTGTTGATCATACTAACGTAGAGGTTTTAGTGACTAGCATTACAGTTCCAGACAACACGAGTTTAGGAGATAAGCGTATGCGTGTTGTTATACGCTACCCAAATACACAGTCAGAAAGAAATACTCCAGTAGCTTGTGGAGACTTTGGTGATGATTACAGTGGGCAAGATGGCGGTGAAGCTGAAGATTATATGTTGCGTTTAGTCGCTCCTTGATGATGCGAGAGAGACTAGCATCGATTGTGGTAGAATGATAATATAAAATATTAGAGCAAAATACAGAGAGAAAAATGAGTTTCAATCCTAAAGCCAAACAATTACGTCAATTATTAAATAACGATGATATTCATGTTGCACCGGGTGTTTATGATGGTATGACAGCGCGTTTGACAGAACAGGCTGGTTTTAATGTGATTTATGCCAGTGGCGGAGCCATCTCTCGCAGTTGCGGTTTTCCTGATATTGGTTTGTTGAGTTTTTCTGAAGTCTTGCAACGTTTAGAACAAATGGCAGAAGTTACCAAGGTACCCATTATTGCTGATGCAGATACTGGGTTTGGTAATGCCATCAATGTTAGCCGAGTAGTGAAAGCTTTTGAGAGAATCGGCATGGCAGGCTTGCATTTGGAAGATCAAACTTTTCCAAAACGCTGCGGGCATTTGGATGATAAAACCTTAATCTCTTCCTCGGAGATGATACATAAAATTCGTATTGCTAAAGAATCTGTTATTGATCCTAATTTTGTGATTATTGCTAGAACTGATGCCATAGCAGCTGAAAATTTTGAAAAAGCAATAGAGCGTTCCAAAGCTTATTTAAAAGCCGGTGCGGATGTGATTTTTGTTGAAGCACCAGAAACGGTGGAGCAAATAGAGCAAATTGCTAAACAGATTCCAGAGCCAAAGCTTATTAATATGTTTCATGGTGGTAAAACACCTTTAGTGCCTATCGATGATTTAAAAGCAATGGGATACAAGTTAATTATCATTCCTTCTGATTTACAAAGAGCTTCAATCAAAGCTTGTCAAGACACTTTGGAAGAAATTCGTAAAACTGGCGATAGTAGTGCTATAAAAGATGAGATGACATCTTTTTCAGAAAGAGAACAAATTATTCGTACCAATGATTATCTAGCGATCGATGATAGTTATAAAGAATAATAAAAGTTTATACAGTGTATTAAATAATAGAGTATAAGAAAAAAGTTATATATATCTTATACTCTTCCTTTTCTTTATTCTTGAAAAGCTAATTTTTGCTTCTTTCTATATTGAAACCAACGTTTAGGCGCAACGACTAAAAAATTACCCAATAAAAGCGCAGTAAGTCCCATGTAAGTATGCGTATGCCATTCAAAACCTTCAAAAATTGTACTGATTATCATCGCTACTAAAGGAAAGAGTACAATAGCATAGCTGGCTTTTTCTGCTCCAATATTTTTTAACAATGAGTAATAGGTGAAAAAAGCAATAACTGTCCCAAATAGCGATAAAAAACCAAGGGATAACCAAAATGTTGGAGATGATGGTAGCTTAAAACTAACACCATTAATTATCATGAGAGCAAATCCAACAACACTGCCATAGAATGCTGCCCAAGCATTAACTTGTAGAATAGGCATCTCGTGTTTAGAATTTCGAACACTAACAATGTTACCTAATGATGCAATAAAGGTTCCAGCTAATGCGAGAGATAAGCCTTCATTTGTTCCATAATTTAATGAAAAGCTTTGTAATTATTGTAATAATAATAATCTGATACCTAAATTGCCATAGGCACTAC
>JBCCZV010000116.1:0-12270 GCA_039187085.1 Pseudomonadota bacterium
TCTTGCAGGATAGTGACTGCACCGAAGGCGTCGTAGTCCGCTTGCCACACCAGATTCTGACTGGCGTCCGTTAAAGCGATTGGCGCACCCACGTGGTTACTGTGCACAAAATACACCTGACCCTGCTTCACCACCGCTAAACGCTCACCGTTGAGATAAAGGTACTCCACCAAAGGCGCACCCGTCAAGGCATCGTGTTCCGCAATCAGGTGACCCGTGACATCATGCACATAGTGAACACGTTGATTGATGTTAGTCTTTTTAATGCGCTGTTGATTCGCGTTGTAGGCATATTCCGTGACGAAGTGGCCATTATCGGCGGTGGCTAAGCGGTTTGCATCATTGTAAGTGAACGTATTACCTGCATGGTGTAATAGATTGCCAGCGGAGTCGTCATTCGAATCGACCAATGCAAAATGACTTAAAATTTTAACATCATCAATATCACCGACATAATTCCAGTTATTTTCTGTCTGTCCCCCACCAATAAATAAATCTTTTTCATGTGATACTATAGTTATCGTTTGTGTGAGAACTAATTGGTCATTGATGAAGACACTCGTTCCATTTTCTACGCCTGATTCGTACTTTAAAGTGACTTTATGCCACTGTCCATCAGCGAGGTTAACGCCTGTGGATAACCATCGTTGACGTCCCCAATCATAAATGGCTAAAAATTCATCACGCAAAGCAATAACATAAGCCCCTTCTTTGTAAACCAAATGACGCCCACCAAACCCAGGATTATCACTGCGCAGAACAACTTCAATCACGCCTTCATCTTGCGATAGCATCGGATCATTAGGTACTAAAACGACTGACGTTCCCATTCCATTAAATCTAAAGGCTTTATCGTGTTGACTAGGAATATTCCTTTCCACTTCTGGGTAAATGGTTGCCTTTAAATCGGCTAAACCTAAGTTTTTAGCAGTATCACTCGAAGTGTCTTGGAAATCCCAATGTGCTAAAAGATGAGTTTGCGTTATTCGATCCCCGATTTGATTATAGATAAAACTTTTTTCAGACTGCGCTAAACGCGCTAATGCATCATAGTGATAAGATTTATCATGATGATTAACCGTATCGAGAATAGAAATAATATTATTCCTTACAGAATAATCATACGTGTTTTCTTGAACACCATTATTTTTATCCGTGAGACGATAATCCAGATCATAAATATGATTGAGTTCTAAGCCATTACCATACGTAAGATGCCCGACAGGCCCAAAAGGTAAATATCGAATGTCGCTTGCCAGTGTTTCTGAATTTAAACTAACGTTTTCAATTTGGCCAATAGCATTGTAAGTAAAGCCCTGCGACTTTCCACTGGGATAGATCAGTGTTTCTAGTTGACCGGCTGAATTATAATCGTATTGTGAAATGTAAGACCGCCCATCAATATTGAGAGTGACAGTTTCCAGTTCACCAAAAATTGTGTAGCGAAACTTTTGTTCACTATTACCATCTTTCACTGAGGATAAACGTCCCAGTGCATGGTCTCCTTCGTCGTAGAAAAAGTGTCTATCACTGTCGTTAGGATAATGAATGATTAATAAACGATTGAGTGCGTCATAGGTATACTCGATACGATTTCCTCTTGCATCGATTTTTGTATCCAAGTTTCCAGCTTTATCGTATTGAAAGTGAGTGACGCCAGTATCAGGGCTTTCGGTTTTTATGATTTCTCCGAAACCATTATAGCTATAAGTCGTTATTCGATTTTCTGCATCTTGAAAACTTTCTAGTCGCCCTTCTACGTCGTAGGAAAACGCCGTAATACCTTGCAAAGGGTCAACAATGTGCTGAAGACGATTCAGGCTATCAAAACTCCGTGAGGTTATATGGTGCAAGCCATCTTCTGTTTCAGTAACATTACCTTTAGCGTCGTAGGTAAAGCGATCAATTTGACCGTAATTGCCCAGTTGTTCTTTTAACTGTCCTAAACCATCAAACACTTGACGTTGTGTGTGTACTAAAACGTTGAGTGGATCTTTAACATCGGTACGTTTTACATTTCCTTGAAAATCACGAACATATTCAATGCGATGACCCACATGATTTTCAATAGCCCGAATACGATGTGCCTCATCGTATTCATAAGTCAGGATTTGACCATCCGGTAAAGTAATGGTTTGCAAGAGTTCACGTTTATCATACGCATAAATTGTCAGACGTCCCTGTTGATTGATGGAAGAAACAGAACCTCTCGGCGTATAAGTAAAACGGGTTTCCATACCATTGGCATCCTTCATCGCCAAAATTTTTCCATCATCAGTATACTTCGTCACTTCAGTCACATGACCCAAAGCATTAATAACGTGTGTGAGATTGCCGTGAGTATCATAGTCATACTGGATCATATCATTGACATCAGTACGTGGACCATCCACATTTTCTAATAGGTGTTGGTCATTATAAACATAGGTTGTCGTTCGCTTTTCACCCGTCGCTTTATCTTCACGAGTTTCTGTGAGAACTTGTCCATGACTGTTGTAAACGTAATCAATGATCAATGTGTCAGTTGTAACAAGACGAGGTAAGCGAAAATCAGGATGCCAAACGGTATCAATCGTCTTAGGATTCTCCGTTCCGTCGCCAACTACCTGTCGAGTGATTAACTCACGAGAAGCATCCCATTGATAGCTTGTTTTTATACCATCGATACCCACATGTTCAATGACACGCCCAAGATTTTCATCATAGACACGTGTTTCTGTTGTTAACGTACAATCCGTACATGCTGTTGTTTCCAGTTGAGTAATGGCATTGACACCTAAGATAGGCTTAATCGTGGCGACTGTTATTTGTGACTGATTCTCATCCACCCACTCCGTTATCTGTGTTGTATTTTCATCAATATATAAAAGCTCAACTTTCTCTAAGCCTTCACCATGTTCGCTAGAGATCGCTTTCTGGTTTTCATTATATTGCCAGCGAGCATAGACAATGCCACTTTCATCAATGATTTGGGTGAGTAAGCTATTGTTGTAGAGAAAACGTTTCGAGGGGTTATCCTGGTCGTCTAGAGGTGTATTATCTGGGTAGATAATTTGTTCGATTAGACCGTCACTGTTGTAATTTAAACTGTAAATATTACCATCGGGCGTGGCTATTTCATCCACACGTCCATTGTTGTAACGATATTGGATGCTTTGTCCAAAATGATTAGTAATTTTTGTTAAACGATCATTTTCATAAAAATAGGTTTGTGTAAAACCTTGCAAATTGGTTTTCGAGATTAGGCGATTATTAATAAAACGATAAGTGATATCCCGATACGTGTAAATCCAGCTATTATCCTCTTTATCGTGTAAAAGCTTTCCAAATTTGGGCCGCGCTGAAGCGTATGTATTTGTATCCGGTTTCAATGGAAAATAATAGCGATTACCATTTGGAAACTCTATGAATTTGGATTTTACTTTCTCGTCTTCACCCATCTTAATATCATGAGAAGTTAACCAATATCCACCGGCATGATGATTTAGGTCATGGCTCCGATAGAAAAGCTTGACACTTAAGGCATGGGGTCCAGCACCTTGATATAGAGTTTCCTTCTGAGTTTTTACGCCTGTCGCACAGCTGATAGGATTGCCCCGTTGAGTATCACTGGAGCAATGATGAAAATTTGCTGTTTCATAAGGACACAGTGACCGATCTGAGAAGTCCCCTAAAGTGCTATATTGAATTTTATTTCCAACAAACTCCCATTTTTCAGTACCAATTGGCTGACAAATTCCCGCTTCATCACGAAATAGACCACAACCACAACCTTCACGAACACCATAAGCAAGATGGCTGCTATCGCCCAAGTAAGGCTCTACCGTAGGATCAGTCACATGAATTAGCCAATTGGCTAACCTACAACGATTGTTTACACCGTTGTTAGGTCCTGGAACATGCCAACCTTCTGTTCGTTCAATCAACCGACCACCATATAAGCTATCTTGAAGGGTACCCTTATTTTTAGCATCATAAAGCAACCATGTTGCATGACATACAGACTCTTTAGAGGGGTGCCAACCCGCACTGACTCCAACACTGCCTGAATGGACTTTATACTCCCAAACCTCAGCTTTCGTGGTAAAAGATAAAACCAAACACAGCAAAATCATAAAATTCTTCATAAACTCTCCATTTTTCCTTGGATTATTGCCCACATGCTAATGAACTCTCCTATTAAAATCATCCCTAATATGCATTATTACCGAAAAAAAATTGGTTTTTAGCAGCGCTGTAAACGAATGTGGTGGAAGCGCCATTTTCAGGCGCTTTTTGAAGGTGATTCAGTAAAGCAAGGAATAAAGTGGAGTGCTAAAAAAAGTTGTATGAAAATTGCAAAAGACTATCGAGGCACTGAATCTAAAGGGTATACCATGGCGGTTTCATCACAGGCATGAAACTTCGGACACATATAACAGTCTTTTAAAACTTTTTCCGGCAATGTTTCTTTATCGTCATATTCAAAGCCCAGTTTGGCGAAGAATTCTGGCACACGTGTTAACACAAATAAACGCTTTAGTTTAAGTTGTTGAGTTTTACGTATAAACGCATTGACTAAATCTCGTCCAATGCCTGAGTTGTGTGTGTTAGGCGCAACACCCAAAGAACGTATCTCGGCTAAATCATCATGGTACACATACAAAGAGCCACAGCCTAACAATCGATTGCCTGCTTTAATCACTAAAAAGTCTTGAATTTGATTAATAATATCCTGGCGCGAACGCGGTAAATTCTCGCCCTCTTTTGCCCAATGTTGAATCAACGCTTCGATACCATCGATATCTCTAATGGTGGCTTGTCGTACATCCCATTTGCCTAAAGATTGATGAGCAATGACCCTGTGCTGAATGCGCTTGATGGCTTGTTGAATTTGTTGAGGTGCGGTTCCACCATAGACATCACGATGCTTGATGACCTCTAGCACGTTAATGTAATCAAAAATATCTTCTTCGATGGTTGAGGAAAACTTTTGTAATTCTTGCAAGGTTAGCTTTTCAAGGGGTTTATTCGCTTGAATAGCATACTGAGTCATTTGCCCCACCACATGATGAGCTTCTCGAAATGGCATGGCTTTTTTAACTAAGTACTCTGCTACATCGGTGGCATTCAAATAACCGGTTTCTAATGCTTGAGTACAATTTTTTTGATTAACTTTGATTTTTTTGAGTGTAGCCGTCAATACCTTTAGCGTGATTTCCCACTGAGAGATAACATCGAAAAGCCCTTCTTTATCTTCTTGAAGATCTTTATTGTATGCTGTGGGTAAACCTTTAAGTGTCATTAATAAGGCTTGTAGATGACCCACTACACGCCCTGTTTTGCCACGAATCAATTCAAAAATATCCGGGTTTTTTTTCTGTGGCATCAATGACGACCCCGAAGTCATTGAGTCATCAATGGTGAAAAAATCAGTTTCTGAACTGTTGTAAAAAATCACGTCTTCGGCCAATCGTGATAAATGCACAAAGTTTAATGATGCACAATATAAGGTATCACACACAAAATCACGATCACTCACCGCATCGAGGCTGTTAGCTGTAGGCCCATTAAAAGCTAGCTCGTCGGCTAATTGAAAACGATCGATAGGAAACGACGTGCCTGCTAAGGCTGCACTACCTAGTGGACTCCAGTTGGTTCTTTCGGTGGCTTGCTCAAGACGCTGCAAATCACGGGTGAGCATTTCTGCATAGGCCATGGCCCAATGGGCGACACTGATAGGTTGTGCACGTTGTAAATGCGTATAACCCGGCATAACAATATCGAGAGAAGATTTAGCCAATGCATTTAATGCACTTAAACATTCCACTAAAAGTGTTTGCAAAGATTTCTGCTTTTCACGCAACCACAAGCGTAAGTCTGTCGCTACTTGATCGTTGCGGCTACGCCCCGTATGCAGTTTTTTACCCAAATCACCAAGACGTTCAACCAGCTGCCCCTCCACCCAAGAGTGAATATCTTCTTCGCCTGACGCAACAATATCTGCTTCACGATGTTGATACTCTTCCAGCAGGGCTACCAGTGTTTGCTCTAAACGCGATTGCTCAGCCGTTGTCAACACTCCCGCACTAGTTAACGCCTTGCTCCAAGCGATTGAGCCTTGTATATCTTGTTTCCACAGTAGGACATCAAAACTTAGCGAATCATTATATTGCTTGAATAAATCACTAGCTCCATCTGAGAAACGACCACCCCATAACGACACAACGACGTCCTCTTTATTAATTCAAATAAACATTTAAACAGCTTTTGATGACTGAATGCGACTCGGCAATGCAAAAAGTTTTATAAAACCCTCAGCATCCGCTTGCTCATAGACTTGATCTTCGCCAAAGGTTGCAAACTCTTCGGAGTAAAGTGAATGCGAGGATGTTCTTGCTAAGGTCATAATATGGCCTTTATAGAGCTCCAATGTCACTTCGCCACTCACTTTATTGGTGATAACTTCAGCGGTTTTAAGCAAGGTTTGCGCTAAAGGTGAGAACCATTTTCCATCATACAACAGTGTAGAAAATTGTTGTCCAACCATTTGATGAAATTGTGTAAGTTCACGATCCAGTACCAACTCTTGTAACGCACTGATAGCGGCATACAAAATGGTGCCTCCAGGCGTTTCATAACAACCGCGAGACTTCATGCCCACTAAGCGGTTTTCAACGATATCAATACGTCCGATACCGTGCAAGCCTGCTGTATGATTTAATTGTGACACTAACTCAAAGGGTGAGTAGGTCTCGCCATCGATAGTCACCGGAACCCCTTTTTCAAAACCAATGCGAATTACTTGTTCTTGATCTGGCGCATTTTTGGGGCTTTGCGTCCATTGCCAAACGGCGTCACTGGGTGCGCAGTTGGGATCTTCTAATTCCCCACCTTCATGAGATAAATGCCAGGCATTACCATCACGGCTGTAAATTTTTTTAATACTCGCGCTACATGGAATATTTTTTGAATCTAAATAAGCTAATAAATCTTCTCGCGATACCATTGTCCACTCGCGCCACGGAGCTATCACTTTGAGATGAGGTGCAAAATTGGCATATACGGTTTCAAATCGTACTTGATCGTTACCTTTTCCCGTACAACCGTGGGATAGCGCATCCGCACCAATTTCTAAAGCGTATTGCGCTTGGGCTTTCGCAATAATAGGACGTGCTATTGATGTACCTAGTAAGTAGCCATTTTCATAAATAGCACCTGTTTTCAACAAAGGAAAGCAGTAGTCTTTGATGAAAGATTCGCGCAAATCAGCCACTTTGCAAGCCACCGCACCGGATGCTAAAGCTTTTTCTTCGATGCCTTCAAGGTCTTCTTGGCCCTGACCGACATCTGCAACAAAGGCATAAACTTCGCATTGATAATTTTCGATTAACCAAGGAATGATTGCCGAAGTATCTAACCCACCTGAGTAGGCTAAAACCACTTTTTTAACAGATTTTTTTTGAGCATTTACTGATTGTGACATAGCGACGTTCTCAAATGAAAAAAATGGAAAAAGATTCAAAATACTACACAACACCAATGAGGATAAAAATCACACTTCTCTATGGGGTAAGCGTGCCAAATGACTCATTAACGATGCTTGTACCCACATTCGGTTAGTGGCTTGTTGATAAATTAATGAACCTGGATGATCCGCAATGGATGACGTCACTTCTTCACCACGATGCATGGGCTGACAGTGCATAAAGTATTTGGCATTCCAACGTTCAAACAATTTATCATTAACTTGGTAATCATTAAAATTTGCGAGAATTTCTGCTTTGGTACTGTGACTCCCCATCGACATCCAAGTATCACAATAAATAACATCCGCTTGTTTGACAGCATTTAAATCGTGAGTGACTTGTACATTTATCTCATTAGGATCGAATTTATCAAGCACCGAAGTATCCGGACCATAACCTTCCGGTGTTACAACCGTCATACGTAATTTCATAATAGCCGCTAATTGCATTAACGAGTGGGCTACATTATTGCCATCACCAATAAATACAAAATGTGTTTTAGGATTCAGTAATTTCTTTTCTTGTAACGTTAGGAAATCAGCCATAGCTTGACAAGGGTGAAAACGGTCACACAAGGCATTGATAACCGGTATACTGGAGTAGCTCGCCAACTCACAAATGGTTGAGTGAGAGTAAGAACGCACAATGACACCATCAGCCCAACAAGCAATATTTTTAGCAAAATCTTTTAAAGATTCACGCACACCTAAACGCTCTGTTTGGCAGTCCATAAAGTAAGTATCACCACCAAGCTTGTTAATACCAATTTCAAAGCTCAAACGTGTCCGTAGCGACGGTTTTTCAAAAAGCATTACCCAATGCTTTGCTAATAAGTTTTGAGGTATTTGTGGCATACGCTTCAATTGCGCCGCCTCTAAAAGAAGCCTTTCAATGGAAAGTTTATCCCATGTTTCTAAATTTAAGAAATGATGGTTGTTCATACTGTTCTCAATACTCATTACTTTTTATAACCGCCGTTTTATTCAATTTTATAACACCACTTGGGTGCCACACTCTTTACTTTGCGAAAGACTTTTTTGTTGTAACCCTTCAAGATTAGCAATAAACACTTCGCAAGGCTTTTTTTCTAACAAGGTTCTGACAGATTGAAGCTTAGCTATCATTCCGTCAGAAACAACACCTGTCGCTACAAGCGCTTTGATTTGGCTAATAGCAAGTTGAGGTATTCGTTGTTGATCTTGGTCCAACACCCCTTCTGCATTGGTGATAAGAAACACTTTATCAACATTGAATGTATTGGCCAATGCACAAGCCGCATCGTCCGCATTGACATTGACTAAATTAAAATTTTGATCACACCCTACAGAAGAAATCACAGGAATTTGTTGGTTTTCTATTAATAAGTTTATCCAATTCATATTAGCATTATCAGACAGAGCAGGATAACCAACCAATCCCAAGGGATCAGCATTTTGTGATGGGGTTTCCAACATCTGCCCATCAGCTAGTGATAAACCTATCGACGAGCAGCGATGCTTCATCAAGCTCGCTACTAACGACTTATTCATGTACCCCGCCAACACGCCAGCCACATAAGGCATGGCCTCTGCTGTTGTTTTACGCATGCCTTCATACTTTTCAATCGTTAAATCTGCTTGTTCCATCCAACGATCAATCACAAGTCCCCCACCATGTACAATAATGATATGAACATCTTGCGAAACTTTAGCGACCACCTCGCAAAAAGCGGTTAAGGCATGAGCATCATCAATAACAGCACCACTGATTTTTATTAACCATATCGGTTTTTGCATTTTAATACTCGTTATCATTTCGATGAATTTCAGCACACTCCAACGCTTGACTTGCAGCTCCTTTCAACAAATTATCAATGGCTGTCACGACAATAAGTTGTTCGCTGTCAGGATCTTTTTGCCAATAAATATCACAATAGGGAGTGTATTTGACGTTATTGATGCTAGGATAATGTTTAACTAAACGGACATTTGAGCTGTCTTTATAGCTTTTAAGAAAAGCACTTTTTATTTCTTGCTCTGAAGTGTCTTTTTTAATTTGGCAATAAATCGTTGCTAATATACCACGATCAAAATTACTGATATGGGGCGTGAAAACCACCTCTGCACCCAGCTGTTGATTAATTTCTGGCAAGTGTCGGTGTGAAAACAAACTATAAGGCTGCAAAGATAACTCGCAAAAAGAATTTGTTGCTGATGGTGTTTTACCTGCACCACTGATTCCGCTCACCGCATTGATAATGGGTTTGAAACTTAAGTCTAGTAATTGAGTGGCAATTAGCGGCATTAAACCTAAGGTAGAAGCCGTTGGGTAACAACCGGGAACAGCAATAATATTGGAGCGTTTAATGCCAGGTGTGTTCCATTCCACCAACCCGTAAGCCGTGTGCTTTAGCAAATCTGGACAAGGATGTTCAAACCCATAGTGTGCAGGATAGAGTTCGGCATTTTTAAGACGGAAAGCACCCGATAAATCATAAATTCGTAAATTTTTTGTTTTTGAGTTTTTTCTTCTATAGTTCTTTTTTACTAAATCAACTTTTTCTGAAATCTGTGCAATTATTTGCGCGCTCACTTTATGAGAGGTGCAAAGAAATATAGCTTGATTGGTTTCAATAATCTCATCTAATGCTTTTTCATTAAGAGGCTTGAAAGGTAATGGAATTTCATCCTGATTTTTTCGATAAACATCAGAGAATTTTTTATTCACCACATCACTATTTTCAGAAACGTAGAGACCACTAATACGATATTTATTACTATTTGCCAATAAATTCGTCAGTTCGGCTCCGGTATAACCGCTGGCCCCAATAATACAACTGACCACGTTGTCGGTACTGTAAGTAGGTTCAATGCCTAAAGTGTATGGTGTAATCATAATTGCTGACCCCTAATCAATTATCTAAGTATTTACGCTATTACTGCGAGTTTTTTATTAATGTATCCATTGCTTGAAAAGCTCGCTCAATGCTAACGCATCTTGGATGCTAGGGGTAGCGATGAAAATCGTATCATCACCAGAAACATTGCCAACAATTTCGTTGACTTTAACACTATCCAGTTCAAACCCAACAAGTTGTGCATGTCCTGGGTTGGTCTTTAATACAACGAGAGAGGCTGCCGGGGATATGTATACGACATATTGACTAATAACTTTTTCGATATCATTGAGATTTTTAGATCCCGTAATGGCTACTTGTTCTTGTATAACATAACCCGAGCTTCCTTTGAGTATGTTTAATTCTGCAAGATCACGCGACAAAGTCGTCTGTGTGACTTCCACACCTTCACTCAATAACAGGCTAGCCAATTGTTCTTGGCTGAATACTTGATTATGATTGATGATATCAATGATTAAAGTTTTTCTTTGTATTTTTTTCATAGTTTTCATAGAGTTAATTAATCAACGACTTCTCTCTATCCGGCACCTAACCCAAGGTTTGTCGATAAGGTGAGCAACAAAGGCACAATCAATAGGCCGAACACACCTGTGGATTGCAGGACGCAAATAATTATGCAACAATAATGCATAATTATGCAATTATATTTTTCACCTTCTTAACATTTTGTGAGAAGAGCCGTGCTAAGACGCTGATTTATGGGCTGAGAAAGTCTGAATCGTTAATTAGACCTGACTGTACTAAGATGTTAAATTCATTTTCATCGACTTTTTTGTGGGCTATTTGATGTCAAACACTTTGAATAAACTTCCAAATTTCCAAACTATGTGTGCTGAACTCGTGGGTTTATCCACGGTTAGCTCTCTCGACCCCAAAGTTGATCAAGGGAATATCGTTTTCATTCACCGACTTGGGCAATGGCTTGAAGATATCGGTTTTCATGTCGATATTCGCCATTTACCACATAACCAACAAAAAGCGAACTTACTGGCTTATCCTAAAAATACTGAGCTCAAAATTCTTTTCAGTGGTCATAGCGATACCGTACCTATATCTCATAATGCTTGGCAAAGCGATCCCTTTACATTGATTGAGGATGGCAACACGTGGAAAGGACTGGGTATTTGCGATATGAAAGCTTTTTTCCCGTTGTTCATAGAAACGATCAAACCTTTACTCACCAATAACCAAGCGTTACCTGTGGGGCTGTTAGTGACTTCTGATGAAGAAACTACCATGGATGGCGCAAGATTCATGACGGAAAACTTATACAAGAAACCATCGCATGTGATCATTGGTGAACCTACAGATGCCAAACCGATAAGTTCGCATAAAGGTTATTTGGCTTATGCCATTAAAGCTATCGGCAAAAGTGCACATTCCAGCGATCCTTCAGCCGGTATTAATGCCATTGAAGTGATGCATTATTGTTTAGAAAAACTTATTGCGTTTCAAAAATTACTGGAAGAAACCTACCATGATTCATCCTTTAAAGTTCCCTACCCTACGCTCAACTTAGGATTAATTCAGGGCGGCTCAAGTATCAATGCCATTAGTGATGCATGTCGCATTGATTTTGAAATTCGTCCCATTCCACAGATGAGCACCGATACCATTGTTAGGCAATTACAGAGTATATGTGATCACGTTTCGGCGCAGTGCCAAACTCCCATTCAATTAATACCACTTTACGAACCTATTCCTGGCTTTTCTTCTCAGAAAGATTCAAAGCTCATAGAAGCCAGTGAGATTATTTGTGGTTGCAAAGCGGATGCTGTGAACTTTACAACAGAAGCTTCATTTTTTTCCGCAAAAAATATCGATACACTAGTGTTAGGTCCTGGTAGCATTAGCCAAGCACATCAA
>JBCCZV010000117.1:0-11907 GCA_039187085.1 Pseudomonadota bacterium
GCATTGTAATCATATTGAGTCACAATATTATTAGCATCTACTTCTTGAAATAATTGCCCAGCATGATTGTAAACATATTGTTTTTTACGCTTATAACCTTCACTATCAATCACTTCTTCTATTTTTTGACCGTCTTTATTGTAGTTATATTGGGTTATGATACCATTGGCATCAATCACTTCCGTTAAATTACCTGCGATATCATAAGTGTAATCTGTGCGTAAATTCTCTCTCTGATTAGCAATATCATTGGGACTTTTAATAAATTCAGCAAGAATACGTCCTTCATGATCGTACTCAAAATATGTTGTTTTACCATTGGCATCAATACGTTTAATCATTTCACCCTTGTTATCATATTCGTATCGAATGGTGAGTGACAATCCATTAGGATCTATGATTTCTGCAATGCGTTGACCAAGATTATTGAATTCAACCTGTGTGATAGTGTTACCCGATTGAATTTTGATTTGATTACCCATACCATCATAGTCAAAACGAGTCGTTAATTTTGCATAGCCTGTAGCACTGGGATTCGTAGCCGGTGCATCATCACGAATAAGTTCAACTAAATAGCCACGTTTATCATAAATACTGCTTGTTGTACCATTAGCATTATGAATACTGACTTGTTGACCTTTAGTATCAAATTCATAACGTGTAATAATAGGGGTATCGCCGTTTTCTGTGCGGGTAACGACCCGATTAGCAGCATCGTAAACATAAGTCACAACACTCACACCCCAATGATTAAATTCTTCAATTAAGCGGCCCGCACTATCATAATGTTTTTTTGAAACGGTACCATGAGCATCAATAGTTGAAATAAGGTTATTCATCTCATCATAAATATACTGCGTCACTTCACCCATACTGTCCTTTACGGCAATAGTATTGTTAAAATGATCTAAGTATTGAGTGACTTGAATGCCTTCTGGAGAAGTCGTTGTTATTGAACGTGAGGAACTCTCATAACTTGTCGTATTCGTATACCCACGAGTATCCGTTACCTGTAAAACCCGTCCAAGCGCATCGTATTCCGTTTTAGTCACGCCTCCAACTCTATCTGTCATAACGAGTGTACGGCCATGGTCTTGATAACGATAAGTTTGCGTCTTGCCATTAGCATCTGTTTCATGAAGTAATCGTCCAAAAGCATCAAAGACTTGACGACTATCATGATGAGCATTATTAACATCCAAAACGCTACGAGTTAATAATCCCCTTTTATCATAATCATATTGATTGGTTAGCAATCGTGTTAATTTTTCAATTTCAAATTCTTCTTGTATTAACTCTTCAAAACTATTGTAGGTTTCTTTACTGACATACCCAAGCTGATCAATGCGTGTTTTGAGTAGTCCATGAGAAGACATTTGATAACGATAGTTAAGCTCACTATCGTCACTGTGTGTCAAGGCATGAAGATGATTGGCTAAATAGGTGTTTCTATTTTCAATGTCCTTATAGGATTGGAGTTGTTCTTCGGTCAAACGTTGGGAAAACACTTTCTCACTAATCACTTGATCAAATGCGTTATAAGCGTTAGCGGTTACCTCACCCAAACCATTAACCGTATGCAACAATCGACCGACTTTATCATAAAAATAATGAACTGTTTGCATGGTATTATTCAATCTATCGGTCAATGTAATAGCACTAATTAACTGACCTAGCGAATCATAAACATATTGATTTTGATAAGTAACCGGGGTATGACCTTTTTCTGAGTTAACACCTTCACTAACTAGCTCATCAAATTGATTATATTGAAAAACATATTGCCGATATTCTTGCGTCTTCTCTTGTCCGGGTATTATCAATGCATAATCTTCTGTATAGGTTTTACTACTTAAACGACCTGATTCATCATAGACATACTCTGTTTTTCCTCCTGCTGCATTTTCAATGCCATGTAATCGACCATTTTCACCTTTATAATATTTGGTCACAAGCTTATCGACTGACTGGAGTTTCGTCTGCAGACTATCAAGAGAATCCAAAATAGGATCGTAAACTATGTGTGATAGATAAGAAATCATCTCTTCAGTATGATAAAAATAATTCGAATGGGTCACCCCATTGCTATCATCGGCAGCGAAATCAAACTTGGTTTCACTAACAAATCCTTTTGGATCAATACGTAATATTTCGCGTCCCATTTCATCATAAAAGAAATAGCTTTTTAAATCATCGTCATGCTGTGTTGGTCGAACCTTATCAATACTCCATACCGAGTCATTACTTACCAAAGCTTTATTCGCATATTGAGTCACTTGTATTAACTGACCAGCTGCATTGTATTGGTTTTCAGTTAGAAAACCTTCAGCATTCATTTCTCCAATTTGTAATCCATCTTGATCATAATAATAGCGAGTAATACGTTCATCATCTGCTTCCGCATTAGAGGGTCGTCGAGTCACTTTAACCAGATTGTCTGAACTATCATAAACAAAGAGACTTTCAAGACCATAAGCATTGATGGTTTTTGATAAACGACCGCCGGCATCGTAATCATAAGTATTGCGGTGATCTTCGATCAAGTGGGTTTTAGTCAAATTGACACTAACCACTCCTTGGCTAAACCAAGTGCGAGTATCAACCAGATTGCTATAAAATATTTCTGCCGTTTTTTGACCTTCAGCGTTATATTCATAGCCAGTCACTGAGCCTTCTGCATCAATTAAGGCTGTCATACGATCGGCGGCATCATAAACAATATAATTCTGGCTATTATCGGCGGCCAAGGTCATTTGTAAACGACCTTTGTGATCATAAAAATACTGCGTCTTTCGAACCGAATCAACAGCACTTGCTTGCTGTGAAATGATATCACCCGTCGTATTATAAACCTCGGTGGTCATCAAACCACTTTCAAATAGGGTTTGAATTTGATGCTGTTCATCATGATAAGCAACTCGCGTTGTTCCTTTAGCATTTTGTGTTAAAGTGATACGTTGTAAGCCATCATAAGCAAAACTTGCATGTTCTACATATTGCAACACCTGTGATGATTCAGAAACGGGATAGTCCAAGGCATGATTTAAAAGATTGCCATAAGCATCATAAACAAATTCTTCAATACTCTCCTTATGCCATAACACATTATCATGACTATCTTTACCATTGCGCAAATAATTGATCGTTTGTGTAAGAGAACCACGAAAATCATAACGATACTCCGTTAAGCGATGTTGATCTTTACCTATATTATCTCGCCATTCATTTAACAAAGCTTCATTAAGATGATCCGTCAGTTCGAGGCCACTGGTGTCATAAAAATGATGATAAAAATCTTTGGTTTGAATCAGCTGTCCATCACTATTGTATCGATATTCATTAACTCTACCTTCAGCACTCACTCGATAGCGTAATAAAGTGCCTGTAGTGTCATAGATGTAGCGTTGAGTTTTGATATCGAAAGGCGTGGAGTCAAGCGTTTTTTTTTGATAACGACTTTCATTCAATAACTGATTTTTATCATTGTAACTACGCTCGAAATAGTTACCTAATTCATCATATTGAGCAATCAAATTACCCTGTTGATCGTAAGTAAAATAACTCGATTGCCCTAATTCATTGTTGATACGAATAAGGTTGTCATCAGCATCATAAAAGAATTGCCGCACACTTGAGTTTCCATCAATTTCTGGTGCAGTAATTTTAATAATTTTTCCGTCTTGATGTTCATAGACCCAATTCTCATTGTCACCATAACTCACCCTTGTTTCATTAAGCTGTTGATTGTAATCCATGGAAAAACTACGAGCATCTGCAGCTTCACCATAAGTGACTTTACTGATACGATAAACGCCTTCATGCTCTACATAATCAAAACGGATGAGAGTACCGTCAGATTGCATGATGCGCTCTACTTTGCCGCTAACAGCATCATATTGATAATCTATTTGGTAATAGTTAACGCCTAGAGAGGAATCATGAGTCGCATCTTTATTGATCTCAACTTGTATCAGACGTTTTTCACTATCATAATGATATCTGACAGAATTTCGCACATCGAAATTTGCATCCGAATCACTGTGGGTATGTGTGATTAGTTCGCTAAGTAACCCTTCAGCATTGTACACGAGAGAGACTTTTTCGAAATTTGATGTTGTTGTTGAATCAACTTGATAATGGCTTTGAATTTCAATTAAGCGTTGTTGTGTATCGTATAGATAGCGGGTACCATTGCCTTGGCTATCCACAATTGCACCCAAATGCCCCGATACTTGATGATATTTTTCCTGTGTTAATGATGAGCCTTCTTGCCAAACCCAATAACCATCTATGAGCTTAATCGTATCGTGAGCACCTTCACCGTCCGTTGAATAATAGCTATTATTTTGCGCATCTAAATGATAAACGCTTCGATGTCCTGTTTGGCTTATTCGGATAATGGTATCGTCATTGAATAGCAATCTCCGATCAAAACTATATCCCCAGTGATTATCATCTTCGTGACTAAATTTACCTTGGCTATTGTAAGTACGTAGGAGATTGATATCCGTACCTTGACCCACTAACATTTGATCTCGTCCCTGTAAAACTAAATTACCATTGGCTAGATTGATAGTATAATTTTGCTTAGCTTGTCCTAAAGTGGCTTGCATCAAGCTTGCCTGGGTATTTGAGTTGAATAAACCTAATCCACTACCTACAACGAATGCGCTCATTTTAATCGCCTAATGATTTTCCAAAAATAACAGATATTAGTGCTCTATTCTTATACTACTGTTTTACAAGCAAACTGAGCTCGGCTTAAGCGATTGAGAGATTTTTTCCGTGGACTTATTCCGAGTTGAGATTATGAGTAGATATAAGTTGCCTAATTTAATTGAGATAGTGAGTAGCATAACTTGCCAAAAAATATCACGACACCCCCCATTTGGGGGGGGTATACTACAGGTAAGCTAGAAAGGTAAGATTTTTGAATCAATGCCTGAAATTGTCAGCGCTATATTAAGCACCAACGACGTTGGATGTTGTATTCCTCTCCGAATCCAAGGCCATTGATGGTGAAGTTTTAACTCGCATAACCATGATGCCAATCCGCGCAAACACCAGCCCCAAAATCAACATGAAGCTACTCACACCAAAGGTTTGCGGATAACCATTATTAAGCATCAACCAAATTTGCTTCCCAAACAAAGAAAAATCACTGACAACAACCAATAACAACAAAGCGCTGGTCGCAAAACAAAGCGTACTCACATAACGTTTGTAGTTGTTATTGAAAAAAGCCAGAATAATACTGATTATCAAAAGCATAACGAATCCAAGTTCAACAATAGCAGAGCGATTTTCTAAACCTATTGGCAAAAGACGCTCAAATAAAAAAGCACCTACACTGGCCAGTATAACGCCCATACAGCCACCGAGAGTGAGCCCACGCATGATAGCGGTTGTTTTAGGATATTCAATAGTCTTCTTTTGCCGCTTAACAATCCACAAAACGTTACCCGCTACGATCATTCCACAAACCCCTATTGCCAGTATAAAATATAAAAACCGTAAATCTAAACCGGCAAAATTGGCTCTATGGATACTGAATAACACGTCAACGCCGTCATTATAAATTTTGTTACTGGAATTTAACGCTTCAGGAAAAGTATCATCACTGACTTTGTAATATACGTTTATGTTTTGAGAAAAACCGGTGTGCGTTTTGCCATTGAATTGAAGCACAGCATTTTTATCACCATAACTGTAGAGTGTTATATTGGTGATCTTGGCATCATAATCGCGAGAAACTTGGTTGAGTATTCTATCCACATCTGGCATAGGATAATTGACATGTGCTAATTCACTTCGAAAAAACGTATTCCCAACATCTTCTATCATAGCTTGACGATCACCTTGATACATCAAGAACAAGGTGGGTATTTGATATAAAATGGCTAAATTAAACATCAGCCCAGTCAACGCATACATAAAACAGTAAGGCAAGCTGACGACACCGAAAACGTTGTGCAAATCATTCATTTTGTAACGGATATTTTTTTTATGACGATACAAAAAGAAATGCCGAATAAGATTTTTCAATTGAATAACCACACCGGTTATTACAATCACAAAAAAGAAGAAAGTGATTAAGCCAACAATATATAACCCTTGAGGCAATTTAAGCGAAAAATGTAAACGATTGAAAAAATTTGCCAATTTTGAAGGACGACCTTCCGTCAATAACTCTCCTGAATAAGGATCAATCGTTAGAACTTTCGTTATCTTTTTCTGCGTTTCTTGTTGGTTTGCTGTATCTGTCCCATCATTCGCTTTGACCCTATCAAATGCAGGAATACGCATTTGAATGTAGGGAGAAAACTCCCTGGGTAAACGAATTCTCAAAGACCTACTATTATCGAAATCATACTGACTCATATGATTTTGTAAAATGCTCTCTACCGTTTGTTTTGGTTGATTGGCATTAAGTGGGAAATTCGGCATCGAGGCCCATCGCATCACTTCCGGATAAAAAAGTGTGATAGCTCCCGTCCAGAAAATAATAAAGAGAGGCACGGAAATGATTAAGCCTACCCACCCATGTGCTTCAGTAGCATTTTTTATGGTTTCCCTGTTCATAAAAAAATTCCCGATACAAAAAGAAAATTAACGCCAGCGGATACTAATAAGACAGGCAACGTGTATAACAACACTTTTTTCACACTGGTCGAACAATAAAATACTGTCATAATACTCGCCCAAAGTATAAAACCACCGATAAAGGCAATTAAAAAAAATACTTGTCTTGGCAGAGGTGCAATGAAGCCTAAATTAGTCATTAAAGTAACGTTTAACAACCAACTGACAATCATACCAACAATCGTTTTAGACCACATGTATCCCCTCCAGCAGAGTAATACCTAATAATAATAAAGAGCATACGCTAAAAAGAAATTTTGCATTTTTACAGTAAGGTGGCCATAAAGCCAAAACGACCCAGGCAATCATCCATACCATCAGTAAAATCATGATAGCCGTTAGCCAATGATAAATAGTATTGAGGAATAAAATAGCTAAGCCTGAACTACATAAAAATATTGCCCAAGCCACAGCTTTATGAATGGGTTTTACTCGATACACTTGATATTCAGAACCCAAATAAATAGCAATACTCCCCAACCAAGCTAATTGGATCGAAATTATTTTTAAACTGAGTAACACATTTTACCTCACACCCTAACAAGGCTTTAAAACTTAAGAAATATCGAGATCTTTCAGCCAATCTTGCTCAAGCTATTAACACACGACTTCTTCTGCGGTAGTAGATACCAAGGTTTGTTGAGTCAGAACTTGGCCAGATTCCATCTTGATATAACGGTCGGCCACATCGAAATAAGTTTCATCATGACTGATAACCAATACCGTTTTACCGCGACTTTTCAAATCCGGCAGAATCACACGATAGAACAGCTGTTTAAACTCTGGATCTTGATCGGCGGCCCACTCATCAAAAACGTAAAAGGGGCGATCCTCTAAATAGGCTACCAACAAGGTTAAGCGCTTTTTTTGTCCTTGGGATAACTTTGTTGTTGACAGCTTACCATTTTCTACTTTCACTTTATGGCTTAACTGTAGCTCGTCAAGATAGTGCTGTGCTTTTTGATCCAGATGTAAACCTTCGAAACCAAAGAGTTCATCGAACAAGAAAAAATCAACAAAAACAACAGAAAAAAGTTGACGATACGCTTCATAACTGGATGCATTGAGTATTTTACCATCCAAGATAATAGAACCCTCATCCGTTTTATATAAACCGAGTAGGATTTTTGCAAGAGTTGTTTTACCGCTGCCATTGCCACCAATTAAAAAAACCAATTCGCCAGGCTTGAAAGTGAGATTAACTGGCCCTAATTTGAAATGAGATTCTTCTTTTTCACGATAATATGTGTGAATCACACCTCGAAGTTCAAGAGAGTGTTGATAACGCAAATTTTTTATCACATCAGTCTCATTTTCTTGAGTCGTGTTCAATGCAAATCCTAATTTTTTCACCTTCTCTAAACTCACACTCGTTTTTGCTAAATCTGGAATAAGATTCAGCAAGCCCTCCATAGGCCCTTGCATAAATAATAAAATAATGACATATCCTACCAATGTCCCCTGTTCGATTGCCATCCACTTAGGCACGCCGAGTACAATCGTACCTATCACAATAAAAAATAATAAAATACCTGTACTGTTTGCAATGGCGTAAGAGCGCGAACCCAACACCATGTTTTGGCAATAATCGGTAACGGCTTGCTGTAGTGAGTTATTCATAAAGGATTGACGGCGCTCACTGTGCATTTTTAATTCTTTCGTGCCTTCGCAAACACCTCGAAAACTTTTGTAAAGTTCATCATTACTTTCTCTAGCATTTTTATAAAAACGAAGGGCTTTGGTTTGCGGCAATCGATAGATCAGGATACCTAAGCCCATGATGGTGAGTGTTGCAAGAAATAACCACCACGATTTCCAGAGTAAGTAGGATAAGCAACCCAACAAAATGGCAAACTGCATCAACATAAAAGGTAAGCGCATTATTCCATTGGCAATGGCAGAAATGTCTTTTGTCAAACTGGACATAAGCTTGTGCGATCCATAGTCCTCCAATGTGGTTAGTGGTGACTTTAATATTTCATCGCTTAACTGCATACGTAAATTAGCGGTGCAGTTTTGGCCCAGCTTACTCAATAACACGGTTGCACTCACTCGACATAAGGCTACAGCAATAATTAAACCACAATAAGCGACTACGGTTAATGCGTTTACAGAACTGGGATCATGTAAAGCTTCATTAGTCAAAGCAAGCAAAGCAACCACACTTAAACCTGCACCTACCGAAGCTAAAGCAGCAAGGATAAAGACTCGCCGAGCTGTCGAAATAACATAATTGATTAATTCCAAAATTAATTCTCCTCAACAAGACTTTCAATCGACATTTTTTCTACAATCTGTTCAATAACAACAGGGTTTTTAATGATATCGAAATGGCTCCCCTCAATAATGTGCTCATCGACAATACGTGAGCAGTAATCACTCCATTGTGTTACTACTTGACCTTTTTGCAGTGATTGCGATGCCCACCATAAATGCAAAGCGGCATTGATTTTTCTTGGCTGGTAGGAGCGAATCAAAAGGCGGCTCTGTAAAAATGCACGATAATGCAGTTTGAAATAATCACGATCAAATTGATTTTTATCTACCATGCCTAATTTCACTGTCCAATCATAAGCAAAGGTCAAAGCATTATCTTCATCAAGCTGTTCTAGCGTGTGTTCAAAGCCTTGTCTTACAGCCGGATCAATCGAGTGATAATGCTGTCTGGCTTCGTCACCAAAGAACTCCAGCATATTGCTTAATACTGAGGCTGATTGATAGTCATGTTGCGCGCTACGCCCCTGCGCTAACATAGAATCGATCAGACCAATAAAATGAATCTGTTCACCACGTTGCTCAAGAACTTCAGCGATTGCCATTGCCAACACACCACCCAAAGACCAGCCAAGCAACCTGTATGGACCGCTCGGTTGCTTCGTTTGAATCAAGTTAGCATAGTCCTTTGCAACAACAGCAATATCATATTCTTGATAGGTCGGATCGGATAACACCTGAGATTGAATGCCATAAACGGGTATTGATGGATCGAGCGCATCAGCAATCAATTGATATTCTCTTGTGTGTCCGCCACGATGGTGTAAAAAAAACACCGGCAAACTTGCAGCATTCTCCATCGCTGGTTTTAAAACATGTAGCTGTTCTGCTTGAACATTTCGCATCATATCTGTTGCTTCATGTGACATAGGTTGTTCATGTTTTAGATCGGTTTTTTGTCGAATACAATCGTTGACAACCTCGGCTAATACCCTTTGATACTCTTCTGCTAACTCTCTAATTTGCGACTCTTCCAGTATCGCTTTGCCAAACTGCCAACGCATGGTTAATTGTTGATTAGCGACCTGCCCCACAATATCAATCAGATGATTGCGGTGTGAACTCAATGCACGATTAAGTCCTGGCCGTTCTTTCGCCCCAGACAAGAGTCCTTGCATACTCCGTTCAGCAGAACTATCAAATTGCCCCAAATAGTTAAAACTCAAAAGAGGTTTTGTATGCCTTGCAAACTCTTCACGGATCGCTAATTCAGGATGTAAGTAACGTATTACACTATAACCAATCCCTTTACCTGGAACTTGGTGTAATTGCCTTTTGACGGAAGCAATAAGCGCAGAAAAATCATTGCTATCACGTGTCAACTTGATTGGAAAACGGCTTGTAAACCAGCCAATAGTCTGACTCAGATCTAAATCATCATTGACGGCGTCAACATTAAGTGCTTCTCTTCCATGCCCCTCCATCTCTATTAACATGCTTTCAGATACTTCACAAAGCGCAGACACCAGTGCAGCTAATAAGAGATCGTTAATTTGAGTTCCATAAACTAATGGAGCATCTTGTAGAAGGATGCGAGTTTGTTCAGCGGATAACGATAAACTTAAAACGGCTAAGTTATCTAAGCTATTGTCTTCACCAGACAGGATTAAGTTTTCGACCAAGGCATCTTTATCAACTTTGGCTGCCTCACGCCAATAGCCCAGCTCTTTATCGAGTGCTTCAGATTGTGCAAAGGTCTTTAATTGCTGCGACCATTCGCGCAAACTACTACTTTTTTCTCCCAAATCTAGTGGTTGTTTTAATAATGATTGTTGATACAGCTGATACAAATCATTTAACAAAACTCTCCAAGATACGCCATCGACAACAAGGTGATGGATAATTAACAGTAATCGATCTTTTTCACCTTCAATGCCATTACATGAAAAATAAGCGATGCGTACTAATGGGCCTCGCTCTAAATTTAATGACGATTGCAACTGATTCGCTTTGGCTTCGATAGCACGACTCACTTCCTTTTCAGTCGATGAGGTAGACAGCACCAAGTCATCTCGATTAAAACGCTGACATATACCGGAAGGAAGCTCAGCCATATCAACATAACGTTGCATCCAACGCCCATCAATCATCACATAATTCATACGTAAAGCATCATGATGTTGCAATAATGCCTCGCAAGAAGCTTCTAATGCAGAATAATCCAATTCGACTCCCACCTGGAATATCATGGACTGATTCCAATGATGAGGCTCAGGATGATTTGATTCAAAGAACCAATGTTGTATCGGTAAGAGGTCAACGGCCCCAGTTAAAGGTTTTACACCTTTTTTAGGTTTAGTTTGAATTCGCTCAGCTTTTTCTGCGAGTTTCGCAACCGTTGGTTCTTCAAATAAAAGCCTTGGCGTGAGTTTATATCCTTTCTTTTTAGCCCGTGCTATGACTTGTAAACTTAAAATGGAGTCACCACCTAACGCAAAAAAATCATCATGAATACCAACTTTATCGCGTCGTAAAACTTGGCACCAAATTTCTGCGAGTGCAGCTTCTACCTCATTCGTCGGCTCTGTGACAATAGCATCTTCACCATGAGAAGTAGCGAAGAAAGTTTCCATCAAGCATTTTCTGTCTAATTTACCATTCGCGGTTAAAGGTAATTCAGAAATAGCCAACAAGGTTTGTGGTAGCATGTAATTCGGTAATGCGTCTTCAAGTTGTGCCATCAACCTTTGACATTCATCTTGTGTCAATCCAACAACCCAAGCAACGAGGCGCTCATTGACCACTTCGTTGTTATCATCGTTGTTTATCAATAACACTGCTGCTCCAATGACGCCAGGCTGTGATTCGATACAAGCTTCAATATCACCCAGTTCGACGCGATAGCCACGTACTTTGACCTGGGCATCGACACGGCCCAAGAAAACTAACTCACCGTCTTGTGTCCAGCGCACACGATCACCTGTGCGATACATACGAGCCGACTGCGCCTCATTAAAAGGATCCACGACAAAACGTTCAGCGGTTAACTCA
>JBCCZV010000118.1:0-11752 GCA_039187085.1 Pseudomonadota bacterium
AGAATTTATGCTCAAAAACATGCATGCATTGAAAACCAATCCCTTAAACATGGAATAATTGTATAGATTCAAGAACAAACCGAGTTGAGGATAATTTTATTTTACTAAGAGCAATAGAGTAAGAGTATCGTTAAAAGAGATTAGAAAGATAATGAGTGGCAGTTTGATAAGGTAACAGTTAGCGCTTAAATAAAACCAGCACTAACTGGAAAAGAAAAACATGAGAAATTTTTTGAAGAAATTATCTGATAGGACCACCAGGGATTGTCGAGCTGTCACTGTGCGGGTCACCTCGTGTCACTGCCGGTGCGGTTTCGGAGGTATCTAAAAATTCTGGGGTGTTGGTAGTGGTGTTCTCTGTATGCTCGAATACATACCATGCAGGGACAAGATGAGTTTTCAGAAAAAAATCTAATAATGAGTAGCTGCTGTTTGCTGCTTGTGTTTCAATTCGTACAATATTTTCTTGAAAAGACAGTCGCTCCCCATCGGTAAATACGATGTTCAGCGATGGCAATTCATGGTCATCGTGAACATCTAATTCAAAGAGTGCCTCGCTTGATCGCAAAGTATCGACCCAATGGGTAGTTGTAGGAACACCTATAACCTTATTGAAAAAAGCTTGTAACTTATCCAAATCACTATTTTCTTGCTGAGTTGTGTTGATAGTGGCGATTAACTGATTGTGAACATCAAAACTCAACGCAATTTCATAGGTTGAACTGTTGATATCACCCGTCATAGAAAAGCTATCATGAGTTTGGGCTTGGATTTTTACCAGATAAAATAATAACAGTAAAATAATGACTAACTTATTTCGCATGTCTTTTTCCTCTTCACAAAGCGCTATGTATTCACTAAGAGTTTTGTATTATCAGAACATTTAGTATTAGAATGTTCTTCGTAGTACCTCAAAAAAAGCGTTGCTATTGTACAATAGCAGCAGAATAAAAATGTTTTTTTAAGTCTAAGCTCTATTTTCTTTGTATCAACATCGAGATGAATCGCTAGTTCTTTAGCTGAATACACTCTAGCAGTTTCCATGAGGAATGTATTGCATCTTTTTAAGAACAAGACATTTCATCATCTGGTTCATTCAGCACTTCTCAAGTGCTTTTGAAAAAATATGGTAATTTGCAAAAGCCCATTTCTTTAATACAACATTTCTATCATCAACTTCGTTAGACTGTTCCGTTTAAACACGGCATCATTGCAAAAAAATGCTGTTCTGTTTTTTTTATTATTTCATAGTAGATATCAGCCATATCAGATGGGCTTATTCAGTGAATGATTAAAAAAGAAGAATAAAACCTATTGAGAAGGCACTAAAAAATTTATACACATAAAGTGATGGAATGTATCAATCATTGATGTCTTTTGTGTTGATTCTTTCGAAGTGGAGTGGGACCAGTTTAAAACTTTTTTACCCAGAGATTTAGCCATCGCAGCGCCTAGTAAAGGCCAATCACGACATTGAAAACAACCATTGGCATGAAGTTAACCAAGAAGATATCGAGAGCCCTGTAAAAACTGGATATCATATAACTTGGCACCCGTTTTTTTAGGCGCTAGGCTGAGATTGATTCACACCCTTGACGCTTTATTTTTGATGGCATCTTCTAAAAATCATTGTTTAAATACCGTTTTTTACTTAACAGTTAGCGATAGCTGTGTGTTTAAAGCAATAAGACGTTAATGAGAATCATTGTCATATGATGCAGAATACTGTATCCTGAAAGATTAATATCATTAAATGAGCATATTCCCATGAAAAAAAATATTCACCCTGAATATCGTGATGTACTCTTTCACGATACTTCAGCAGACACCTATTTTGTTATTGGCTCAACCTTGCAAACCTCAAAAACTGCCGAGTATGAAGGCCAAACCTACCCTTACATGACCTTAGATGTTTCTAGCGCATCACATCCTTTCTATACCGGCAAACAACATGCGGCTAAAAACGAAGGGCAAATTGCTAAGTTTAATCAACGCTTTAAACGCAAGGCTAATTAGCCTGTTGAGAATGGCCTATTCCTTCTTGGCTAACCCTGCTGGGTTCCTGCAGATCACTCTTGTGATTGGAACACAATCAGGGTTATCGTCTTTTGGTTGATTAACCTTTATTAGCCAGGTTCGCGGCAATAATGTGGAATCTGGAAGAATCACACATCCTTATCTAAGCTTCAATTTGAAATAGCCTATTCAAACTTGAAGAAGAGTCTCCCATGTCATTAAGACGAAAATTCGTTTATTCGATAATTCTCGTAATCGGGATATTTTCCCTCATTCTTGGAATGATTAGCGCTTACAACGCCAATGAAAAAACCAAATTAGCCTTTCAAAAAGAAAAACAGGAAAAAGTGGATGAACTCATTGGTATTCTCGGTGTGACAGATTCTATTATGAGCCAGCGCGTACAAAACAGCATGCGCCTTTTGAAGCTGCGCGGGCTTGCGCTTGGCGAACCGTTTTTAGGCAGTGACGTTGCTGTTGGCGAAGTGGTGGCTAATCAGTTGTATTTAGGTGATGTTGGGCTTGCTAATAATTTTGATCTAGTGGATGGGCTCACCGATATCATGGATGGTACAGCCACCCTATTTAGTAAAAGAGGTGAAGATTATATCCGCATATCGACCAATGTCATCACCCAAAATGGCAGGGCGATTGGCACCAAACTGGCACCTTCAGGAAAAGCTATTCAGCAGATTAATCAAAACAAAGCTTACTATGGTCAGGTGGATATTCTTGGTAGTCCTTATCTCACAGGCTATGAGCCTTTAAAAAACGCGCAAGGTGAGACCATTGGCATTTGGTATGTGGGCTACTCTGCCGATCTCAGTATTTTAAAAGACGTTATTTCTAATAGTCGCATTTTAGAGGAAGGCTTTTTAGCGCTGGTTGATGGCAAAGGTAATATACGTTTTCATTCAAAAAATGTCCCTATTGAAAAAATTAAAAATGCGTTTGATGGTAAGCCATCAGATTTTCAAATAGAGCGTACCCCCTTTGAGAAATGGGGCTATGAAATTATGGTGGGTGTTTCAAACAGTGAGAGAAATAGCCTGGTGGTTGCGGCTATTATGCGCGCTACTTTTGAATATGTTTTTATTGGTGTTGTTATCATCGGCGTTTTGATTCTTTTACTCAATAAAATTGTTATCCAGCCGCTCGATGAGTATGTGCAAGTGGTGCAAGATATTGCTAGCGGTGAAGGTGATATGACGGTGAGATTTGCAGAATCGGGGACGCCAGAATTTGTGGCGATGGCATCCGGCTTCAATCAGCTCTTAGCTAAATTGCAAGGCACTATCGAGGAGGTATTGGATTCCACCACACGCATTAAACAAGGTATGACCGAGTTACAAACAGCAGCCTCCAAGGCGGATGATTCTGTGACACAAATGCATACCGAGTCTCAGCAGATTCGACATCTCATTATCGAACTTGCCCAAAATGCAGGTGATGCTTCCGCTAACGCAGACAAAGCCAATAGTGCGGCACAAACGGCCGATCAAGAAACACGCACCAGTGTCAGCGTTTTAGAATCCACACGTACCGAAATCGAAAAGCAAGCAGGCATGGTGGAAGAGTCCGTCAATTCGATTCGAGAATTAGTTGCCGCTAGCAATGCCATTAGCAGTGTGCTGGAAGTGATTCGTACCATTGCAGAGCAAACCAATTTATTGGCACTCAATGCCGCCATTGAAGCCGCTCGCGCGGGTGAAATGGGAAGAGGTTTTGCTGTGGTGGCTGACGAGGTGCGCTCACTCGCCAATCGCACGCAAACGTCTACCGAAGAAATACGCACCATCATTGAAAAGCTGCAATCTGTGAGTCAAGAAACGTCGCACATCATGGAAGAAAATAATAAAACGTCTGCAGAGGTGGTTACTCTAACTCAGGATACCGGACAAGCATTATCTAGCGCTCTGAATGCCGTTGAAAGCATTAAAGCGCTCAATCTTCAAAATGCCGCCATGGCCACAGAACAACAAACGATGTCTGACCGAATGCAAGAAGGCATCGAAAACATCAATAATGCTGGCGACAATACCAAAATGACGACCCAAGAAGTCAGCCTGCAGTGTCAGAAACTCATGGATGTTTTAAGCCGCGTCGAAAATAATTTAAGCGCTTATAAAGTGTGACACTCTTATACACCTACCCACTCATTGAAGACACATGGTAGTAGCAAGAATCTATTCCAATATAGCGGATCGTCACCGCTCTCACGGGTTTATTCCGCTTTTTTTGATGAGGATGCGGATGAGTCTGATGATTTGCTCGCTTTTGAATCCGATGACGCGCTGGTACTGGCTTTTTGATCCGCAGCCGGCTCTTTTTTAGGGGTAGACGCGTTTTCTGTTTTCTTTTTATCTCTAAAGTCAGTCACATACCAACCGTCACCTTTTAGCTGGAAGCCCGCTGCTGAAATCAGCTTCTTTAACTTTGGCTGTTGACACTGCGGGCAATCAACCAGAGCGTCATCACTCATTTTTTGCAATTTTTCGAACTCATAACCACATGATTCGCATTGATACTCATAAATTGGCATACATAAACTCCAAAATACTGGCCGCAATAGCAAAGACGTCCAGCAAATTCATAATCCCAGACAATACCGACACATTAAATGGTATAGCTAACAATCGTACAACAGTGAGGGCAAGGCGCATAAAAATCAAGGTGTCCATTATTGATTAGTGATACCTCACTCAACTCTTGACAATAAGCCGCGGTTCGAGTGGCTTCCACAGACTCGCCCACGCAATTTGTGGGCAAAGTCATCAGAGCTTGTTAAAATCCCCGCAAAGTTAGCGAATTCAATCATGAAGAGATTTTGTTATGAGAACCAGCAAGTACCTAGTTTCAACCTTACGAGAAACACCGAGTGATGCAGAAATCGTCAGCCATCAACTGATGTTAAGAGCGGGTATGATCCGCAAAGTGGCCGCGGGTTTATACAACTGGATGCCAACCGGCTTACGCGTTTTACGCAAAGTTGAAGCGATTGTACGGGAAGAAATGAATCGTTCCGGTGCAATTGAGGTGCTCATGCCCGCAGTGCAGCCTGGCGAGTTGTGGCAAGAGTCTGGGCGTTGGGAACAGTATGGTGCTGAGTTGTTACGACTTAACGATCGCCACGGCCGTGAGTTTTGTGTAGGCCCTACCCACGAAGAAGTGATTACCGCTTTGATGCGTGATGAAATCCGTAGCTATAAACAATTACCGGCCAATTTCTTTCAAATCCAAACGAAATTCCGCGATGAGCGTCGTCCCCGTTTCGGCGTGATGCGCTCACGTGAATTCCTTATGAAGGATGCGTACTCTTTTCATCTCACCACAGAGAGCTTGGCAGAAACCTATGAAGTTATGTATCAAGCCTACTGTCGAATTTTCGAACGTTTAGGATTAGAGTATCGTGCTGTTCTCGCTGACACAGGTTCTATCGGGGGATCGACGTCGCACGAGTTTCACGTTTTAGCAGAAACTGGCGAAGACGCCTTGGCTATAAGCGATACCAGTGATTATGCCGCCAACGTGGAAAAAGCCGAAGCCTTAGCACCCTCTTCGCCTAAAACCTACGCCACACAACCCTTAGAAAAAGTGGCCACTCCTAATGCAAAAACGATTGATGATGTTGCTAAACTGTTTGACGTTTCTCCGCAACAAACGGTTAAAACGTTATTGGTGAAAGGCGTAGAAAATGACGCTGGTGAATCCGGTGTGGTGGCAGTCGTTTTACGTGGCGATCATCGACTGAATGACATTAAAGCAGAAAAGCATCCTTTGATTGCTGCACCACTCGTTATGGCAGAACATAAAGCCATCCAAGCTGCTGTCAATTGTGATGTTGGTTCCATTGGGCCTGTTGGCTTATCCATCCCCGTTATCGTTGATAGAGCAGCCGCACATCTTAGCGACTTTATCTGTGGTGCTAATGAAAACGACTTTCATTTTACTGGCGCTAATTGGGACAGAGACGCAACACCCACAGAAATTTTCGACCTTCGCGATGTAGAAGCTGGCGACCCCAGCCCAGACGGCCAAGGCCAACTCATTATCAAACGCGGTATTGAAGTCGGCCACATCTTCCAGCTCGGTAATAAATATTCCAAAGCCATGAAAGCCACGGTGTTGAATGAAAATGGCAAAGCCCAACCCATGGAAATGGGTTGTTACGGCATTGGTGTTTCGCGTATTGTGGGTGCAGCCATCGAGCAAAACTACGATGAAAAAGGGGTGATTTGGCCAGATGCCATCGCGCCTTTTACTTTGATGATGGTGCCGATGAATATGAAAAAGTCACCACGCACCAAAGAGCTTTGCGAAAAGTTGTACACAGAGCTTTGCGCTGCCGGTGTTGATGTGTTGTTTGATGATCGTGACGAACGTGCTGGCGTGATGTTTTCAGATTGCGAGTTGATTGGTATCCCGCATCGCATTGTGATTGGCGAGCGTGGTATCGATAAGGGTATTATTGAATACACACATCGTCGCTCAGGCGAATCTCAAGATATCGCTATTGACAATATTCTCGATTTTATCACTCAGAAAATCGGTTGTTAGCGCACTGAGACAAGCATCGAGTTCTTACACAAAGCGGGTCTTTTTTGAAAGAACCGCTTTAACTTGCAGCAAACACCTGAATCAAGTCACATTTTCATCATCATTATCGCTTCATCACCGCTTAAAATCGCTATAATTTAAACAATAAAGCACTGTTATCCCTACTATTTGTCCAAATCAGCACCATGACAACACACATACGACGATTCTGGATTTTATTGATTGCCATCGGCAGTGTCGCTTCGGAGGCTGCACAACAAGCCCTCCCAGATGCTGAGTTTAGACGTCTTTTAAAAGAGGCGATTACAGAATCATCCAGTTTTAGAGATCGTTTTGAGGCGGAAGTGTGGTTAGTCGATATGTCGTCTCGCCTTGAGCGGCTTGTGCCTCATATTCCCAAACATGAGCGCATCAGTATTTTACGCAATGTGCATACTCAGGCCACACGTTTCAAGCTCAACCCGCAATTAGTCTTATCACTCATTCAGGTGGAAAGTGCGTTTGATCGCTTTGCTGTTTCGAGCGCCGGCGCACGCGGGCTGATGCAAGTGATGCCTTTCTGGAAAAAAGAAATTGGCCAGCCCGAAGATAACCTCCTCAAGATCGACACCAATATTCAATATGGCTGTGCAATTTTGAGCTTATACATCAAGCGTGAAAAAAATCGCTTGAGTGAAGCGCTCGCGCGTTATAACGGCAGTGTTGGAAAAACTTGGTATCCAGAACGGGTTTTTAAAGCTTGGGACAAATGGTGGTTTGTGAAGAATTACTAGCATTTAAAAGTACCCATGACACAGACAGTAAAACTTTTTATGAACGCCCGTAGCCGTTTTTGATCCCGAACAGGCCCAACAAATCGGCAAAGCATTGAGCGCCCTCCCGCCAACCTCAGCCGATTTGGCTTATCTGCGGATTTTGGTAAACTACATATACCACATCTTAGAGACTCCGAGGTTTACGCAAACTATGGCACACATCCACGAGCAGCTCTCCAATGAGCAAAACCAAACCGTGCAAACCATGGCACAATCTCTTCGAGAAGAAGGCCGTGAAGAAGGCCGTGAAGAAAATCAAAAAAGCGTAGCGATTAACCTACTCAAAGAAAAGATGGATGTTGCTTTTATTGCGAAAGTGACCGGCCTTTCTCTTGAAAAAGTTGAAGCCATAAAAAACGAACAAACATAATGATTGGCCTTACAGCTCATTCATCTTATGACTTATTTCATGACTAGGTGCCTTCATCATGACAATAAAAATACATCTTCCACCCCCTCAGGAACCTACAACGCCTGTGCGGACTATTATGGCACAGGAACTTTATGAGCAAGGTTACATACAAGGATTTCAAGAACGGTTTCAAGAAGGTCGCGAAGAAGTCCAAAAAAGCGTGGCGCTGAACATGCTGAAAGAAAAGATGGCTATCAGCCTGATTGCTGATGTAACCGAACTTTCCATAACAGAAGTTAAAGCTTTGCAGAAAGAAGAGCGATCTTGTTAAGCATTCGAAACTTAAAAATACTAGGCATTGCTCTTAGTTGATATCCAACCCAGCTTGTTCTCTTGCTAGACGTTTAATTTCATGCATATCCAGTATATCGCCACCACCACTTTCCAATCCTTTGGTAATAGCATGTTGCAATGCCGTAAGCTTGTCTTGGCGCTCTTGATCTCTGCGGATAAGTTCACGTACATAATCACTATTATTTGAATAGCGACCACTTTCAATCTGCTTTCTTACCCAATCACGCATCGGATTGGGGAGGGAAATATTCATTGTAGCCATTATGTTCACTTTTAAGCGTAGGGTGTTTTTTAATTATGACAAATATTGCCAATATTTGCCATAACGATTAATGACTGAATAGGCATCCTGAAACAAAGGCTACTTTTTCCGAAGTTTCTGTAAACGCTAATTTTTTAACAAACTCACCGTACACACTGCTCGAAAAGATTTTGCGGGTCACCGACTATCTTCCCCAAACTCCGCCCTAACCATCAAACCCACTTTGCCTGACACATTGTGTTGCCTCTCATGATCTAACCTGATAAAGTAGCAACCAACACAAACTGTCCATAAAGACACTTTCACATGCCACACGATCAGAATCCTACCCACAAAATCCACAATCCGCACGATAGAGTGTTCAAAGCGGCAATGAAACACGCACCTGCCGCCAAAGAGTTTTTGCAAACCGTGTTACCCCAACCCTTGCAAGAAGCTGTGCAGTGGCAGCACACCCAATTGCTAGAAACCTCTTTTGTCGACGAGCAGTTACAGCACCAAGAAAGCGACCTGATTTTTGAACTGAAGTTGGCGCAGACTCGCGCTTTTTGTTACTGCCTGATTGAGCATCAAAGCTCACCTGATCGCTTGATGCCACTGCGCATGCTGAATTATGTCAGCCAATTTCTGCTCAGTTACACCAAACAAGCGGAAAAACCACCCCAGCAGTTGCCCGCTGTGTATCCCGTCATTTTTTATCACGGCAACCCCTCACCTTATCCGTATCCACTGTCTATGCAGGCACTTTCCGATAACCCTCTGATTGAGTTTAATTTTTGGTCCGACCCTATCCCTTTATTGGATATTGAACAGTTGGATGACGAGGAGATCTTTCAGCATCAATGGCTGAGTGCTCTGGTTATGGTGATGAAACGGGCCAGAGCCGTTTTTGATCCCGAACAGGCCCAACAAATCGGCAAAGCCTTAAGCGGCCTCCCGCAAACGCCTGCCGGTTTGGCTTATCTGCGGATTTTGGTAAACTACTTATACCACATCTTAGAGACTCCGAGGTTTACACAGACTATGGCAAACATCCATGAGCAGCTCTCCAATGAGCAAAACCAAACCGTGCAAACCATGGCACAATCTCTTCGTGAAGAAGGACAAAAAAGCGTAGCGATTAACCTACTCAAAGAAAAGATGGATGTTGCTTTTATTGCGAAAGTGACCGGCCTTTCTATTGAAAAGGTTGAAGCCATAAAAAACGAACAAACATAATGATTGGCCTTACAGCTCATTCATCTTATGACTTATTTCATGATTAGGCGGCCTTCATAATGACAATAAAAATGCACCTTCCACCCCATCAAGAACCTACAACACCTGTGCAAACCATGGCACAGGAAATTTATGAGCAAGGTTACATACAAGGTTTTGATGAAGGTTTCCAAGAAGGATTTCAAGAAGGATTTCAAGAAGGTCGCGAAGAAGTCCAAAAAAGCGTAGCGCTGAATATGCTGAAAGAAAAGATGGCTATCAGCCTGATTGCTGATGTAACCGAACTTTCCATAACAGAAGTGAAGAAGACTTTGCAAAAAGAAAAATCACCTTATTCACAATTAATAACTGAATAAACACCCTGAAAACAAAAGCTACTTTTTCCGAAGTATCTGTACACACTAGTTTTTTAACAAATTCACCATAAATTGGCTTATCTGCGGATTTTGGTAAACTACTTATACCACATCTTAGAGACTCCGAGGTTTACACAGACTATGGCACACATCCACGAGCAGCTCTCCAATGAGCAAAACCAAACCGTGCAAACCATGGCACAATCTCTTCGTCAAGAAGGCCGTGAAGAAGTCCAGAAAAGCGTAGCGCTGAACATGTTGAAAAAAAATATGTCTATCAGCTTGATTGCTGATGTGACCGGCCTTTCCATAACAGAAGTGAAGGCTTTGCAAAAAGAAAAGCCATAGTTTTTATGATGACACTCTCTTTTCTCAATTTAGCGGCTTGATTCGTTTCAACATATCCCAAACCTAAGCTCGCTACACTCATATTCTGTTGGCTCAGCTTTCTGAATTTACTTGTAGGTTATGCATCTATCTATGCTGTTTAGTGACGAAGTGATTAAAGAAATCATTGATAATGATAAAACGATTAAACTTTGTTACTTTATTTATTTGTACAATATTGCACCTTAAAATGCCTTATTTTGAAAAATGAATAATGCAAATGTAATGACTTACTCGATAAATGCGTCACAATCTTGCCAATTTCAACATATTCCAACAGTGACAAAATTTTTCACCTCAAGTACAAAATCTCTCAGAGTCGTCAAAAAGTGCCATAGTTTGCACAACAAAAGTGATGAATTTTGTCATTTATTGACAAAATATAGTGAACTCTCTTGCATTCTTGAATATCAATTAGCCGATATTGATATGAGGCTGGTTATTTTTTAAGACTTTTTGATAGGTTTCGACAAGTTGTCGTACAGGCGACACAGACACCTTATGCCAAATCACACCTGGCACGCAAACTGCTTTAAAGCTCATGAATGAATTTACGTTTGTAATTGAAGAACAAATCCTCTTTGGTTACAGGGATTCTAACTTTCTCAATAGGAATACATTGGAGACACATCCATGAAAAAGACTCAACAAGGTTTCACCCTTATCGAATTAATGATTGTTGTTGCTATTATCGGTATTTTGGCAGCTGTTGCATTGCCTGCGTATCGTGATTATACGGTAAGAGCTAAAGTTTCTGAGCTTGTTTTGGCTACTTCGAATGCAAAAGTTGCCGTTACTGAATTTATCCAAGCCGAAGGCACCACTGCTTTATCAGGAAGTGGTTTGAGCATTCCAAATGAAAGTGATTATGTTACAACGGGCAATGTGACAGCTGCGGGTGTTATCACAGTTGCCGGAAGTGCAGCTGATCTTGGTGCGGATGCTGATGTAACAATCGTTATGTCACCCACTTTAGAACCTTCTGGAGTAGTTACTTGGAACTGCACAAGTGGCTCTGATCCAAAGTATTTACCTTCAACTTGTAGAAATTAACAAATATTTGCTTAATTGTTTTTATTTTTATATAAAAGCCTCGAAAACCTGAAGTACGTAACAGTTCTTCAGGTTTTTTATTGAAAAAATATTCATAATATTCGCAATAAATCACTCTATATAACCCTCACAAAAAATCACCTAGCATCAGTTATCTTGTTCTAATTGCATCCAAAACTTGGGCTGACTTTTTTCCAACAAAAGTATTGTTGAGCATGGTATGAGAATCATCTGTTGGGCCAACATCAGAATCTGGATGGTAAATAATAATTTTCAAGTAGTTATCAATTGCATGGAAGCTATGTAACTTATTTTCAGGAAGAATGAATACAGTTCCAGGTTGCATTTGAAAGGTTCCTTCATCTACTTCGCAAGTTCCGCT
>JBCCZV010000119.1:0-11558 GCA_039187085.1 Pseudomonadota bacterium
CATTAAGTCATTAAGTCATTAAGTCATTAAGGATTTTGACTTGAAATGATTTCTTCGCGCATTTGGGGTTCACTGGTTGTTTTTGCTAACCATATTGAAAGAAACGCTACTCCAAATTCTTTGTCTGCTATGGCACCAATTGGTCGTGATTGATAGAAGAATTCAGTGATTCCATCCTTGTTGAGGTAAGCTGCTAAGGTGTCATTTTTTTTGATATCTGGCCAAATAGCATCGAGTTTATCAGCCCACATCTGCACCTTCTGCTTATCATAATTAGGTAAGCGTTCCCATTCTTTTAACGTTCTTTTAATAAGAGCATTTTTCTTAATGTCTCTATGATAAGTTAATTGTAGTTTTAAGCCTGGCTGAATAGCATCAAACTTACCATTTGGTGAAAATAATTCAGCAGTGTAAATTGAAAACCCCCAAAACTTCAGTTTGCTCTTTCCAACCAATTGCATGGATTGTTCTTTATTATTATCAATAGAAGATTGATTAGTAGCCATAATAGCGTAAGGGAAACTGCAAAAAAAAGCGATAGTAATAACGAAAAAAATATGGCGACTTGGGTAGATTGAGGGCTTAACTTGTAGCATAAGTTTCACTCATGATTTAAAAAATGTCAGAGGGTTAGCTATACTTGAAAAAAAAACACTGCGTTTTTTTCCAATATAAAGACTTAATGGAAATAAAAAGAACCAGATTAAAGCTAGTATAATTATTGATGGTGATGTGCCGAGAGGTAAAGCAACAGCTCCTAGCTTATAACCTGCGTAATAACTTAAAGGGCCAAAAAAAGCACCTGCAACAGCGGTAAGACCAATATTTTTAAATATTTGCAAGCAACTTACAGCGGTTGTTGAAAAGTGAAGCCATAGTGCCAGTAACCAGAGAGGTGCAGTTGAAGCTCCATAACCAAAATCGAATACACCCCAATAAACTAACAAAGAGTCAATGCAAAAACCTAGAGATGTAATAGCCAAAATACTGGGTATGCGGCTCAGAAGATCTTTGTGCTTGCTATGTATGATATAAAATTGGATACCCAATAATATCAAAGCGATGCTGATGGCCCACTCGTTTTTCATGACCACGAGCAAGAACCACGCAATGTCAAAAATAAACAACTCTAAAAAAAATAATAATGGCAATTTCATGGTTTTCGCTCTAACAGTTTCGATAAAGGTTCAAATAAAAAAAATTTACGAAACAGGGTTTTCGGTGAATTGATATTTATCCATAACAACATGCACTACGCTTGTTGTTCTTTCCATAAATGCCGCTTCGCAGTAGCATAAGTAAAATTCCCATAAACGAATAAACTGGTCATCGAAGGCTTTAGCAATCAATTTAGGTTTATTGGCGAGAAAACGGTGGCGCCAATCTCGCAAGGTTTGCGCGTAATGAGTACCAAAATCATCAATTTTTCGTATAACCATATTCGAAGACGAGCAAACTTTGCGGGTAATGTACTCAAGAGATGGCAGTTCACCACCTGGAAAAATGTATTTCTGAATAAAGTCGGTGCTACGGCGATAGCGTTCGAACCGTTGATCTGCAATGGTTATAGCCTGTATTAACATTTTTCCATTAGGCTTCAACAATGAACTGCACTTATTAAAATATTGATGATAAAACTCTAACCCGACGGCCTCTATCATTTCAATGGAGACTAATTTATCGTAATGACCTTCCAAAAGACGGTAATCTTTATTGAGAATGGTTATTCTGTCTTCTAGGCCCATAGCCTTTATGCGCTTACTAGCGTATTCAAATTGTGCATCGCTTATCGTGGTGGTCGTTACCCTGCATCCATAATTTTTTGCTGCGTGAATGGCAAATCCACCCCAACCACTGCCAATTTCAACAACATGATCTTCTGACTGTAAACCCAATGCCTGGCAGATTTTCTCTAATTTCTCTGTTTGCGCTTCAGCTAGAGAATGGTTAGGCGAAGCATAGAAACCGCTTGAATACATCATGCTTTCATCGAGAAACGTTTCATACATGTCGTTGCCCAAATCATAATGCATCATAATATTCTGTTTGGCTGTGTTAACCGTGTTTTTTCGACTTTTTGCGCCAAGTCGATAAAAAGGTTTTGTAAAAATAGCCAAATAGTCATCCATTTTATCAAGTACTTTCATATTCACGGCAAAAATGCGAATGACATTAGTTAAATTCTCTGAATCCCACATACCTTTGAAGTAAGACTCACCAGCTCCAATGCTTCCTTTATAAGCAATAGATGCATAAGTACGATAGTCATAAACACGAATATGTGCCTGTAGTTCAGAATTTATGTTTCCGAAAGTATGCTTTTCTTCGCCTTCAGAAAACGTTAAGCAACCTACAGTTATTTTTTCCAAAACTCTAAACAATAGAAAACGACTCAATCTGTCAGTTAATCGAATGTTACCGATGTCGGTGTTTTCAGCGGTAGTGATATTTTCTTTGTCAGTCATGAGTCTTCCTATTTTCTATAACATTGCTTTGGGAGTTGGCGTCGGCTTTAGGTAAAGGATAATAAGGAATTTTTTTTATCCAAAGCTTGGCGGCTTGCCAGTAAATCTTTACTACTATTTGTACGGTTATTATCGGATAACGGGTTAACGTTTTCATTAAATTTTTTGTAGTGAGAGGTGTTTTCTTCAACTTCATTGAAGCGCTAAAATATAATTGATCGTCACGCCAATTATTAATTCCAATTAACAGTTTTTCTAACGGTTGATTGAATCGCCATTGATAACGCATATCCATTGGTAGAAACGGTGAAACATGAAAAGATTTCTGAGTATCCTCCGTATTCATATCATCTTTCATAGTATTTACATACCAAGTTTTTTGTAACCAAGGAGTATTACTCACTTCTGCCACGGTATATAAAATTCTTGTACCGGCTGTATCCCAACAGTAATAAACATTTAAGGGACTGAAGTAGAAACGACAATATCTTAAGTGGGAAAGAATTGCGATTTTACCTTGGTAATCATCGCCAGTTTGTTCTTTGATAATAGATTGAATATTTTTATATAAAGATTTTTCATTGTTAGGGAAATGATCCTCTTGATTAAAACAAGCAAGTCCCCAGCGCTTATTCAAATGAAAACCTTTGATATGGCTTTGGAGGTGTTCAAGTTCCTCTAACCACAAATAAAACATAAAAATAGGATATTCAAAAGCATGTTTGCGGGGTTGTAACCGCGTGTGACTTACTTGGCCTTGATAAATACAACTTTGTAAAGTCATGGAATTAAGATCTCTATGTCAGTTCCTAATGCTTGACAAACTTCTAACGCTGACCTTACACCATCTTCATGAAATCCGTTATACCAGTAAGCCCCGCAAAAATAGGTATGATTTTTACCTTGTACTTTGTGTCGTTCTTTTCTTGCTTCTATTGCATCAATAGTAAACTGAGGATGATCGTAGTGGAAGGTATCAATAATTTTACTGGCATCAATTCTATCGGTACTATTCAATGTAACGCAGAAAGTCTCGTCATGTTGAATTGACTGCAAAATATTCATGTTGTAAGTGAGTGTAGCATTTTTGTGCTGACGGTCGTAAAGATTATAATTCCAACTTGCCCAAGCTTTTTGAGATTTTGGTAAAAGTTGTGTATCGGTATGCAAAACGATTTCATTTTTTTCGTAACCAATTCGACCTAGGACATTTTGCTCGTCTTCAGTTATTTCTTTATCTAAAATAGGTAATACTTGATTGCTATGCGTAGCAAAAATCACTTTATCAAAACTGATTGATTGATTATTTGCAGTCATTAAAGTCACATTGTCTGCGTGACGCTGCACCTTTTTGATCGGTGTCGAAAGCTTAACTTCACCTGAGAATTCATTCAAAAAGCGTTTCACATATTGATTCGAGCCACCTTTGATCACATGCCATTGAGGTCTTTCTGAAATATTGAGTAAGCCATGGTTTTCAAAAAAACGCAAAAAGAAGTCTGCTGGGAAATCAAGCATGTTTTTCAAACTTGTGGACCAAATCGCTGCACCCATAGGCAATAGGTAGTCGTCTACGAAACCTTGGGAGTAACCACCGAGTTTAACTAATTCGCCCAAGGTTAATGAATCAGATAAATCACTATTTTCAATACGCTTTTTTGAAGATTTATTGAATTTTAAAATGTCCCGAATTGTACGTAAAAAACGAATATTAAAAATATTTTTTCGTTGAGCGAATAAAGTATCTAAATTATTGCCGTTATATTCCAATCCAGAAATATCGTTTTTGACGCTAAAAGTCATTTCTGTATTTTGGTAATCAACATTAAGCTCGCTCAGAAAGCGTAAGTAATTCGGATAGGTTTTGTCATTAAATACGATAAACCCTGTGTCTACCGGATAAATTTTACCCTTATTGAGGACATCAATCGTATGAGTATGGCCTCCTATATAGTCTTCTGACTCAAAAAGAGTGATTTGATGGTTGGCTTTTGATAAGTAATGAGAGGCAACTATGCCTGATATTCCTGAACCAATGACTGCTATTTTCATTGTTTAACCATTTTTTTGCTTATTTTTAATTGTAAAGATTGCGGTAAAATACCCATAAATTTTAATAGGTAAGTAAATGTTCTGGGAAAATGAATATCGAATTTACGATTTTGTAAACCCCTAATGATTGATTGACTAGCTGTTTCAGCATCAACCATCATTGGCATATCAAAATCATTACGATCAGTTAAGGGCGTTTTCACAAACCCAGGATGAATAAGTGAAACATGAATTTCATCATTTGATAAATCGACTCGTAATGATTTCCCAAGATAATCAATAGCGGCCTTAGATGCTCCATAAGCTTGAGCACGTGTAAATGGAAAAAATACGGCTGAAGAGCTCATTAACGAAAGTTGGGCAGATTGTGATTGTCGTAATAAAGGAAGTAAACCTTCTACGCAGTAAACTGTACCCATAAAGTTAGTGTTCATAACTCTTTCAAATAAGCGACTATCTAAAGCATCAATATCTACATATTCGCAGGTGCCTGCATTTAAAACCGCTAGATCAATATATTGCAGTTTCTCTCTCATTAGGTGGCAACAATCGAGAACTTGTTTTTTATTGGCGATATCTAGAACAAAGTAACCTTTAATGGTCGGTTGTTTCTCAATTAGGCTTTGAAGCTTTTCTTCAGAACGACTGGCAATGTAAACTTGGTTATCATGAGAGAGATCGATGGCAAGTTGCTGACCGATACCTGATGTGGCTCCAGTTACTAGAATAATTTGATCACGAATTGGCTTCATAAATTGCCTGCTCTCTTGCGGATTGATGAAATAACAGGGCCGATTAATGTGATGTTTTCGTAAAGCATCTGGCCCAAATCAAAATAGTCTCGGTGATAGCTAACCTTGTCTTCGAATTGCAGGTAAGTACAGCCGTTAACAGACACTTGACGGCCTTTTTTAATCCGGGGATGTTTGAAATGCATAGCCCATATAATGGTTGCTTTATTTTCTTCAATCACTTCGTTTTGGTAATCAAATTGAATATGTTCAACACGTTGATACATATGCTCAAAATAAGAGCGGAGCTGCTCGAGACCTTCGATGTGATGCAGGGGATCCTCAAAGATTATTTTTTTATCGTATACAGATTTTAGAAGGTCAAGTGTGTCAAAATTCAATTGGCTGTAAACCTGTTTAAATTCTGATACTAATTCGTGAGGATGCATAAGAAATTTCCATTAATTCATGAGTATATCGCATTTTACGTCTTTACTTGAAACATGGTTTATGTATAAAACGTGGATTCAAGCGTATTTGACTTAACTCACACTTTTATTGTGTTTATTAGCTTAAAAAATACAAAAAAGCAATATTTATCATAAATTTATGTTATTTATTGGTGAAACCATTAGGAAAGGAAAAAAATTAATAGGAATTTCTAAATAGGCAATAGGCAGGGTATAAAGGTCAGTACCGTTGATACGATGATGACCTCTATGTTTGTAAGAGCTTTTATTGTGGTAAAAATTTGTGTTTAACTGGCTCTAAATACCGATTGAGCTGTGTTGAGAAGCTTGCCAGTAAAACCACCAAATATTGGATTGCCAGTTTCTAAGACCAAACAGAAGCAATCCTCATTTTGGCCAGCAACAGGCGCATGTTTTTCCTTTGAATGTCGTGTTACGACATCGCCTTGCCGGTAAGTACCATAGGCATCTGAAAAACTTCCTTTAATAATGAGAGTGACTTCTTCATGATGATGGTCATGAGCAGGCATTTTTCTGCCTGCACTAATCCAATAAAGGTTTAACGAGCAATCTTCCTGTTTAGCAACATCAGCTATTTTTAAACCAGGCCATCGCCATTTCCAATTAGCATTTTCAAGATCACCATCGACCAGATGGCAAATAGCTCGTGGTAAGTAACTGAAGTGCGTTTGGTTATCAGGGAACCTGTGCCTATCACACTGCTCAGGTTCCTTAATGGGAGCTGTATCAATCGCAGCTAGTGTATCGTCCAGTAAGTTGTCAGATACCTGAGAGGACTCCATGTCCTCTAACAAAGAGGCACCCAGAATTTCTAAATTTTTAACAGCAGAGCGACAGGATGCACAATAATGTAAGTGAGAGGATACAAAGAGACTTCTTGCAGTATCTAAACGACCGCTTACAAATTCAAGTAAAGTGTTTTCGTCAGGGTGCCAGTGAATCATAGATCTAACTTCTTTAATGATAGCTTTAATTTACCAAGGGCTAAACGTATTCGAGATTTAACCGTTCCTAATGGAATACCTAATTCGTCTGATAATTGCTGTTGAGTTTTTCCAGCTAAATAAATTTGTGTAATCAAGTCTTTTTGTTCAAAGGGTAATTGCTGTATTGATTCTTCTAGATGCTTTTTGGCTGCATATTTTTGAAACGATACAAAAGGCTCAGAATTCTCGTCTTCGTGCCATATATCGTCAGTTTCTAGAGGAATTTCATCACCTTTTTTTGCTCTGAGGTGATCAATCATTAGATTTCTTGCGACCGTGTAAATCCATGTTGTTGCAGAAGCTTTTTTTGGGTCAAATTTGTGTGCTTTTTGCCAAACCTGAACCATAACCTCTTGAGTCATCTCGTCTGACCTGTGGCCTAGACCCATTCTAACGGAGTAGGATTTTATGAGTGGAGCGTAATGCTCAAAAAGTGGTACAAAGTCCTTTTTTGAGTGCTCACTGCCTATTTTAGCGAGAAGATGACTAAATTTTTCATTTAGCCTTGCTCTAGCTGCACTTGAGGGTCTGCTCGTTGTTGATTGTCTGTCTGTCATTGTCATAGCAAGTTGTGGACTCTAGTTTCAATATACCAGTTTTATCGATAATTTCTACGGGTCTTATGTGCCAATAGATCAATAAGTAGCGGTAAAAATACCCGAATCTTAAAAATTTAAGAGATCAGTGAGATAGATGAGATAAAATTTAAACCGATTAAGAAAAAAATCCTTATAACCGGAATGTATAAATATAAAGCGAATCACCAGCAATTCGATATTGCTATCACATTTGTACAAAGCAACGATTTTATAAATCATACCGCACACTTAAAAATTAAAACATTCCTAGGAGGCAGATATGCAATCGTACTTTGTTGAGAAAATTTCACAACATAGGGTAAGACGTAACTTCTTCAAATTTTTACTAACCCTTCCTCTACTGATACTTGGGGCTTGCTCTGATGACGACGACGATGTTACGATGGTCCCAACTACTCCAGAATCGTCTGAAACTTCTGAAACGAACGTAAGAATAACACATGCTTCTCCCGATGCTCCTCTTGTAAATGTTATTGTTAATGAAAGTGGGGACGATACCTTTGAAGGTGTTGACTACCGTCAAACTTCTGGGCTTGTCTCGATTAATCCTGGTTCTAACTCTGTCGTTATTCAAGCGTCTCTGCCTGGTAATGATCCGGTAACGTTAACAACGGTCAATTTTGACGTAGCCTCAGGCGAAACTTACGATATTCTTGCGATTAATACGGCTGAGTCATTGGAAATTTTAGAACTGCAAGACAGTGGAATGCCCTCAGATTCACTTCAATCTCGCACGCGAGTTGCTCACTTGTCATCTGTTGCACCTCAAGTCGATGTGCACGTCACGACAGTTGATGAAAATATCAGTGCGGCAACGGTTGTTGCTACCTTAAGCTTTAAAGAGGTTTCAGAACCACTGGAAGTAGTAGGTGGTATGTATCGTGTGAGAATTACGGCTTCTGGGGACTTAACTCCTGTTTATGATTCAGGAGAAATTCCTTACTTAGCCCCAGGTGATAATACGATTCTTGCTGCAGTGGATAACACAGGCGCGGGCATGTCACCAGTATCCTTACTGGCTATCGATAACATTGATGCAACCAATACATTTGATACTATTGGTGGAGCTTCACTGCGCGTTATCCATGCTTCGCCCAATGCACCAGCAGTTGATGTTATTGTCAATGAGAATACTGCTGCACCTGCAGTATCTAACTTTGCCTATGCTAGTGCACCTACTGATTTCATTTCACCGCTTGTAGCAGGCTCCTACGATATCAATGTGGTTGCAACCAGTGTAACTGATTTGGAGCAATCAGCCATCGATGCGACAGTTACTTTAGAAAATGGTATTCCTTATTCAGTTGTAGCTCTCAACGTACTTGGTAGTATAGAAGCTATTGTGCTTGATGAAACACGTCGTCGTATTGCTGGTGTTGCACAAGTTCGAATCGTTCACGCAGTCCCTGCAACTGGTGCAGCCAGTGTTGATATTTTTGTGGTGCCAGCAGACACAGATATCACTCCTGACACTGTTACGCCAAGTTTTAGCGAAGTGCCTTTTAAAGCAGACACCGGCTATGTCCAGCTAGCTCCTAACACATACGACATTATTGTCACTGCCCCTGGAACTAAAAACGTTCTGTTTAGAGCTGACGATATTACAGTTGCTGCTAACGGTTTGTATACGGCTATTGCTAGTGACGGTATTCAAATTGATGGTGATGGTGCTGCAGTTGTTGATGGTGATGGAAACATCGTATTTGATGAAACGACTGTAGATTTGATCTTAGGTGATGATTTTGTAACACCTCCTACGTTCTAATAATACAATACTCTTGAAAAGAGCCCGTTTGTGGTTCTTTTCATTGTTAATTACGGGTTAGTTCGCCCCTTAAACTTGCTTGCATAAGCTCTTTGATTTCTTTAACACAATGATTCAGTTCTTCATCTTTACTTGTACTTTCTTTGTTCAGTAGATAGGTCAGTTTAGTCAAAGCAGCTTCAACCGTCATGTCGTGACCACTGATGACGCCACAATCTTCGAGTATTTTTCCTGCCTCGTAGCCACGCATGTTTACCCTACCTTTTAAGCATTGAGAACAATTGACGATAATAATACCTCGTTGACTCGCAGAGTGGAAAGCCATCATTAATTCTGAGTTATGTATGGGAGCATTGCCCATTCCGTAAGTCTGCAACACCAACCCTTTAAGTGGTTGGTGCAAGAAGTGTTCAACGAAGCGCGCCTGAATACCAGGGAATACACTCAATGTGGCAACATCACTATGTGTTATTGTTTGTATATTGAGATTGGATTGCTTCAGAACCTCTGTTGACCAGGTTTTTTGGAGTTTCATCACATCCGCTCCTAACTCGAACAAAGGCAAAAAATTCGGTGAGTCAAAGGCAGAAAAACCATTAGAGTCAACTTTTTTGGTGCGATTACCGCGATACAGCTTGTTATGAAAATACAAACATACTTCGGGAATAGGGTGATGTGCTGCTAAAAATAATGCACCAACAAGGTTATCTCGGGCATCACTATGGAGTTGTCGTAGCGGTATTTGGGAGCCGGTCAAGATAACAGGTTTGGCTAGATTTTCCAACATAAATGATAAAGCAGAAGCTGTGTAAGCCATAGTATCTGTGCCATGTATAACCACAAACCCATCATAGTCGTTATAGTGGTCTCGAATATCCTCAGCTATTTGTGTCCAATGTTGAGGTGAAATATTCGCGGAATCGATAAGTGTACTATATTCGTGAACGACATAAGCAGGCATATCGCCATCAGTCACTTCTGAGAGTTTTGCCAATTCTTGTGTAAAAAAACCGGGTACTGGCGCAAAGCCATTAGCTGTTGGTTTCATTCCGATAGTGCCACCTGTATAGGCGATATAAATTTTCTTGCGGCTGGTGTGATTGCTTTGCGGGTTATAGGATTGAGACATATTCGAATTTCAAGAAGATAAATTTAGAAATAAAAAAGGGTTATAACAAAAGTATAACCCTTCGAGGATTTTTTATTTGTTGATGGCTAATTTTCTAAAGAACAAAAACAATGTGCGTAAATATGATTAGGGTCATCAAAACTCTCAATGATTTGTAATTCTTCGGCCATATTTTGTTTCAGCTTGTCAATGAATGATTGTTGATTTGACAGTGTTGAGAAATCATCACCTACCCAAGCTGCTGTGCTGGTCTGAAGAATCTCCTGCATCAATTGTTCTTTAGGAGAGAGTTCGCGCTTGATATGCTTAACTTCGTAATTTTCCAGGTTCGCTTTGGTGGCAGCAGCTGCAATTGCGTCTTCAAGCTCACCAATTTTATCAACAAGGCCGAGCTCCATCGCCTTTTGACCAGACCATACACGACCTTGGGCTATCTTGTCGACTTCTTCTTTTTCCATACCGCGGCCTTCGGCTACTAATGTTAAAAATTTATCATAAATGGTTTCTACGGATAGCTGTATCATATTACCGAGCTCTGGTCGAACTCCAGACATGATATCTATGCCACCAGTCAATGTATTAGTGCCTACACCATCGCGGTAAATGCCTAAAATATCATTAAAAGGTTTTTCTAAGGTCGGGAACAAGCCAAATACGCCAATGGAGCCTGTAATTGTCGTTGGCGCAGCCCAAATCTCGTCAGCATTAGCAGAAATCCAATATCCACCTGAAGCCGCATAACTGCCCATCGATACAATGACAGGTTTACCCGCTTTTTTAGTTTCCAATACTTCTTGACGAATAAGCTCAGAAGCAAAGGCACTGCCGCCACGACTATCTACGCGTAATACAAGTGATTTAACAGAGTCATCGTTTCGTGCTTTTGCAATGAGTTTACTTAACGAGTCGCCGCCTATTGTTCCTTCTTTGTGAGTGCCATCTCTGATGATACCTTTGGCAACAATCACGGCAACTGCATCTGACTGGTTACTAGGCAACACAGGAGAACGCGTGAGTTTAAGGTATTTTTGGAAGTCAATTTGATTGAAACTGTTTTTCTTGTCGTTTTCACCAAAAATCTCCATAAGATAAGCTTTAGAGTCAATTCGTGTTCTTACAGAGTCCACTAGCTTTTCGTTCAAAGCTACCTGCGCAGCATCTCCATCAAACTTTTGAAGATAGGATAGCGGGTTATTCGCTAATGCATCGATTTTGCTCACATCGAATGACCGTTGCGCTGCAATATCTGCTTTGTAAAGTCCCCACAAATCGTTAAGAAAAGCAATGTTAGCTTCTTTGGCTTCAACAGACATATCATTTCGTCAATAAGGCTCTACGGC
>JBCCZV010000120.1:0-11342 GCA_039187085.1 Pseudomonadota bacterium
CCTCCAGTAACAGTCGGGTATTGAATTCAGAAAAATCAAACGCTCTGCGATACCACCGACTGAAACGCTTTTCATGCATGTCACAATAACGCGATAGATTACGGTACGTGGCTCTTCCTTGAAATACGGTCAGAACACAGAGCAACTTTACCATGAAACTCAGTTGTGGTTGATTGACGCTGGACATCTCTTTCAAAATACGCTCTACTATCGCTTGCATCGGCTGGCCTGGTTGGAAATGTTGTTTTCGCAGACTTTATTTTCTTCGGCTGGCCGAGCTTTTCCAATCTGATTTTTCTATCTTCTTATTCCTCTCATTCTATTTTCCCTAAGAACAATAAGCTTCTAAAACTGTCCGAAGTATTGAATTTAGCTAATGATATTAATCATAACGAGCAATTAATTTTCATTAAAGGATATTGATTGCTCGTCTATCTCTTATTCAGTGTTGGATATTAAAAGCATTAAGATAAGAAAACGCAGTGACTGTTTTCTTTATTCAATTAACTCATTCAAATCAAGGGAGCATTGGCTTCTTCAATCAAGCTGTTAATTAGATTGCTATCTTCTGTGTGTATTATCAACAAAAACGCTTTTTGACTCACACAATAATAATCCGTAATGATAGTAAAATCTGTTGAGATGGTTTCCATCGCTTTGATATAAGCGGGGAAAGGATTCTGCCAAGCAAAAGGTATGTTGGGATAACGTGTGTAGTGTATTACTCCCAATTGTTCATCATTTAAACGCACAAGTTTTGGTTTTGTTGAGTTAGGCCAAGTAACTTCTGCTTGATTGACTAATCTCATCCATTTGGGCTCGCCAATTGAGCGCCTGCGTTTGCGTTTAGGGTACAAATCACTTTGACTATCAGGGCGTGTTTTAAAACGTCGGTGTACCCACAAATAATCTATAGGATCAGAACGTAAATAGTTTTCTATAAATCGATTGATAGCCACGCAATCTTGGGTCTCATCTCGGCCAGTAAAACCTTCCAAGGGTGCATGTACTGTCACATCAATGCCAGAACCATTTTGGCGGCGTTTCTGTGTCAAAGGTAATACCACTGCGCCAGTCAGCTTAACAAATTTAGTGGTGGCTGTAGCCGTTGTGGTTGGGATGTTGAAGAACGGAACGAATACACTCTGTTTGGGTCCCGTGTCTTGATCAATGGCGTACCATAATATACCACCACTTTTTAGGTGCTTAACACATTGTCTCACATCTTCACGACGAAACAACTTCTTGGCATGGTGTAAACGACCTTTACGCATAAGATTCTCAATAAATAGATTTTCATTGGCCCGATACATAGCTCCCAAATCACGGTGATGTGCAACAATGCTGCCGCCAATCTCTAAAGTAGTAAAATGATAACCGAGCAAGATGACGGGTTTTTTTTGAGCTAGTGCTTGATCAATATATTCAATGCCCGTGACTGTTGAAATCTCTAACAAGCGTGAAGGGTTGAGCCAACACAAAGCTGTTTCGATAATACCCTCCCCGGTTGAGTAACAATTAGCCTTAACCAATTGTTCGCGTTCTTCAGTACTCAATGATGGAAAGCAGAGTTGACAATTAACTCGCGATGTTGCTACACGTCGACCACCTAAGTGGTAAAAAAGAAAACCGAGACCTCTACCGAACTTGAGTTGCCAAGCGTAGGGCAAGCGGGTCATGCCCTTAAAAATAAAGACAATAAAATGTAGAGGCCAGTAGGCTAAATTACTAAATTCACGTAAGTTTCTAAACATGAGGTTTGGATCTGACTTTTTTTGAGGGAAGTGCATAATGCTATAAGCATAGAATTGTGGGACGTATTGTACGACGTTTGCTAACCTAAGCAAAATCATCACGAGAGAAGCATGGATTATTAGGATGTGTGCTAAGAGTGACTGTGTTAAACTTATTGACCTTTTATGGTTAACATCAAGCGGTTACTGCCAAGCGTAACACGCACTCACGTAGAGTTGTATCAGGTTGTACTTAAATGAAGGTAAAATTCCCCCATTTTAGCCAAGCCAATATACTTATTGTTGGCGATGTCATGCTCGATCGCTATTGGCATGGTGGCACATCACGAGTTTCTCCCGAAGCTCCCGTCCCTGTCGTTAAGGTTGATCAGATTGAAGAGCGACCTGGTGGTGCAGGTAATGTTGCACTCAACATTTCAAGTCTTGGAAGCCAAGTCTCTTTAATTGGCCTAACGGGGTGCGACGAAGCAGCAACCGCTCTCCAAACCAGTTTGGAAGCGGCCAATGTTCGCTGTGATTTTCAAGTCCTTGACGATAAACCCACCATTACCAAACTGCGTGTGATTAGTCGCCATCAGCAGCTCATACGTCTAGACTTTGAAGAGCCTTTCCACGATGCTGAAGATGCTGATTTGGCTGTGATTTTAGATAAAAATTTACCCAATAGTGACGCAGTGATATTTAGCGATTATGCGAAAGGTGCTTTACATCACGTGGAACCTTTGATTACACAGGCAAAAAAACACGGTATCCCGATTTTGGTAGATCCAAAAGGAGCCGATTTTGCGCGATATCGCGGTGCAACTATCGTCACGCCTAACCTGCATGAATTCGAAGCTGTTGTGGGGACCTGCTCATCTGAACAAGATTTGGTAGAAAAAGGTATTGCCTTGCTCAAACAACATCAATGGGAAGCCCTATTAGTGACGCGCGGGGAGCAAGGTATGACATTGCTGCGTGAAGGTAAGCCCGAGCTACATCTACCAGCAAAAGCTAGAGAAGTTTACGATGTGACGGGTGCAGGTGATACAGTGATTGCCACACTAGCTGCCGCCTTGGCGGCAGGCGACGATATGGAGTCCGCTGTGGCGTTAGCGAATTTAGCTGCTGGCATCGTTGTCGGTAAACTAGGAACGGCAGCAATCAGTGTGCCTGAATTGAGACGCGCTTTACAGCAAGAAGGTGGCTGCGGTGGCTATGGCGTTATGCAATCGGAACAATTAGCCATTGCCATAGAAGATGCTAAAACTCAAGGTGAGAAAATTGTGATGACCAATGGCTGTTTCGACATTTTGCATGCTGGTCATGTTGCTTATTTGGAAGAAGCTAAAGCGCTAGGGGATCGTTTAATTGTCGCCGTGAACGGCGATAATTCAGTAACGCGACTCAAAGGCGAAGGGCGTCCGGTGAATCCTGTGGAACGTCGTATGGCGGTTTTAGCCGGACTCGGCGCGGTGGACTGGGTGGTTCCTTTCGATGAAGATACCCCAGAAAATTTAATAAATCATCTATTGCCTGATGTATTGGTCAAAGGCGGTGATTATAAAGTTGAAGAAATAGCCGGACATCGTGGTGTGCTTGCAAACGGTGGTGAAGTCAAAATTTTATGTTTTGAAGACGGTGTTTCAACCACTGCCATTATTCAAGACATTAAAAATTCAGATGTGTAAAAATCGAGGAAAATTATGATCATTGTAACAGGTGGTGCCGGTTTTATAGGTAGTAACATTGTTAAAACCTTAAACGAGCAAGGTCATACGAATATTATTGTGGTGGATGATTTAGAAGATGGCCACAAATTTGTAAACATGGCTGATTGTGACATTGCGGATTACATGGATAAAGATGATTTTCTCGCACGAATAAAATCTGGACACTTTTCTCATCACATTGATGTGATTTTCCATCAAGGAGCTTGTTCGACAACCACGGAATGGAACGGCAAGTTTATGATGGCAAATAATTATGAATACTCTAAAGTACTTTTTCACTATTGCAATGATCGTTTAATTCCCTTTATTTATGCATCCAGTGCGGCGACTTATGGTGGAAGCGCCGTATTCAAAGAATTGCCGGAATTTGAAAAACCACTAAATGTTTATGGCTACTCAAAGTTACAGTTTGATAACTATGTGCGTCGTCATTTGAAACAATGCCGTACTCAAGTGGTGGGTTTTCGTTATTTCAATGTGTATGGGCCAAGAGAACAACACAAAGGTAGCATGTCTTCTGTTGCTTTTCACTTTAACAACCAAATAAAAGATACTGGCAAATGTCGTTTGTTTGCGGGTGCAGAAGGGTATGCCGATGGTGAGCAGCGCCGTGATTTTATTTATGTTGGCGATGTTGTAAAAGCTAATCTCTGGTTTTACCAACAGAAAGGTCCATCCGGTATTTACAATTTAGGCACGGGTAAAAGTCAAACATTTAACGATGTAGCGGATGCGGTATTGGCTTGGCATGGTAAAGAGGAAAAGGAATATATTCCATTCCCGGAACATCTTAAAGGCGCTTACCAAAGTTTTACCGAAGCTGATATTGCAAGCTTACGCGAATCAGGTTACCAAGAGCCTTTTAAAACCGTGGAAGAAGGCGTAAAAGCATATCTAGATCGCTTAAATGCTGAGTAGCCATGTTATCAACGCAGCAGGTTATTGTGCGTGATTTTGGTCCGTGTGACTACACGCCAGTTTGGCAAGCTATGCAAAAGTTTACTCAGCAACGGGCTATAACAACGGCTGATGAAATTTGGTTAGTAGAGCATCACCCGGTATTTACGCAAGGACAAGCCGGGAAACCGGAACATCTACTTGCACCAGCAAATATCCCGGTTATCCAAGTCGATCGTGGAGGCCAGGTGACTTACCATGGCCCAGGTCAGCAAGTGGTTTACTGCCTGTTTGACTTAAAACGTAAACAATTAGGGGTCCGAGAGATGGTAACCGCCATGGAACGGGCCATTGTCGAAACCTTGCGCCACTTTGCGATAGAAGCGGCTCCCAGAGCCGATGCACCCGGTGTATACGTGGGCAGTGAAAAAATTTGTTCTTTAGGGTTTCGGGTAAGCCGTGGTTGTTCTTATCATGGCATTGCCCTCAATATTGATATGGACATGGAGCCTTTTTTGCGTATCAACCCTTGTGGTTACGCGGGAATGGCGATGACGCAAATGCGCCAACTGAATTCGAACGCCACGATGGATAGTGTGCAACCAATACTATTGGAAAAAATCATCCAACATTTTTCTATTGAAGAGATACTTTGGCAAGACAATGAGTGGGTGAAGTTTCACCTGGGTCATTAACGTAGGGTTTATTCGCATGATAAAGAAACAAGCGGTAGTAAGAGGTGAAAAGCTCCGGAATGAACGAAAAATGGAGCGTATTCCTGTCAAGATAGAACCAACAGAAGTCATGCCGCGCAAACCGGATTGGATTCGGGTTAAGTTGCCGAGCGGTAATCAAATTAATCGTGTTAAAGAAATGCTTCGTAATAACAAGCTGCATACGGTTTGTGAAGAAGCTTCATGTCCAAATTTGCCGGAATGTTTTGGCCATGGTACCGCTACATTCATGATTCTTGGTGATATTTGTACACGACGTTGTCCATTTTGCGATGTGGCACACGGCCGCCCTAATGCTGTTGATACGGAAGAGCCTAAACACTTGGCGGAAAGCGTTGATGCTATGGGTTTGAGTTATGTGGTGATCACTTCGGTAGACAGAGATGATTTGCGTGATGGTGGAGCAAAGCACTTCGCCGATTGTGTACAGGCGATTCGTGATTTGAATAAGCCTGTAAAAGTTGAAGTACTAACGCCGGATTTTCGTGGTCGTATGGAAGTCGCATTAGATGCGATGTCTGTGAGTTTGCCTGATGTGTTTAATCACAACTTAGAAACCGCACCGCGTTTATACAAAGCGGCTCGCCCCGGTTCCGATTATCAATGGTCGTTGGATTTACTAAAAGCTTTTAAAACCAGACATCCAGATGTTTTAACAAAATCTGGGTTGATGGTGGGACTTGGTGAAACCGACGAAGAAATTATTCAAGTGATGGAAGATCTCAGAGCGCATGATGTGGATATGATAACTATTGGGCAGTATTTGCAACCCAGTAAATTTCATTTACCGGTTAAGCGTTTTGTTACACCACAGACTTTCGATGAATTTACCCGAATAGGTTACAAGCTGGGTTTTTCGAATGTGGCGAGTGGTCCCATGGTGCGTTCCTCCTATCATGCGGATAAACAAGCTGCTGGTGAAAAAGTCGGCTAGTGTAAATTTTTTCGATTAAAATAACATCTTATTAAAACATAAGAAGGTGTGATGTTGAGATGATAGATGCTGCAATCACTTGGTTAGAAGCCAATCCGCATTGGACCAACATCATCATTTTTTCGGTCTCGTTTTTAGAATCTTTAGCCGTTGTTGGTTTATTGGTTCCTGGTGTTATTTTCTTATTCACTGCTGGCGCTTTAGTCGCCAGTGGTAGCATCAATTTTTGGGAAGTTTCAGCTTGGGGCGCTTTAGGTGCTGTATTGGGCGATGGGATTAGTTATGCGCTCGGTGTATGGTACAAAGAGCGACTATTTCAATGGCGTTTTTTTCGCAGTCACCAAACAGCAGTCCATAACGCGGAACAATTCTTCCAACGTTTTGGCATGTTAAGTATTGCTATTGGTCGTTTTGTTGGGCCCATACGGGCATTTGTCCCTGTAACTGCCGGTATTTGTGGCATGTCGGCTACCAAGTTTTATATTGCTAATGTGTTATCTGCGCTAGCTTGGGCACCTGCTTATTTATTACCTGGTGTGATGGCGGGTGCAGCATTGAATAGTCAATTTCAGCAGCCTTGGTTAACACTAATTTTTGTGACTGTTTTTGTCAGCCTTTTCGTGGCTTTAAGCTATCTATTTCGCTTTCGTCAGCAAGCAAAAAAATCGGTTTACATCGGCTTCTTGGGTTGCATTTTAGGAATGCTTTTGGTGTGTATTTATGCCGTGCGATGGGGAATAACTTCAGAGCTTTATCTTTATATACAACAAATTGGAGCGCATTTGTGAATAATAAAAATTTAACGGTTCCTTTTACCATTATTGATGCTTTTAGCGAAGGTCCTTTTCAAGGTAATCCTGCTGCCGTTTGCCTTCTTGAGGCTTGGTTAGATGACGACACCCTACAGCGCATGGCAAACCAACATCAGTTATCTGAAACGGCTTTTATTGTTAAGCGTGAAAAGGATTTTCATTTGCGTTGGTTTACACCAACGAGTGAAGTGAAACTATGTGGCCACGCTACTTTGGCTGCTGCCTATACACTGTATCGCCAAGTCGGTATTGAATCGATAAAGTTTCATACACTGAGTGGCGAGCTCGATGTGACAGTCACTGAACATAACGTGGTTATGACATTTCCCATCATCGAACCACATTGTTTAGAAGACAGTACATCATTTACCGAAGGATTCGACAAAACACCGCAGGAAGCGTGGTTATCTTCACAAGATTTATTGTTAGTGTTTAATCATGAATCTGACATCATCAATTTAACACCCAGTTTAACTTTTATAAAAAAATTACCTTATCGTGGAGTCATCTGTACCGCACCATCGCAAAAAAACACTATTGATTTTATTTCCCGATACTTTGCGCCGGCAGTGGGTGTAGATGAAGATCCTGTTACAGGCTCCGCACATTGTATTCTGGCGTCTTACTGGTCTCAGCGTCTCAATCAAAAAAAGCTTCAGGCTTACCAAGCTTCGCAACGTGGTGGTTATGTCTCCTGCGAAGTGATATCCAATGAGAGGATTTTGCTTTCTGGTAAAGGTCGTCAGTATGCCGAAGGAAAACTCTATTTGTAAGTCACCAAACAAGTGCAATATATGTGTAAAAGCACAAGAATGAGGCGTTGATAAATGTTGGTTTATCAACACCTTTGTATAATTCCAAGGCGATGGCCCCAAGCCATTTTTCAAAACATTGAGGAGGAAAAGACAAGCTCACTTTAAATCTCGTGGACTTCTTAAAATCTCAAAAACAATCCTTGGCAATCACTGAGTAAATGTGAATCACGTCACCCCCATCCTGAAACGAACTCCCTATACTGCCGCCATAACAGCAAAAAACACAAAGACTTACTTTTTCTTAAATCATTGGGGAGTATATTAGAATGCTTTCAAATCAACTAATGAAACTTCTGGCCATGACTGGGCTGGTAGTAGTTCTAAGTGCGTGTTCTGGAGGTGAAGAATCCAGTGATAGCGTAACTGATGGCAGTAGTGAAGTCGTCGACGGCGGTTCTGGCGGTGAAAATAGCGGCAACGGTGAAGGCGAAGGTGAAGGTGGAGGTGGAGATAACAACGGTGGTGAAAGCGGTGGCACTGGCGGTGATGCTCAGCAAGGACCTGCTCCCGCTATAGGCAGCTGTGAAGATGGTGAATCGATAGAACGTCAATTACGCCTGTTAACCAAAAGTGAGTATCAAAATAGTATCAACGACTTACTGAGTATCAATGTCGATGTGGGCGGCCAAGTGCCCGCAGATGCGATCAACGCTGAATATTCAAACTACTCGGCAACTATGGTGCTAACAGCACGTCATGTTGATGACTACATGGCCTTTGCTGAAACAGTGGTTGAGCAGGGCATCGATCAGAATACGGTAAGAAATTTGTCCAATAATTGTGACTTTAACCAAAATGCTGATCAGTGTAAGCAACAATTTGTCGATACATTTGGTAAGCGTGTTTATCGTCGTCCATTAGATAATGACGAACGCACTCGTCTTTTAAGCATGTATGACAATTCAGCTGTCGCTGGCGACTTTATTGCCGGCTCTAAGTTGGCTGCTACTGCTATGTTAACTTCTCCTAAGTTTTTGTACCGTTCTGAGATGGGTACAAAGTCTGATAATGGTTATGCTCTAAGCGGTTTTGAATTAGCTACGCAGCTTTCCTATATGTTATGGGGCACAACACCTGATCAAACTTTGTTGGATGCGGCTCAAAACGGTCAGCTAGACAACAATGATGGTTTAATGCAGCAAGCACAACGCTTGTTAAACGATGATCGTGCTAAAGACCACTTTGTTAAATTTGTTGATGAGTGGATTGGAACTAAGGAAATGGTTGAGGTCACTAAAGACAATCAAGCGTATCCTAACTTTAACGATGACATCCGTCGTGACATGATTCAAGAAGTTAAATCCTTTGTCAGTCATGTTGTTTTTGATAGTGACAATGCGAGCATTAGCGAGCTTCTAACGGCTGACTATACGTTTCTAAACCAAAGATTGGCCAATTACTACGGTATCAATGGCGTAACTAGCCAAGAATTCTCGCAAGTTGACACGGCAGGGCAAAGAGGTGGATTGATGCTGTTAGGTGCTTTCCATGCTGTACATGCAAAACCTAACGAAACAGCACCTGTACAGCGAGGCGCTTTCTTCAGAGAAAGAATCATGTGCCAAGCTTTACCGGTCGAGAATGCGGTAGCCAGTGACGAAGACAGAGCCGAAATCGATCTTTCTCTTCCTGTGAGAGAGCGCTTTCAAGTCCTAGTGGATACGCCTCAATGTTATGGCTGCCATCAGTTCATCAATGAAGTGGGCTTTGCTTTTGAAAAATTTGATGGTGCTGGTCAATTCCGTGACACCGAAGATGACAGTGGTTTGTTAGTGGGATTGGAAACACTTTTTGATGGCGAAAAACTCGAATTTGCTGGCCCTAAAGCGTTATCTGATTTAATAGCTGGTACCGAGCAGTCAGCGACCTGTTTCGTGACTCAATATCTTGACTATGCAACGGGTACTGGTGGCGAAGCTACGGAAAAACAAGCAGATTGCGCGACAAAATCTTTAGCTGCAAACTTTAGTTCAACCAGCGATATTAAAACACTTATTCTTGAATATGTTGCTTCAGAGCACTTTAAGAATAGAGCCGGATTCTAGGAGTATTGAGCCATGAGAAAAGTTAATTTATCACGTCGTAACCAACTCAAGGCAGCGCTTTTTAGCACTCTGCCTCTGTCTGGACAGTTGATGAAGAACGCCATGGCTGCCGATGCAGCACCTGGTATCAAATATCTTTTTATCTATACACCCGATGGTGCTATACCTGAGCTATTTCATCCAACAGGTAGTGAAACCAATTTCACCACTAACCAAATGACTGCACCTTTGGAAGCTGTGAAAAACGATATCACTTTCTTACAAGGTATTAATATGTACGGTAACGGAGCGACCCATGAAGGAGGTATTGCTAAGTTGCTAACAGGTAATAACACCAGCCATCAAGGCAAAAGTATGGATATACTTTTGGGAGAAAAGTTTGCGGCCGAAACCGCTTTCCCATCACTACAGCTGGGTGTGGCGAGTAGCTTCCAAGGTAACGCAAGTATGACCTATTTAGCTGGTGGTGCACCGGTTGCCTACGAAGATGATCCACTAAAAGCCTTTGGTAATATTTTTGGAGCGAGCACCGGTGGTGAAGACGGTGGTCCAAGCCCAGAAATTTTACGTCGTCAAAGTGTGATTGATAATGCTTTAAAAGATATGCAATCTATGCAGCAGCAGTTTGGTAGTGTGGAAACCCAAAAACTGGAGACGAGTTTAGATTCGATTCGCCAAGTAGAAAAACGATTAAATCCCGATCCTGCTGATGCGCCTGCAGGCGGAGCTTGTAATCCTGCGGGCTTTAATCCTACAGGCTTTACCCTACCTGTGGAAAATGGTTATCCACCACCGCGTCATCAACCACAAAATTACGAAATTATCGGTGATCTGCAAGCAGATTTAGCGGTACTTTCTTTGCAGTGTGGTATGTCTCGTGTCGCGACTATCAATTGGTCTCACTCTGTTAGCCCTAACCGTATCGATAATGTAGGCGGTGGTGTGGCTAACCATGATGCTTCTCACAGTAACGGCAGCCCTGAGTGGATCGCGATTAAAGCATGGTACATGCAAAAAATTGCTGATTTAATCAACAAGATGAAAGCTACGCCTGACACTAATGGTAATACTTTGCTCGATAATACCATTATCATGCACGTCACCGAGTTAGGTCATAGTAACTTCCATGACCATAATAACATGGCTTTCTTCCTCGCTGGTGGTGGGGCGGGTACCTTAACACCCGGACGTTTACTTAACTTTAATGGTGAGAGTCATGCCAAAATTTTGGTGGCCTTAGCCAACACGGCAGGTATCGAAATTGATCAGTATGGTGATCATGGTGGACAGGGTAATGGTGCTTTGCCTGGTTTATTGAAAGCTTAACAGCTTTCAATAAGAGACCAACTATCTAGGGAGTCGAACCCATGAGAAAAGTTAATTTATCACGACGTAATCAACTCAAGGCGGCACTCTTTAGTTCTTTGCCTCTTTCGGGTCAGTTAATGAGAAGTGCCATGGCTGCTGATGCGGCTCCTGGTATTAAATATCTTTTTATTTATACGCCGGATGGTGCGACCCCAGATTTTTTCCATCCGACGGGTACGGAAACCAATTTTACCTTAAATCAAATGACGGCACCCTTGGAGCCTGTCAAGAATGATATTACCTTTTTACAAGGTATCGATATGTATAATGC
>JBCCZV010000121.1:0-11326 GCA_039187085.1 Pseudomonadota bacterium
ATTTTTTATTTATCTTTAGTCTTAGTCAAAGTAGATGCACCTGTTGTATCTCCAGTCACACTTCGCATTATTAAAGGCTATTTTTATATTTCAGACCATTTCATACGTTTTTCTTTTCTTGTTAAGCTTGATTGATGACTGTAGCAATCGTTTCAACATCAGCGTCATCTGCATTTATTGCAGAAATTGCACTATCAATAGCAGATTGTAATGTGTCAAAAGCTTGCTCCCAGAAATCGAACTTGGCATAAATTGAAGCGAGCTCATAAAAACGTTCTGCGCGTCGTGTAGCACTTTCTAGAATTGAAATTTCCCCAAAAGTAATTTCTGCCATTTCAACGAAAGCCAATGGGTCACCAAATTCACCTATGGTATGCAGTGCATCCGTTTGATAATCAATAGCTTCGTCGGTTGCTGCTCCGGACTCTGTGGTATAGTAACTGAGAGCTAAATCCTGACACTCTGTGGATTGAGTGAAAGCATCGCCATCAAATTGCTCTTTAATAGCCGTTAAGCGATAACAGCCCAACCAGCCTGTGACAGATGTATTATCAATCAAAATAGTTTCTCTGAACTCTTCAGTGAAGAGAAGATCGGAGGTTATATCGACAAGACTAAATGCTTCTTCAAAAAATCCTTCTCGAGCTAGTATAACTGCTGGGCCATATGTAGAGGGATTTTTACTAATCAATGTATTGACAACGGCAAGATAAGGTTGGAAAAAAGTTTCAGCGACAATTTTCTCACGAATAGGAGTAACAACTTCGTTCACGGGTGTTCCTGCTTTGACAGCATTAACAATGTCTGCGGCGTATGCGCTTTGTTGCGCATACTCCAAGCTAAACGTGTCTCCAGTAGATTCAATCATATCCAGCACGAGATTTGTTGCTGCTTCGGGGTATAAGAAAGCGTAAAGCCCTGCAGTTTCCTCTGCTGGAATTAGTGCTCGATTGATATTGACTGCTGCGTTTGGTGCCGCTGCATAGCTATGCTCCATGTCATAGTTAACCACTCCGTAGTAAGATAATGTCTTAGCGAGAAATTCTTTAGCCAAGTCCAATTCATTCATAGTAAATGCAAGTTTTGTCGCATCGCGTAATTCATCTAATCGGAGTCTGTGCCTGGGTTGTCCAACAAACTCTCCTGAGCTTTCAATCGAAGGAGGAATTTGATCGGCCCACTCGAATAAAGTAGTCAAGATCCTAACAGCACGCGCACGTTGAGAGTCTGTAGGTTTATCTAAATAATTATTAATAAGTTCTGTACTATATTCTCTTAATGTTTGTACAAAATCGTAATAGCTAGTATCAGGATTGGCTTCAATAAAGTTAGTAAGAGCAACGATGGCTTGTTCCGCCTCTTCAAATTGTTCGGCAGCCGTATATTCTCCATTAAGTACAAGAAAGAACTCAACATCGCTTTGACTAAAATTATCTATGCCTTTTTCTGCAACAAATTGATTATAACGAACCAAAGCTAATGCACGTAACTCCGCACTGTCTTCAAATCTACCCACACTATCTAAAGCAATAGCTGCGCGGCGATAAGCTAAAGCCTGTTGGCTTAGAGTATTAATGTCGGCTATATGTTTTTCTGCAATTTCGTCGAAACCCGCTAAGTAATAGCCTACAGCCAGATCTGCACTGATACTTTCTGCAGAAATATCATCTCCTAAATTTTTTTTGATATTTTCTGCTTCTGCCAAATGAGACTTTTCAGAACTGTAATAAAAATTGGCTTTGTCTATGCTCGTCGTTAATGCAGTTTCTAAATCTATAGTCGCTTCTATCGGGGTATCAATCACACCATCTGTGTAAGAAATGATAAATTCACCGGTAGGTGCATCCTCTATATCAGCTGAAAAACTACCAGAACCATCTTCGTTCAGTGTTAGTGTTCCTGTTCCTTCGGGTGGAGATGTGACTAAATCGAAAGTAATGGTATCACCGTCCACATCGGTAGCACTCAACGTAAACTCTGTAACTGAAGCAGAACGCACTTTAAGTGTTTCTGTCATTAACTGTGGTGCATCGTTAACTGGGCTCACGCTAATCGAAATAACGGTAGACACTGCATTTTGATCAGCTGTGGCCTGAATAGTCGCGGTATCCGTGCCATTAAAATTTTCATTGGGTGTATAGGTAAAGCTACCGTCTGCATTAAGTGCAATCACACCGTTCTCGGCGGCATTGGTTAATGTGTATACCGATGCAGTGTTATTGGTAGAAACAAGACCATCTACAGGTACATCTTCAGATGTGGTGAAAACATACTCAGAGAGAGTAAAGTTTAATGAGTTGTCGTCATCGTCACCACCACAAGCGACTAAGGACGAAACCATGGCGGAATAAATAAAAAGGCGATTAAATTTCATACTTTGAAAAACCCAAGTGTAAAAGAATAGTAAAATCGAGCCATTCTAAATAAAAACCCAAATAAGAATCAATATCATTTGTTTTTATTTTTTTAATTTCTTAAACATCTTTCAAAAAAAAGAGTGAATTAAAATCAAAGTGATGAATAGGCGGCCGTTTGACTTACTAGTGGTTTGAGTTTTAGTCCAGTGGTTGACAAGACAAGGAGGAGTATATTTTATTCATCTAACGCTTGATATTCTAAAATATCGCCTGGCTGGCAATCGAGTGCTGCGCAAATAGCTGACAAAGTATCAAATCTTACGCCTTTAACTTTACCGCGTTTTAATAAAGAGAGATTGGCTTCTGTGATGCCAATAATTTTTGCTAACTCTTTCGAACTGATTTTGCGTTTAGCTAACATGACATCCAGATTTACGATAATCGCCATATTAAACAAACTCTTTATTTTCTTGTTCGATATGCATAGCGGCTCTGAGAATGTAGACGATGCTGATGAGAACAAAAAGGGTAAATAGTTTACTTAAATCGACTTCTAACATTAACGAGAAGGTATTTTGTAATTCTGAAGATAAATAGGCTAACCAAATAGAGTGCAGCATGCTGACTGGAATACCTAAACCATAAATCCAGACTAACCACAAATAACAACGGTTACTTTTCACGCCAAAAAATTCACCGTTAGCGTAATGGCCAAAAAGCTTCCATACCCAATAAACCATACTTAAACCTAGAAAAAATGATGGTAGCTGGCCAATGAGTAATTGAGTATGAGCCTGCGAATAATCTCGCCAAAGCTCAATAAAAACCGGGTGGTTAGAATTAAACACAACTTTTTCATAAAGCATGTAGTTAACAACAACATAACAAAAAGCAATGATGCTTAAGCTTAAAACGATCCATCTAAGTCTTTGACTAATCAATCGAATATGGTTTTCCACGGTATATTCCTTAAACAAGTTTTATGTCGAATATTATAAAGCAACAATTGATTTTTTCAAAACAACAAATAATTATTGCTTTACAATAATTATTTGTTGATCAACAATATTCTTGTGATTGACTATTCGATGAAAATCAAGGTGAAAAGTAATGAATTTACAATGGCTTACAGTAAGTACTGTGCAAAAAACAATTTATAAGATGTTGTTTCTATGGCTTGCGATGATTAATTTGAAAGTGCTATTGGCGCAAGAAAACCCTGTTCAAGATTCCACGGCAAAGCTTTTACCTGTCGAAGCATTTTTTAATGATTCCTTAATATCAAATGTACAACTATCGCATGACGGCCAGTGGGTGGCGTGGCTGCAGAATCATAATAATGCGGCGAATATATTTCTTATGCCAGTCGATGGTGATAGAACTAAGGCTTATCCATTGACTAATTTTAAAGATGGTATTGATGGCTATGTATGGGGACATAACGATCAAGATATCTTTTTATTGATGGATAAAGAAGGCAATGAAAATCATCAAATTTATCGTTTAGAGCTCACCAAAAAACCTGCGCTGCAATTGGAAAAAGTTCATAAATTAACGAAAAATGATAACGCCCAATACGGTGTACTGGGTCTGCCTAAACAAAACAAAGAGTATATTTATACCATGGCGAACCATGATTCAGCAGCAAGAAAAGACACCTATCTTATTAATATTAAAACGGGTGAATTAAAGCGAACCTATGAAAATACTCTAGGCTTTTTGACATTTTTATTTAATGAAAAAGGTTGGCCTGTGGTAGGAATGAGTAGAAGAGCAGATACATCTAATGAAGTTTTCGTTTATGAAAAAGATGAATGGACTTCTAAAATAGTAACAGCTCCAGGGGAGTTATTAAATCTTCTATCCTATCAAGAAAAAAATAACAGCTTCTACTTTCAAACATCAATGGGAGATGCTGATACGAAGGAGTTAAAACGATACGACCTAACAAGCGATAAAATCGTTACTATGCATAGCGACCCAAAAAAACGCTCGGATATTTATAATGTTTTATTTAATGATGATGGCATTTTACAAATGGTTTCTTATTATTATGGTCATAAAGAAGATTACCCCATTGACAAGCACTTTGCTAAACATTGGCAAACCATCGAAAATGCTTTCGATAAGCGCAAAGAAATTGATGTTGTAGAAATGCATGAAGACAGTGGTTCTTGGTTGTTGAACGTATCAAGTGATGTAGATGCGGGGGCTTATTATGTATATAAAGAAAGTAACGGAAAATTGAAAAAACTTATTGATAAAGACACCACGCTAGATACAACACAATTATCTCCGCGACAATCGATAACTTACAAGGCACGAGATGGTTTAACGATTCAAGCTTATTTAACATTGCCAAAAAACCAAAAACATCATTTACCTCTCGTTGTTATTCCTCACGGTGGTCCATGGGCTAGAGATTATTGGACGTTAGACTCTGGCTTTTTCAGTCGAGTAGCACAACTATTAACAAATCGTGGTTACGCTGTTTTACAACCTAATTTTCGTTCTTCTACAGGCTTTGGCGAAAACTTTATTAATTTAGGAAGCCGTCAATGGGGTACAGGTAGTATGCAACATGATGTAACTGACGGTGTAAAGCATTTAATTACAAAAGGAATTGTTGATAAAAAACGCGTTGCTATTCTGGGTGGCTCCTATGGTGGTTATGCGACTCTGGCAGGGTTGACCTTTACGCCTGACATATATACAGCTGGTATTTCAATGGTTGGTCCCTCTAGCTTGATCACATTGTTGGAATCCTTTCCTGCACATTTTCGACCTTATTTGAAACGTTGGTTTAAAGATGTTGGTGATCCAGAAATTCCGGCTGATAGAAAAGACATGCAGGCACGCTCACCACTTAACTTTATTGGCAATATCAAAGCGCCACTACTTCTGGTTCAAGGCGCGAATGATCCCAGGGTTACACAATTAGAATCTGATCAAATTGCACAAAAAATGTATGCTAAAGGGTTAGACGTTGAATATCTTCTTGCCAAAGACGAAGGCCATGGGTTTGCTAACAAATTAAATCGATTAGCGTTTTTAACGAAAATGGATAATTTTTTAGCTAAGCATTTAGGTGGAAAGGCTTATCCTAACGTTACTCCAGCTATGCAAGCACAGCTTGAGAAGCTTGAGGTGGATATTTCTCGCATTAAGTTAGCCAAAAAGGATTGATGCAATAAAACGTTTATTGTTGAGACTCTAAAAATGAAGGTGAAATACGCGCCATAAAATAAAGGTTATTATAAGTGCCATGACCAAATGAAGCGTATTTTTTTTCACCTTCAATTTCAAAACCGAGTTTTTTGTATAAGCTGACAGCTCGATCATTTTGTGTTGATACATCTAATTCAATGCGAATGATATTTAACCAGTTATCGCTGAGATGTAACGATTCTTGCATAAGTTGTTTGCCAATGCCTTGATTTTGATAATCAGAATGTACAGCGATGGCGAGATACGCAACATGTTTCTCACGAAATTTGCTTGACGTATACAGGCAGACATAACCGCAAAGCTTGCTATTCATTTCAGCAATTAGATAAACAGGTTCTTTGTGATTAAAATCAATTAAATCTAAACGCTGTTCTTCACTAATGTAGGGGTGTAGTGAAGTGTTAGCGAGTAAGCTATTGTCATTGATAAGTTGTGCCAAGCATTCTCTATCTTGTGCTTTAGCAGAGCGGATGATAACAGTGTGTTGAGAAAGGCTCAAAAAATTTTCCCTTAAAAATAAATTACAGTGAACGGTTTTCGTCAAGTAAAAAATGTGCTCTTGCTAAAGCAATGGGTTTATCTTCTGAAGATTGCCAAGATTTTATCAGAACATTAGCCACTCGACCACCTTGACGAGAAACCTCACAGCTCGCATAAGTTTCAGTTAACTGAGCAGGTCGTAAGTAGTCTAATGAGAAATTAATAACTTTAGGAAATGTAGGTGTAGACTGTGAAAGTATTAAATGGCAGCCTGCCGCAAGTTCCATAAAACCGCCAATGACACCACCATGTATGGCCGGTAATAAAGGATTACCTAAATTATGTTCTGCTTGTTTCAATTTGAAAACACGTCGCTTTTCATCAGAATGCAAATCAAATTCGATAAATCGAGCATAAGGTATCGCTTTTAAAAATGGTTCAATTTGTTGGTCTTTAATAGCTTGAGTGATGAGTTGCTCACGTGTTTCATGGGTTTTTGCCATGGTAAAATTCATGAAGTGCTTTTTTTCATGCTCTAAACTTTTGGGCATGCCTTCATATATTTTTAGTAAGTGTTGGAAAGCGTCAATACTCTGTTGACCCATGCGCATAAAAGAAGCCGTGCCTTTTGCTACAATATTATTTTCTTGATAGGCTTCACAACTCACAAAAATAATATTTTGAGTGAGTCGAAAACAGGCAGCTTTAGCAAAAATTGCTTCTCCTGGTGTGGCTGCTCGCATATAATCCACACGTAAATCCAAAGTAGGGCATAACCCTATGTCATCACTGGCACAAAAAGCTGCGATACCTGATGCTGAATCCAGTAAAGTAGTAATGGCTCCGCCATGAACAACTCCTTTCGTAGGTTCACCAATAATGCTTTCGCTATATGGCAGTTCTAGAATAATTTGCTGGCGACTGGCATGAATAGCTTTTATGCCAAGCACTTTACATTGACGGATAACCCATAAAGATTTTTGTGCGTTATCTAAAAGCATGGATGGCCTCCAAATATTTTAAAGCACAAGCATTCTAGCATTGTGTGATGAACCTATTAAAGAAGGAAGTGTTCCCTAATAGATTTTTACCTTATACATAAGGCAGTTGATGTTGGTTTTGATGAGCAGTATGATTATTTCCCCTTATTAATTCAATTCTTAAATACATTAGGAAAAAATAATTATTATGACTGAATCAAATACACAAGTAAGGCTTGCTAAAAGACCTGTTGGTAAAGCAACACGTGAAAATTGGGAGATCGTTCAGGAACCCATACCCACACCTGCCAATAATCAACTCTTATTAAAAACTATCTATGTTTCACTGGATCCGGCGATGCGTGGATGGATGAATGATAGCGCTTCTTATATTGAGCCTGTTGCAATCAATGATGTAATGAGAGCGGGAACTATTTCTGAAGTCATAACATCCAACCACGACGATTTTGCTGCAGGCGATTTTGTAGTGGGTATCAATGGTGTGCAGCAATATGCTTTGTCTAACGGCGAGAATTTACAAAAAATCGACCCAAGGTTAGCGCCATTACCGCGTTACTTAAACACGCTAGGCATGCCTGGTATGACTGCCTATTTTGGTTTGCTTGATACGGGTAAACCCCAAGAAGGCGAGACAGTCGTGATTTCTGGTGCAGCAGGTGCTGTGGGCGCTGTTGTTGGACAAATTGCTAAGATCAAAGGTTGCCGAGTTGTTGGTATCGCGGGTGGCAAAGAAAAGTGTGAGTATCTTATCAATGAATGCGGCTATGATGCAGCGGTTGATTATCGTGAAGGAAATTTAGCTGTCGCTCTAAAAAATGCTTGCCCCAAAGGTGTAGATGTGTTTTTTGATAATGTTGGCGGTGAGATATTGGACACTGTCTTAACTCAAATTAATTTTAAAGCTCGCATCGTTATTTGTGGAGCTATATCGCAATATAATAACACCCAGCCGATTAAAGGCCCAAGTAATTATCTTTCTCTCCTTATCAAAAGAGCTCGTATGGAAGGGATCATCGTTTTTGATAATGCTAAATCTTATGGTAAAGCGGCTATTGAAATGGCTGGTTGGATGCAACAAGGCAAGCTTAAAGGCAAAGAGCACATTGTTAAAGGTATCGAAAAATTTCCAGAAACTTTGAATATGTTGTTTGAAAGTAAAAACTTCGGCAAGCTAGTTTTGCAAGTCAATGATGACCCTACTCAGTGAAAATTCTTCATACTTCTGATTGGCACTTAGGCCGCTCCCTCTATAGTCGAAAACGCTACCATGAGTTTTCCGCGTTTCTCGACTGGCTCCTACAAACGATTAGTGATGAGCAAATCGATATTTTATTGATTGCAGGCGATGTTTTTGACACCAACACACCGAGTAATAAAGCCCAAGCCTTATATTATCAATTTTTATGTCGAGTGGCGGCATCAAATTGCCATCATGTAGTCGTGATTGCGGGAAATCATGATTCTCCTTCATTTCTCAATGCACCTAAAGAATTATTAAAAACTTTAAAAGTTTGGGTTGTGGGGGCGGTTACAGAGAAGCTTGAGGATCAGGTTCTAGTATTGGAAGCAGAGAATAAACACAAAGCTATTGTTTGCGCTATTCCTTATTTACGCGATAAAGACATACGTACAGTAGAGGCAGGAGAAAACATTGATGATAAAAATGCCAAGTTAGTTCAAGGCGTTAAAGATCATTATGCGAGAGTTTGTGACATTGCAAAACAAAAGCAAAAAGATTTAAAAGAAGCAGGGGACAGTCATGTGCCAATTATTGCCATGGGCCATCTATTCACTGCAGGCGGTAAAACGGTGGATGGAGATGGTGTACGTGAACTTTATGTAGGCTCTTTAGCTCATGTTGAAAAAGATATTTTTCCGACTGCAATCGATTATTTTGCCTTAGGTCATTTGCATGTGCCGCAAAAAGTAGGAGGCGCGGCGCATATCCGTTATTGTGGCTCACCTCTTCCTATGGGTTTTGGTGAAGCTAAGCAACAAAAAAAGGTGGTAGTCACTCAGTTTGATCAAACCCTTCCTGTGATTCAAGAATATCAAGTGCCGTGTTTTCAAAAGTTGTCACGCATTGTAGGATCGCTAGAGGTTATTCAACGCGAATTAAGTGCGTTGAAAAAGATGAATATCTCGGTCTGGGTTGAAATTGAATACATCGGCCATGAAATAATTGGAAATTTACGAGAAACCATTGAAGAGACTATCACCGACACAGCGATAGAAATTTTACGGATTAAAGATCGTCGTATCTTAGAAACAGTTATGTCCTCAAGGGCAGAGAGTGAAAATCTCGATGAACTTGATATCAAGGATGTTTTTCATCGTTGCCTAGAAGCGCACAATATTTTAGATGAAGACCAAGAAGCTTTGATCGACACTTATCATCAAGTTATTCAGTCACTCTATGACGAAGATGTGAATAAGGAATAGAGGCATGTATTGTGAAAATTCTTGAACTGCGTTTTAAAAATCTGAATTCCCTTTATGGTGAGTGGCTGATAGATTTTACTCACCCTGTTTACGAAACACACGGTATTTTTGCTATGACTGGGCCAACAGGGGCCGGAAAGTCGACGATTTTAGATGCGATTTGTTTAGCACTTTACGGAGCGACGCCTCGTTTGGGTAGAATCACCAAAAGCAGCAATGAGATCATGTCTCGTCAAACTGGTGAATGCTATGCCGAAGTGGTGTTTGAATCACAAGTTGGTCGATTTCGCTGTCATTGGGAACAGCGGCGAGCTCGTAAACAAGCCGAAGGGAATCTGCAGGAGCAAGAGCACCAAATAGCCCATGCGAATAGTGGCCAACTGATTGAAACTAAAAAAAGCTTAGTTCTTGGTGTTGTTGAACAAAAAACGGGAATGGACTTTGAAAGATTTACGCGTTCAATTTTATTGGCGCAAGGTGGTTTTGATAATTTTTTAAAGGCAGATGTTGAACAAAAGTCGAAAATTTTAGAGCAACTAACAGGTACTGAAATTTATTCTAGCATTTCTCGTCGTGTTCACGAGCGACAACGAGAAGAACGAGAACAATTGAATCTTTTGCAAGCTGAAATTTCGGGCATTACTCTATTAGATGCAGAACAAGAAAAGGTTTTAGTGGATGAGCTTGCGATTATGCAACGAGAAGCTGAACAATTTAAAACCCAAAAAACAAAAATGGAACAGGCAATAGCATGGTTAAATACGATTGAGGTATTAAAAAAAGAACTTGCTGAACTTGCTGATGCTAGGATTAAGCATGAAGAAGAGCTCGAGGCTTTTAAACCTCAAGGGATGCAGCTAAAACTCGCGAATAAGGCGGCATCCTTAGATAGTGAATATGCGGAGCTTAATGCAATTCGCCAACAACTTCGCGATGATGAAGAAATACGCAATACCCAAAAAGAGCAAATGCCCAATTTAGAGAGAGCATCAAAGCTTTGTAAAAACGAGCTTGAAGTTGCTGAAAAAACGACATTTCAATCCAAGATGGCACTAGATTCGGCGGCGTCTTTACTTAAGCAAGTACGTAGTTTAGATAAAACAATCGATGAGAAAACAGAAAGATTGATAGAGCTAACACAAGCTTGTGAAAGTGATGTTAAAAAAATTCAAATAGCTCAGGAATCTCGAAAAACTGAGAATGAAAAAAAAGTAGTTGCTGAACAGGAACAACAAAGAACCCATCAATATCTTGTTCAACACCAATCTGATGAAATCTTAGTGAGTGAGATCGTTGCTATAGAGGAACAGTTTAATTATTTAGAAAATCTACAAAATGACATTGAAGAAAAACAAAAATCACTGAATAAAATAAAAAATAATGTGGAACTTGCAGACAAGCAACTCTATAAAAGCACTCAGGAGTATATGACTCAAGAAAAAGCTCTAACAAAAGCCAGCCGTGATCTTCATCAAAATCGAGAACTCTTAGAGAATCTACTCAATGATAGACACCTTAGAGAATATCGAGCAGAAAAAGATAATTTGCTACGTGAAATGGCTTTTATCCAAAAGATTACACAGCTAGAAGCGCAGCGTGCTCAATTGGAGACCGGCAAACCTTGCCCATTATGTGGAGCAAAAGAGCATCCATTTATACAAGACGATATTTCGGTACCTAATGATGTCGAACAAAAAATTCACAAGCTTGAGCAACTCATTGCTCAAGCTGAACGACAAGAAGCCCGTATCAAACAAAGTGAGACAGAGGAAACTTTGCTGAAGCAAACTCTTAATGTCAGTGAAAAACAAAAATTTG
>JBCCZV010000122.1:0-11123 GCA_039187085.1 Pseudomonadota bacterium
CTTCTTTGACGTTGGCGGCCATTTCAATATCAACGACTCCCAATGATTCGACAATTGATTTGATAGAACGACGAAATTCAGCGAAGTCATCAATAATAAGAACCTTCGAACGGCTATAGTCTATTTTACTCATAAATAGCGTGCTTTAATCAATAAATACTGATTTATGTTGATGATTTATTATTGATTATAGAAGTTGATTTGATTTTTTACTTTTCTTTATAGATTTCTGTTACCTATTCTTTGATTTGTAGTCTAATCTTTTTTTAAATAGGTAGGGATTTATTAACCAACTGAATTTTCAATCAAACCTTTTAGAAGATTTCTGACGCAACCTTCTGTCGCTTTATACGAAGTCGGCATTAAGTATACTTGATTTTTTCAGGATTAATTCTAACTTTATTATAATCCTGTTATAAGCAGGTTGGTTATGAAGTATCTACTTACATATCCTGGGGAACTTTTTTAGTTAGCAAAATTAGTGGCGGTCGGTAATGAAATTACAGCAATTGCACTATATTTATGAAGTATCTAATAATAATTTGAATGTATCTGCTACAGCAGAAAAACTTTTTACTTCGCAACCTGGTATTAGTCGTCAAATTCGTCTTTTCGAAGATGAGTTGGGACTTGAAATTTTTACACGCAGTGGAAAACATTTGACAGGCATTACTCCACCGGGTAAGAAAATATTGGCTATTGCCAAGGAAATTTTGGAGCGTTCTGCTGCAATTAGAGAAATTGCTTCAGAACAAACAGCACCAGATAGAGGAGAATTGAGTATATTAACTTCTCAACTTGGTGCCCGTTATATTTTACCCAAAGCATTCGAAACCTTCACACAAAACTTTCCTTCTGTAGATTTGAAAATAAGAGCGGATGCTGAGGGTGATACAGCGACTGAAGATGATTATACAAATACGGATGTCATACTATCCGCATCTAATCTTAAAGACGTTGAAAGTCGCGTCATTCTACCCTGTGAAACGTTTAATTATGGTTTGCTAATACCAAATGATCACCCTCTAAATCAATTAAGTGGTAATCTATCTTTAGACGCCCTTTTAAAGTACCCATTGATTTTAGATCTGAATGCAGCAACCGGCACGACAAGTTTTCGTGAAAAATTGAATGTTGAAACAAAAAAACTCAACATAGTGCTTGATTCTGATGATATTGATTTGATCAAGTCTTATGTTCGGATGGGAATGGGAGTCGGTGTTGTACCGTCTGTTGTTTATGACCGTCTTATAGACAGTGATTTAAGCATTGTGGATGCAGGACATATCTTTGACGCTATAAACACCTCTGTGAGTGTAAAGAAATTGGGCTGTGTTCGCAGTTACTTGCTCGAATTAGTCATGCAGCTCACCTCTAACCAAGGTTCAGAGCATCTAAAAAATGCTTTAAATATGCCTGCAGTAACAGAAGCACGCTTTTCTAACTCTCGTCAAGTCTCTTAGTGTTGTAAAACATGTTTTTACGGCCAGCAATTGCTGGCTCACTCACAACCTACTAACATTCAATAATATTCACTGCTAAACCGCCACGAGCTGTTTCTTTGTATTTGCTCTTCATATCGGCTCCCGTTTCTCGCATAGTTCTTATGACCTTATCAAGCGATACTTTATGATTGCCATCACCTCTCAATGCTAAACGACTGGCATTTATTGCTTTTATGGCACCCATTGCATTTCTTTCTATACAAGGTACTTGTACTAAACCTCCAACAGGATCGCAGGTTAGACCGAGATTGTGTTCCATTCCAACCTCCGCAGCATTTTCCACTTGCTCAGGCGTGCCTCCCATTATTTCGGTCAATCCTGCTGCTGCCATTGAACAAGCGACGCCTACTTCTCCCTGACAACCCACTTCAGCCCCCGATATAGACGCATTCATTTTGTACAGGATGCCTATTGCTCCAGCGGTTAGTAGAAAACGAATCGCATCTTCTTCTTGCGCATTATCTATAAATTTATGGTAGTAGTTCAATACTGCGGGTATGATACCAGCGGCACCGTTAGTTGGTGCTGTAACGACTCGCCCTCCAGCAGCATTTTCTTCATTAACAGCAAGAGCAAACAAATTGACCCAATCCATAGCATTGAGCTGATCATGAGTAGAGTTTGGATCGCATTTGAGTTTGCGATAAATCGATGGCGCTCTACGTACTACTTTAAGACCACCTGGTAAGACTCCTTCTTTATCACACCCTTTTTGAATGCATGCTTGCATTGCTTGCCAAATATCTAAAAGTTTTGATTTAATTTCTGCTTCTGGCCGCCATATTTTTTCATTTTCCAGCATGAGTGTTGCAATGCTTAATCCTGTCTCTTTACAGAGTTTGAGCAGTTCATCAGCTGAGCGGAATAAGTAAGGCAGTTCCTGTGAGTCTTGTATCAAGATAGTTTCGTTTGGCTCTGCATCATCAATAACAAAGCCACCACCTATGGAATAATAAGATTTACTCATGATGACATTCTGATTGCTGTCAAAAGCTGTAAAAGTCATACCATTTGGATGTCTGGGCAAAGTACGTTTGCGGTGGAAAACAAGGTTTTCTTTGCCAAAATTTACTGAATGCTTTCCCAAAACAGCTATCGAATGAGATTCTTGGATCTTTTGTATTTTAGAGGGGATGGTATCAGTATCAACAAGTGATGGTCGATCGCCCATTAACCCCAACATGATAGCCTTATCAGAGCCATGCCCTTTACCTGTATGGCCCAAAGAACCAAAAAGTTCTGCGGTGATACTATGGATAGAGCTTAGTTTTTGTTCGGATTCCAAGGCTAACACAAATGTGCGGGCGGCCCGCATAGGTCCAACTGTGTGAGAGCTAGAAGGGCCAATACCGATTGTGAACATGTCAAAAACGCTAATAGACATTGATAAGAAACCTCTTAATCTGTATGTACTTTAGGGCTTTAAGCGCTTTTTATAAAGTTGCTGTTGCGCTTAAATGTTGGTTGTTTAATTACTAGACTGATATTACGTCAGCAGTTTATGCGTAAATTGGGAGACAATTCTTGCTGTAGCTCCCCAAATAAAAAATTCATGGTAGCGGTAAGCGGGTAAAAGATAGGTTTTACCCTGATGCTCAACCTTATGTTCTAATTGATTGCTTGGGTTAGCTAAATAATCCAAAGGAACCTCGAAAATAGTTGCTACTTCTGAGGTTTCTGGCGATAGTGTGATTTTTTTGGGTGCAAAACCAATGTAAGGAACGATGGTAAAGCCTGTTATGGTACTTGACGGCACCAAAGGTCCTAATATCTTTAAATATTGGGGATCCAAACCAATTTCTTCATAGGTTTCTCTCACGGCAGTTTGCTCTAGGCAGCCGTCTTTTTCTTCATATCTCCCACCAGGAAAGCTTATTTGGCCGCCGTGGTTTTTGAGATAAGGTTGACGTTTAGTGAAAAGCATTTGCATTTGGTGTTCATCATACCTCAGTACTATAGTCACAGCGGAGGGTTTGGCTATGGTTTCAATTTTGGGAATACTCGGCTTTTCAAGTTGATGGTATTTTGAGCAAATTTTTTCTTGGGTAAACTTTTCAGACATAAATCTCCTAATAAAATACAGCGTTGTCATTCAAAGTATGGGAAGAATTTTTTTCAACTTATCAAAAGATTCTTGGTATTCGTCTTGAGCATTAGAATCAGCTACTATGCCTCCGCCTGCCCATGCGTAGATACGGCTCTTTTGACACACTAGCGTTCTAATCGCAATGTTGGTGTCGGTGTTACCAAACTGATCAATGTAGCCGATGCTACCACAAAAAATGCTTCGGTTATGAGGTTCTAGCTCATCAATGATTTCCATGGCTCGTTTTTTAGGCGCACCAGTGATCGAACCACCGGGAAAAGCTTGTCTTAACAAGGAAATGGTTTCCGATGCACTTTTTAACTTTCCAGTAATTGTACTGACCATATGATGAACTGCCTCAAAGCTACAAATGTCAAACAATTGAGGAACCTCTATTGTACCTGGCACACAAACTTTACCTAAGTCATTGCGCAGAAGGTCAACTATCATAAGGTTTTCAGCCCGATCTTTTTCACTTCTACTAAGATCGTAGGCAGCTTGGCAGTCGATTACAGGGTCTGAATATCGAGGTCGAGTTCCTTTGATAGGCTGAGTAATAACTGTAAGATCATCAATGGCTAGAAAGCGTTCAGGCGATAAACACAGAATACTATTTTCTTCATCCAGCCTAAGAAACGCAGAAAATGGAGCTTTGTTACTGATGTTAAGTTTTACAAAAGCTGCCCATGGCTCACCAATAAAATTTGCAGTGAAGCATTGTGTGAAATTAATTTGGTAGGTGTCTCCTTGTTGGATGTGATGGAAAATCTTATCGATTTGCTTGAAATAATCTTTTTGGCTCAGACTAGATTCCCAGGTTGACGTGAGTTCGAAAGTTTTTTCTGTTTCTTGGAAGGTTAGTTCGATGATCTCTTGATACAAATGTTCTATACAAGTTTGTTCGTTTAAACCATATGTCAGTAATCGCGACTGCTGCTGCTGGTGATCAATAATAATAGCCCAATCATAAAAACCGATTTGCATGAGAGGTATTGTTACTGTTGTTGGACGTTTCAAATCCACATTTTCTGTATATCTTCCCAAATCATAGGACCAATAACCCACAACTCCCCCTAAAAAAGGGAATTCTTTAGTAAGCTGACGTTGAGGATCTGTCAATGGCGAATGCTTAGAAATGGTAGCCAACCATTCTTGCTCTAATAAATCAAAGCCGTGTTTGTTGGAATGGGTCAAATTACCTTGAGAACAAATAAGAGAACCCGAGTAATTAGTTATAAGCGATTTAAATGGCCTTGCTACGATAATATCAAATCGGCCATGATGATTAGCTGAACCACCACTGGATAGTAAAATAGCCCCTTTTTCGTTTTCAAACTTCGAGAATATCGTCTCTGCTTGAGCAAATCCGTTATACTCTAGGTCGCGAATACTAATTCCAAGCTTTTCGAGTAGTCGTTTCTGTTTCAATGGTACCGCCCTGGTTTAAATAAAGAATATTTTTTAATCGTAAGATCGTTATGCAGCAGTCAGCTAAATAACGAGCCACGGATTATACCTGGATTCAATGTGAATAGGAGGTTTGAAGTGCTCCTTAAATAATAGATTTGTACGACCGTTTGAATTGTTGTAAAGTTGGACGCATGCAAAAGTGGTTGTGATTACAACACTGCAATTAAGCACCTGTGATAAAATGCAATAAATCAAAGCCATAAATAGGTGAACTATGACTGTTATTAAGAAAGATGATTTGATTGAAAGTGTTGCCGATGCGCTTCAATATATCTCTTACTACCATCCCAAAGATTTCATCGATGCCATGACTGCTGCCTATGAAAAGGAGCAAAGTCAGGCAGCAAAAGATGCCATTGCTCAAATTCTTATCAACTCACGAATGTGCGCCGAAGGTCAACGCCCAGTTTGCCAAGATACAGGTATTGTTACGGTTTTTGTTAAAGTAGGTATGCAGGCTCAATGGGATACTGATATGAGTTTGCAAGATATGATAGACGAAGGTGTACGTCGAGCTTATAAAAATGCAGATAATCCATTAAGAGCATCTATCGTTGCAAATCCAGCAACAACGCGAACGAATACTAAAGATAATACGCCGGCCACAGTCCACTTCGAAGTAGTTCCTGGCAATAAAGTTGATATTACTGTTGCAGCGAAGGGCGGTGGCTCAGAAAATAAAACCAAGTTTGTTATGCTAAATCCAAGTGACTCTATCGTCGACTGGGTATTGAAAACTGTACCGACTATGGGTGCGGGCTGGTGCCCTCCGGGTATGTTAGGTATTGGCATTGGTGGTACCGCGGAGAAAGCAATGGTAATGGCTAAAGAATCTTTAATGGATCCCATCAATATGCACGAGTTACAAGCAAAGCCCGAAAAAAATGCTATTGAAGAATTGAGGCTGGAAATTTTTGAGAAAGTTAATCAATTAGGTATTGGTGCTCAAGGCTTGGGGGGGTTAACGACGGTTCTTGATATTAAAATCAAAGAATTTCCCACTCACGCAGCCTCAAAACCTGTGGCAATGATACCTAACTGTGCTGCAACTCGCCACGTACATTTCACACTTGATGGAACTGGTCCAGCAGAGCTCGCTCGACCAAGCCTCGATGACTGGCCGAAGATTTCGTGGGATGCTTCTGCAGGCGCAAGACGTGTCAACCTTGATGAAGTCACAGCACAAGATGTAAGTACCTGGAAACCGGGTGAGACGTTGCTGCTATCTGGCAAGTTACTTACTGGGCGTGATGCAGCTCATAAACGTATGGTCGATTTATTTAGCAAAGGCGAAAACCTTCCAGATGGCGTCAATCTTAAAGGACGTTTTATCTACTATGTAGGTCCCGTTGATGCTGTTAGGGATGAAGTTGTAGGGCCTGCCGGTCCAACAACAGCAACTCGAATGGATAAATTCACAGAGACTATGCTGGAAAAAACGGGTTTGCTGGGGATGATCGGTAAAGCTGAAAGAGGGCCCACAGCAATAGAAGCTATAAAAAAATACGGTTCTGTTTATCTGATGGCTGTGGGTGGAGCAGCCTACTTAGTCTCGAAAGCGATAAAAAAATCACGTGTGGTTGCGTTTGAAGAGCTGGGTATGGAGGCTATCTATGAATTTGAAGTAGAAGATATGCCGGTCACAGTTGCCGTGGACAGCCAAGGCGAGTCTGTACATAAAACGGGACCTGAATCTTGGAAAATTAAAATCCAAGCAATGCAAGCCAGCTAAACTTTTTGGATGCTTAATGGCATTCACATTAAGAATGCAATACGAATATATCGTTAGATTTAATCATATTAGGAAGGGGGATAAATGATTCAGTTTCAAAGCGCGGGGGGAAAATTCCGTGATGCGGTTACAAAAAATAAACCGCTACAGTTAGTTGGAACAATCAATGCGTACACTGCTCATATGGCAAAACGTGTGGGTCATCAAGCCATTTATTTATCAGGCGGAGGTGTTGCCGCTAATTCACTCGGTGTTCCTGATCTTGGTATAAGTTCGCTAGAAGATGTGCTTGTTGATGTAAGACGTATTACTGATGTTTGCGATCTTCCGTTGATTGTTGATGCTGATACAGGTTGGGGTGGTGCTTTTAATATTGCGCGCACTATTAAATCACTGACAAAATCTGGTGCAGCAGGTTGTCATATTGAGGATCAGGTGGCAGCAAAACGTTGTGGCCATCGCCCTGGTAAAGAAATTGTATCAGCCAATGAAATGTTGGATCGTGTTAAAGCAGCTGTCGACGCAAAAGTCGATCAAGATTTTGTGATTATTGCAAGAACTGATGCACTAGCCGTAGAAGGTTTGGACAGTGCTATTGATAGAGCGCTGTCTTGTGTAGAGGCTGGTGCTGACATGATCTTCCCGGAAGCTATTGCTACACTTGAACAATATCGGCAATTCAAAGACGCAGTTAAAGTACCAATTCTAGCAAATATTACAGAATTTGGAAAAACACCATTATTCTCTACACAAGAATTAGGTGATGTTGGTGTTGACATCATTCTTTATTGTTGTGGTGCCTATCGTGCGATGAATAAAGCAGCACTGACAGTTTATGAGGCTTTGAAAAATGAGGGGCATCAACGCAATGTTATTGATATCATGCAGACTCGAGACGAGCTTTACGACTATCTTGGTTACCATGAGTACGAAGATAAATTAGACGAACTTTTTGCACAAAATAAGGAGAAATAATATGGCAGAGCAAGTATTACCTAAAGCAAAAAAGTCAGTAGCTCTCTCTGGAGTAGCTGCCGGAAATACCGCACTTTGTACTGTAGGTCGAAGCGGAAATGATTTACATTATCGTGGTTACGATATTTTAGATTTTGCAGAAACAGCTGAGTTTGAAGAGGTGGCGCACTTACTGATCCATGGTCGCCTTCCGAATCAAAGTGAACTAAACAATTACAAGCGTAAGCTTAAAGCGCTTCGGGGCTTACCACTGGCGGTACAAGATGCGCTAGAATGCATTCCTGCATCAGCTCACCCAATGGATGTGTTGAGAACGGGTTGTTCGATACTTGGCACAGTATTACCTGAAAAAGAAGACCAAAATGAAGCAGGTGCTAGAGATATTGCTGATCGTTTACTAGCTTCATTTGGTTCTATGTTACTTTATTGGTACCACTTTTCACATAATGGTCGTCGTATCGATGTAGAAACAGATGATGATTCTGTAGGTGGGCACTTTCTTAATTTGTTGCATGATGAGCGACCAAGCGAATCATGGGTGAAAGCTATGAATATTTCTCTGATCTTATATGCAGAACATGAATTCAATGCTTCAACTTTCACTGGGCGTGTTATAACAGGCACTGGCTCAGATATGTATTCGGCGGTCTGTGGTGCTATAGGCGCTTTACGTGGTCCTAAACACGGTGGTGCCAATGAGGTGGCTCTTGATATTCAAAGGCGCTATGCATCGCCTGATGAAGCAGAAGCCGATATTAAAGAGCGTATCTCCAGAAAAGAAATTGTTATAGGTTTTGGTCATCCTGTTTATACGGTTTCTGATCCACGCAATGAAGTCATTAAGAAAGTGGCTAAGTCGTTATCCGAAGAGCAAGGTGATATGAATTTATATAACGTTGCTGAGCGTCTTGAAAGTGTGATGTGGAACGAGAAAAAAATGTTCCCTAACTTAGATTGGTTCTCTGCCGTTTCTTATCATCAAATGGGTATCAATACCGCTATGTTCACGCCCATTTTTGTGATTTCGCGTGTGACAGGTTGGGCTGCTCATATCATGGAACAACGTAATGATGGTAAAATTATTCGTCCGAGTGCGAATTACACAGGCCCTGAAAATAGAAGTTGGATACCCATTGCTGAGCGATAATTTTCCGTGTTTCATTAAAGTCTTTATCGATCGATAAAGACTTTGTTTTTTTATCGTTTCCTTCCTGATTAGAGTTTTTCTGATTTTTAATTTTTTTAGAATTTCTTTTTCTTTATTAACTCGCTTTTTGAAACCTGCTTCTCATCGTAATTATCGAATAGCTCTCATCAAAACAATAAGCTAAAAAGGTATTAAATTATCACATTATAATTCCGATCAAGCCCATCAATATTAACGAGATGAGTTTGGATAAATTCGGTATGAATAAATTTCCCATCAAGATTTTATTATTAGTATTACTTAGCTGTATTAATGTTATTGCTGATGATAAAGCACGCCTCATTGATCAACTTGATGAAGCTCAAGATAACTTAGAAAGACTGATTGATAATAATGAGACGGTTGATCGTGTGAACGGCTATATTTCAGTCGCTCTTATTTATGCAAAGTTAGAGCAAATGCGAACAGCCGTGACTTACTGGTTAGATGCCATTGATTTTGCTGATACTTTGGAAAATAGTTCATTAAAAGAGCAAACTCGTTGGCAATATGCGAAATTTCTTATGAGTTATCAGGCTTGGCGCCGTGCTCAAGAAGTTCTCGATGAAATAAATGAGCGTAATATGCTTCAAAATGACACACAAAAAGTGCAGTGGCATCTGATGTATATTCGTATTACACATGAGACAGGGCGTAGCGAGTATGCGATACAAAAATTACAGTTACTTTTAAAAAATACTATTTTAATCAACGCTGAACCTTCAGCCGAGTTAAATGCACGACAACTGTTAGGTGAGTTGTATTTCGCAAACAATTTATATGCAAAAAGTGTGGCCACATACTTAGAGCTCATACAAAATCCAACCTTTAAAAATATATTTTCATTCGAAGAACAAACTTATATCGTTTTAAGTTTATCCAAAGTTTATCGAGCTATCGAAGATCATGAAAACTCTTATAAACTATTAAAAATGCAACTGAATTTACTTGTTACTTTGCGTTTGCACTTAACAGAAAAACTCTCTTATGTTAGCTTAATGCGAGAAATAGCGTTTGATTTAATTAATCTGGAAGAATTTGAAGAAGCAGAATTACAGCTCAATTCAGCACTAAGTGTTTTAAAGGGCATAAACACACGAGAAAAAGACATAGCTCTTGCAAAAGTGCACTTTTGGTTAGGTGAACTTCATTTAAAGCGCAATCAAGAAATTCAAGCCAAACTGTTTTTTGAACAGACATTGAATGTTTTAAGTGTTGAAAATGATAATGAATTAGAGATTAAAACTCTATTACGATTAGGACAAATATTATTTGATAATACACAAAGCATTGACAAAGCAACTCAATTTTTTAAAAAAGCCAATCAGCTATCTCGTGAATCGCAGTTTGATTTTTATTTATTACAAAGTTTAGATTATTTGTCTGAGATTGCAGCAACAAAAAAAATATATGAAGAAGCTTATCGATTGCGTGATCAGTTTTTTTTAGTAAAGCGAAGGCTGGATTTATCTGAAGATAGACATCAAACTATGAAAATTTCAGCACCACTCGAACAAAAAATATTTGAGCTTAATCAACAAATAATGAGCAAAGACAAAACCAATAAAATGTTAAGAGTGGAATTAAAAAAACAAAAACTTAATTTCAATTTTAATGTTTTGCTTTTGATTGTTACCGTTTTGCTAATAATTTTTATAGCGATTTTATATCAAAGACATTTAAAAATTAGAATCGATAAAAACAAGAAAAACTTAACTTTAACTAAAAAAAAGCTTGAAGAATTATCCTTTAAAGATCCTCTAACAGGATGTGCCAATAAAGCTGTTGCTGTGAATGTATTAAGCGATGCAAAAAAAAGAGCGGATAGAGAACTTCTACCTTTATCTATCGCTTTTATTCGTTTGATTAACTTGGAGCAATTTAAAGAGCGTTGGGGGCAGGAAACCTCAGATTTTGCGATTGTAGCGTTTTGCCAGCATATTAAAAACAATATCGGTGAAAAAGATACGGTGGCACGATGGAGTCACGATACTTTCATGCTTATTTTACCCAATAGCCCTATCGAAAACAGTACCAATACAGTGACAGCAATAAAACAATTTAATGCTTCTATCGTTATTGACTATTTTGATGATGAGCAAAACGCCATGAAAAAAAATGATCTCAAAGTGACCACGGGAGTTTCACGCTACCTTCCAAGAAGAAATA